>JAUQQG010000118.1 GCA_030550015.1 bacterium | reverse complement strand
GGCAAAGAAGATCGCCACAGCGATGAGCGCGCCAACCGCGTACAGGATCGTCCCAAGGTAGAAATCCGGCGTCCCCCGGAGGGGAGGGTAAGGCTGGAACGAGAGGGAATTGGCAGGGGAACGGAGGATGGCATAATCCACCATTGCAGCTCCCACCACCATCAGCCCGAAGGCAATCCAGGCCAGAGTGGGCGCAGCCAGCCTTGTGTTCAGCATCACTGAGCCGGCGAAGTAGAGGATCGCTACCTCGAAGAGGATGATCCAGAAGATGAGCATGTTCCACCCATGGAGGGCCACAAACAGGTAAAAGGTCCGCGGCGGGAACGCTCCCAGCCAGCGGGTGAGCAGGATGACGAGGGCGGAAACGCCTCCAATGAGAAGGGCTACGACCGCTGCAACAGCGTTCGCCTTGATCAGGGCCTCCGTCTGTCCATAGACCTTAAACCCCGTGACGGGACAGGACCGATAGACCTCAGCCATGGCTCACCTCTCCACCACGATGATTTTGCCAACCATCATCTCATGGCCGATCCCGCAATACTCGTTGCAGACAACATTGTAGACACCCGGTGCATTCGGTCGGAAAGAGAAAACCCACTCGTACCCTGGATAGAGCTGGATGTTCCATTGGTGCGGGTTCGAGATGGAGAAACCGTGGAGGTAGTCCAAGGCAGCGATGTGGAGAGTGTACTGCTCTCCCACCTTGAGGCGCAGGATCGGGTAGAAAGCGAACCGTGTAGCGTACATATACGCATCCCCCCCAGCGGGAGGCTCCACAACCGGTCTGCCGTTCTCCTCCCCGACCTTGTATCGCTCGACGAACTGGTCAACCTCGGCCTTAAAAGCGGCAGGATCTACCCGGTATGCTTTCCCCGTGGAGTTCTGTTGGCCAATGGCATGCCAGATGAGCATCCACGCAGAGAAGAATACGACCACTAGGAGAAAAGCCAGGAACAACCAGATCTTCTCCAGGGGTTCGACTTTTTCGTGCCACCAGTACCGTTCCGGAACGGTTGCCATTCTCCATCCCTCCTACCTGGCCGGGATCCGGAAGATATCGAGCACACCCCAGATCAGGTACACCACAAAGAAGATCAGGTTGCTCAAGAGAAGCCACAGCCAAATGTGATTGTGTAACCTCTGCAAGAATGGCTCACGTTCCTGCATGGACTCTCCACCTCCCCGTGCTCACTGCCTGTGCACGCACATGCTCCCGTCGACAGATCTGGATTTCTGAGAGAGGCCCCGGCAAAAGTCAAATGGAGGAATGATCGCAGTTGTGGAGAATGCGGGGATTTCGCCAGGCCAGCAACCTTTGCGGACCGGACAGGGCGACGGATTCACTGAAGGCGTCTATCTGCCCTAGAAGCATCACAGCAACCGCCAAGGCCTCTAAAAGATTGAAAAGATCTTTTAGATCCTACCAATATCTTGAAAGAGGAAGGCGGATTTGTCAAGGGAAATTTTCCCCTCGAGTCTTAAGTGACCTCCGAGATCAGCAGCAGGACCCTCGAGCGAGCGAGGCCATGGTGGGGATGTCAAGAGGATGGGCCACGTTTGCCCCAGCGGTAGCGGAGGAGTCGGGAGGAATTGAGAAGGATCCCGATGTCTGGAATGGATTGAGCAGCTGCCGCGAAGACGAGAGGGAGGTATCCAAAAGCAGCAAGGGAGAGCCCCAGCATGTTGTACACCGCAGTGAAGGCAATGTTCATTCCCACCACACGCATGGTGCGGCGGGCAATCTGGAAGACTTCAGGAACTAGCGTCCAATCATCCCGCATCAGAACGATAGGCGCTGCCTCGATAGCCACATCAGTTCCTCCGCCCATGGCGATCCCAACATCGGCCTGGGACAAGGCAGGTGCGTCGTTGATCCCGTCCCCAATCATCACCACCGTTTGCCCCTTCGCCTGGTATTCTTTGACGATGGCGATCTTATCCTCAGGGAGGAGGTTCCCACGGAATCGGACACCCAGGGAGTTGGCAATGGACGCAGCCACACGCTCGTTGTCCCCCGTGAGGAGTTCGATGTGGCGCAGGCCAAGCTCACGAATGGCCTCTATCGCCCGGGGGACTTCAGGGCGGATCGTGTCGGCTGCAGCCAGGATCCCTATGAGCTCCCCATCCCTGGTCACATAGAGCAAGGTCTTGCCTTGGGACTCAAGGGACTCCACGATGCGTGTAACTGGAGCTCCCGCAAAATCGGCACGTTCATCCTCACCCCCGTCCTTTTGCCCTTCCACAGGAGGCGAGGAAGTGGTCGGGGGCTCTCCTTTCAGCAGGAAGGAAGACGGCGCAACCATCCTGCGGCTACCGACAGTGATGACATGACCATCCACCCGGGCACGCACTCCAAACCCTGGAAAGGACTCGAAGGTCTCTGGGTCCAGAAGCGGGAGCTTCCTCGCCCTGGCAGCCCTGCGTACCGCCTCCGCCAGAGGGTGCTCTGAGTAACGCTCAGCGGAAGCAGCAAGGGCGAGCACCTCGTCCTCGGAGGACGCATTCACGCGGACGATCTCCGTGATCTCTGGCCGGCCAAGGGTCAGCGTCCCAGTTTTATCGACCAGGAGGGTATCAGCACGGACCAAGGATTCCAGGTATCTCCCGCCTTTGATGAGAATGCCGCGTCGCGCGCTCGCGCCAATGGATGCAAGCATGGCAATGGGGGTTGCCAGGGCAAAGGAGCAGGAGCATGCGACAACCAGCACTGCAGCAGCCGCTAACGGGTCTCGACGGATCAGGAAGGTGAGAAATGAAATGCCGGCCACCACAGGCAAATAATAAGCGGAGAACTTATCGGCGATCCGCTGTACCTCCGCACGGTGTGCTTCTGCTTCCTCAACCATCTTGATAACGCGTCCGAACGTCGTGTCTTGTCCCACACGGGTGGTCCGAATCTGGAGACTTCCCAGACGAACGAGGGTAGCTGCAAACACCTTCGCTCCAGGTCCTACCTCTACGGGCATGGACTCCCCCGTAATGGCGGACTGGTCAACCGTGGCATGGCCGCCCGTGACCTCCCCGTCTACGGGAATCTTCTCCCCTGGCCGGACGATCACCGTGTCTCCCACAGACACCTCGGAGATGGGGACCTCCTTCTCTGTGCCCTCATAGAGGACGCGGGCTACTTGCGGCGCAAGGGAGGTAAGCTCTTTCACCGCACGGCGGGCACGTTCTGCAGTGAACTTCTCAACATACTCCCCTACGTGCATAAAGAACACCACCACTGCAGCTGCCGCCCATTCCCCTACCGCTACCGCAGCGAGCGCCCCCACGCTCATCAAGGTATGCGCCAGGATCTGTCCGCGGAGGGCAGCCCGGAGAACCTTCCAGAACACCGGGTATCCTCCAAGAAGAACGATGGCAAACCCTGCTGGCCATGGGATCCTTTCGGTGACCGCCGCAAGGAGACCTAACCATTCCCCGACCACCACAATGAACAGCACGGCTCCGAAGACCATCCCCAGCAGGGTGAAGATGGATCTCACAAAACTGGTAGCATCCAGGCGCGACGAGGGCTCCTGGCTATCCACCCCCTCAGGGACTCTGTACCCCGCCTGCTCCACAGCCCTTCGGATCGCCGGAAGATCCACAAGCTCCGGGTCAACCTCAAGGACGGCCTTCTGGGAGGAAAGGAAAACCTCCACCGACTTCACCCCGGCAAGTTCTGCAAGAGCCCTCCTCACGTGTAGAGTGCACTCTCTACAATCCATCCCTTCGATGGGAACCTCCAAAATCCGCCTCGCAGCCATTTCCCCCCTCCGCCAAAAATTCAAGACGCCTTTGCTGAAAGATTATGAGACATTGTACCGGGTACACTCGTAGACACCCTTTGCCACCTCCGCCAGGAGTTCATCGGCAAGATGGAGGAGCCTCCTGACCCGCGGGTCGCTCAGCTGATAGAATACGTATCGCCCCTGCTGCCTACGGGAGACTAGCCCACAGTCTCGCAAGCATCCGAGATGGTTGGAGACATTGGACTGACTGAGTCCTGTTGCTTCCACGATCTCTGTAACTGTCAGAGGTCCATCCCGCAATGCCTCAAGGATGGAGAGACGGGAGGGGTCAGAAAATCCGCGGAAAAGCTTAGCTTTCAGACCAATGGCCTGTTCTTTCGCAGTCATCAGCATAAGCAGAGCCTCCAAAGATCATCGTATCATTAACTAATGATATATTTCGGCTCCACAAATGTCAAGGGTAAAGGTTATAGGCAAGAAGGGAAGAAAGCTTTGGGGGCAGTGCTTTCAGCGGGTGACGTCTGCGACCGCCTTGCTTGTCCCGAGGTATGCCTCGATCACCCGCGGGTTGTTCTGGATCTCCTGGGGGGTTCCCTCTGCGATCTTCTCTCCGTAATCGAGCACGGTGACGCGCTCTGAGATCCCCATCACCGCGCGCATCTGATGCTCAATGAGGATAATGGTGATCCCTAGTTCATCACGGAGTCGGCGAATCAGGCTCATCATCTCCATGGTCTCCCGGGGGTTCATCCCGGCCATGGGCTCATCCAGGAGGAGCAGTTTAGGGGAGCTGGCGAGGGCACGCGCCACCTCCAGTCGGCGCTGATCCCCATAGGGCAGGTTCCTCGCAAGGAAGTCTCCCTTTCCCTTCAGGCCAACAAAGTGGAGGATCTCCTGGGCTCGCTTGACCGCTTGTTTCTCTTCCTCCTGGGTATACGGTGTGTTCAGAACTGCACCGACCCAGGTCGACTTAAGCCGGGGGTGCATCCCGACGAGAACGTTCTCCAGAGCGGTCATGTTGGCGAACAGGCGAATGTTCTGGTACGTCCGGGCGATGCCCAGCCGGTTGATCTGATCTGGAGTCAGGCCGTTGATGGGAACCCCTTGAAAGATGATCTCTCCCTCTTCTGGCTTATAAAACCCTGTTACGCAGTTAAAGAAGGTGGTTTTCCCCGAACCGTTGGGCCCAATGATGCTGTGGATCGCCCGCTCCTCCACTTCCAGGCTGAGTCGGTTCAGGGCGACGAGCCCTCCAAAGCGTTTGGTCAGGTTCTGCACCGTCAAGATGGCCATTACAGCCTTTCCACCTCCACCTGCCCTTTCGTCCCTGCAAGGGCTTCCTCCGCTACCGGCTGGACACCTGGCTCGAACTCACGGAGCTCACGCCTCCGCACGGGCTCTGGCCACAGCCCTTCTGGTCGGAGAAGCATCATTGCCACCAGGGCAGCGCCATAAACGAGAAGCCGAAATTCGGAGAACTCCCGGAGGAGTTCCGGTAAACCGATCAGGGCAAGCGAACCGACAACAACCCCCGGCAGGCTTCCTAGACCGCCCACAATGAGCAAAGCCAGGACGTTGATCGAGATGAACAGGTTGAACGAGTGGGGGAAGACCGACCCCACCATGGAGGCGAAGATCGCACCTGCAACCCCCGCGAAGGAGGCGCCGATGCCAAAGGCAAGAAGCTTTGCGTTGATGAGGTTGATCCCCATCGCCGCTGCCACATCCTCGTCCTCCCGGATAGCGATCCAAGCCCGCCCTATCCGAGAGTCCCGGAGGCGCCAGGCAATGTACGCGACCACCACACAGAAGATCACAGTCACATAGAAGATCTGCTGGGGGGTTGCCAGCTCGAACCCGAAGATCATGGGCTTTGGGATCTCCAGAATTCCCTGAGACCCTCCAAGCCACGGGCGGAGGAAGTCTGAGAGGACCAGCAACCGGATAATCTCGCCGAAGCCCAGGGTCGCGATGGCTAAGTAGTCACCCCGGATCCCGAGCACGGGGACACCAAGCATCACCCCCGCCAGGAGGGACATCAGCACGACGATGGGGATCGCTCCCCAGAAGGAAATATGCGCAATCCCAAGAGGCCCCTGGGAGGTCAGAAGTGCAGCAGTGTAGGCGCCGATAGCGAAGAAAGCGACAAAGCCGAGGTCGAAGAGGCCGGCGAAGCCGAGGTCAACGTTCAGGCCAAACCCCATAAGGGTGTACAGCCCCACGAACACGAGGACCTGGGCGAAGAACGACCCTGTAACGATGGGCAGGATCAGGACAAGAAGAATCCCCGCCACCAGGAGAAGCGCACGGAGGCTCTTCTGACCCGCCGCGGGTAATTGGTTCGCCCGCTGTCGGATACTCTCCCTATACTTCGTCCACAGGGCGTTGCCTACAGCCGTGACCACGAGGAGGAAAGAAGCTCCAGGAATCGTAAGGCCCCTCACATCAAAGAGGAAACGGCGGATTTCTTCGATTGCTTCCGGACCTGCGAGCATGATCTCCAGTTGTTCCTGAAACAGGCTCACGAGAAAGATGGTGGTTACGCCTACACCAACGGGGCGAAGAATTCTTCGAGGGATCCGCAAGATCAAGACGCTGCTCATCCCCAAGAACGCTCCCACAACCAAGAGGAGCAAGCCTCCCCTGACCAGGCCCCTCCCGAAGGTGAGCAGCTCGAAGAGAGTCGGCGAGGCGTTGACGAACATCGAGCGGAGATGCACAAAGTTCCCAAGGAGAGGAAGAGTGAAGAGGACCAGCCCAGCGAGGGACCCTGCGAGAGCACCGTAAGCAACACTGTGCCATGGACGGTCCTTTGGAATCCGACGAGCAACCACGAATCCGGCACCCAATCCCGTCAGCAGCAACAAAGCCTGGCCCAGGGAGATCACCCCAGCGATCACCGCGCGCCCGTGGAAGGTCTCCACCATCCCCACGAGCGAGAGGTAAACCCCCACAACACCGAAGATCAGCCCAATCTGGACCGCCTGCCTCAAAGGTGTTCTCTGCGCGCCCGATGCTCCCATGCTCGACCCACCTACGCCTTCTTCACGGCAAGCCGCTCACCCAGGATGCCAGATGGCCGGAAGATCAGGACCATCACGAGCATGGTGAATGCGATCACGTCCTTCAGCTGGTACGGTGCGACGATCCCCAGACCATCGAGGATTAACGCCGGACCAATCGACTCGATCAGCCCTAAGAACATCCCACCCAGCATGGCTCCTGGAATGTTCCCGATACCTCCCAACACAGCGGAGGTGAACGCCTTGATCCCTGGGACGAACCCCATGAAGAAGTGAACTTGCTTAAACACCATCGCATAAAGAACGCCTGCGGCTCCGGCCATCGCCCCGCCCACAGCAAAGGTGATAGCAATCACCCGGTCTACATTCACTCCCATGAGGGCCGCTGCGTCCATATCCTCCGACACTGCCCGCATGGCAGTTCCGATCTTCGTGCGCATCACGAAGGTATACAGGCCCACCATCATCAGAACGGAAGCCACCAGCACCAGCACCTGCGTCCTCAGGACCGGGACCCCGAAGATGATCCAGTCTCCTTTGAGGACGTCGAACTCTGGATAGGCCTTAAACCCGGAACCGTATAGACCCCGGAAGGTGTACTGGAGGAAGAAGGAAGCTCCGATGGCCGTGATCAAAGGAACCAAGCGAGGGGCATAGCGGAGAGGCCTATAGGCGATGCGCTCGAGGAGCACCGCCACGCCCATAGACACGCTCATGGCAATGGACAGCAAGATGAGGAAGCTGATCAATGGGTGCCGGTTGAGATAGCCGGAGTTATAAAGCGCTGCGGCGGCGAAGTACGCGGTGTAGGCCCCGCTCATGAACACCTCGCCGTGGGCGAAGTTGATCATGCGCAAGATCCCGTACACCATCGTGTATCCGAGGGCGATGAGGGCGTAGATGCCTCCCTGGGCAAGGCCAAAGACTGTGAAGAAGATCCAGTGCTCCCTCTGGTACTTCCCGGCCATCAGGGTCCCTGCGGTCCCCCAGATCACCACCACGATGACCGCGATCCGGAAAGCCCAGAGGAAGAGGTTCACAAACGAAAGCCTTTGCCACCAGATACGCTGTATCGCGATCACGGTCCTCCCTCGCAACAACCGGGGATGAGCCTGCTAGACCCAGGCTCATCCCCGGCCTTCTTATCCGGTGAGCTCACCTCACCGCTTTACATATGGTGTCCAGATCTTCTTGGGGTTCACCCCAGGGTTCCACGTCGCTGGGTCGGTATTGACAACCTGGTAGACGGCGATCTTGGGATCGGCGCAGTCCCCCCACTGGTTGCACGTAAGGATACCAGTCAATCCCTTGAAGTTCTTGGTGGCGTACAGGGCATCGCGCAGGGCCTTCCGTCCAATGTACAGGTTCCCCGCGGCATCGGTCTTGGCCACCTTCTTGATCGCTTCGAAGATCATCATGGCAGCGTCATAGGCGTGTGCGTGGAACGGTGCCAGAGGTTTCTCCCCGTACTTCTTCTCGTGCTTCTTCAGGAACTCCACATACCGCGGTCCGAGGGCCTCCGGGGAGAGATCAGGGCTCGTATGGTACATCCCTAGAGCAGCAGGCCCTGCCGCCCTCAGGAAGTCCGGGGAGAACATACCGTCAGCACCCATGAGGGCAGTCTTCTTGAGCCCACCGATCTCCTTCGCCTGCCGCGTCACGTGTCCGCCCGCGGCGATGAAGATCGGGTAGTAGATGATGTCAGGGACGCCTAGGGAGATCCGTGTCAGCACAGGGCGCATGTCTGTATCTGTGGGGGAAATGGCCTCCCGAGCAACGATCTTCCCACCAAGCTTCTCGAAGTTCTCCGCAAACACGGCAGCCAGCTGCTCAGCGTACGGGCTCCCATCGTGGATGGTCGCTGCCTTATTGGCTTTGAGGACCTTTCGGGCAAACTCCGCTGCGACCCTCCCCTGGACTTTATCGTTGTGGGCGGTCCGCAGGTATCCATCGTAGCCAGGACCGCGCTTGGGGTCCGTCAGGATCGGAGCAGTATTGGAGGGGGAGACGGTGGGGATGCCGGCCTTCCAGAGAATGGGGACACCGGGCACTGCTTCGCTCGAGCAGTTAGAACCCACTGCTGCGACGACTTGCTTGTTCGCCGCGATCTTGGTCGCTGCGGTCACACCACCCTCAGCATTGCACCCGGAGTTCTCGCCAATGAGCTTGATGGGATGGCCGAGGAGCTTCCCACCAATATCATCCACGGCGATCTCGACCCCGCGCTTGGTGTCGATGCCCAAGCTCGCATCAGGCCCCTCAACCACGAACCACCAGGCGATCACAATGGGCTCGCCTTTTCCGATCTTCACGACCCCAATGGGATCTGTGACAGGGCCGACGGTAGCAGCGGGGGCAAGGGGTACAAGATAAGCGCCCACCGTAACCAAGACTAAGGCGACGAAGATCTTCAGAAAATTCAATCGCCTCATCCTTTTCCCTCCTCCTTTCGCGATAGTCTCACCTGCACTTCCCATGGGTTTCGGAGAGAATCACAAACCTTAGAGAAAACCCTGCTCCTTCCCACCTGTCCCTTCAGCGCTCACCCCCCTACCGCAGAGTGTAGATTGCATTTGCTCCTTTGGCCTTTTCCCAGTACAAAATAAAAGCGATATACACTTACGTTCGCTAACCTCGGGCCACTTCCTCCTCCAATGAGAGCGGAAAAATCCAGAAATTTTCCTCGAAACTTTCCCACACTACAGGAACGGCAGGTAACCCCCTTCAGCTTTAGAAGCCACCCTTGCAGAGAACGCCTGAGAAGTTGACGGAGCAAATCCTGGTGGGCGGTAGAGGCTTTGAACCTCTGACCTCCTGCGTGTGAAGCAGGCGCTCTCCCGCTGAGCTAACCGCCCTCCCTGTTGTATTTTCATTATACGATACGCGCACTCCTTCCTCAACTCTTCATGCGAAGAACCGAGCCCGTCCAAGTAAGATCCTTTCGGTTGGGCCTGGGACCCAAGTACCCAGGGAAAAGTCTGACTTTGACGGGGCCTCTCTTGAAAGAGCAGGATCCCAGCAAAAGCTCGACAAGAGATTTTGCTGGGGGTTATTTGGGGTGGCTCGCTCACCGGAACACCTCCGGGTTCGCCGTCCCTTGCGGGATCTCCCCATGCAATGCACGCACAACCTCCCGGGCGCAGTACATGTCCATCATCTCGAGCGTCTCCACAGTGTAGGTCCCCATATGCGGAGTGCAGACTACGTTCTCAAGCTCGAGCAGAGGGTTCCCCTTTGGAGGTTCCTCGGAAAAGACGTCCAGGGCGGCACCCGCGATCCACCCCTTGGTAAGAGCCTGATAAAGAGCCGCTTCGTCTACCACGCCTCCACGGCTTGTGTTGATCAGATACGCGGTGGGCTTCATCATTTTCAGCTCCCGAAGCGAGATGAACCCTTTCGTCGCCGGTGTGAGAGGGAGGTGAATGGTGACAAAATCAGCTTCCTGAAGGAGCATGGGGAGATCCGCAAATTCTACCCCCAGTTCGCGGGCAAGGTCCGGATCAGGAGATCGGTCATATGCAAGGAGGCGCATGGAAAAGCCCCGCGCCCTCCTGGCCACAGCTGAGCCGATCCTCCCAAAACCGACAATCCCCAACGCCTTCCCCCAGACATCCCTGCCAATGGGACGATCCCAGTATCCTGCTCGCACCCGACGATCTGCCTGGGGGATGTGTCTTGCGACTGCCAGGATAAGACCGAAAGTAAGATCGGCCACTGACTCCGCATCCATCCTAGGCAAAGAGAAGACGACGACCCCGCGCTCCGTTGCCCCACGGAGGTCGATGAGGTCCAAACTGGCTCCTCTCCTGGCGATAACCCGCAGGAGGTCAGCGCTGTTGAGGCTCTTTGGACCGACCTCATCGAGACCAGCAATGAGCGCGTGGAACCCGGGGATGAGACGAGCAAGCTCCTCATCGCGAAGGGGGCGCCGGGGGCCGAAGATGACCTCACATTGGTGGTCCCGCAGATACTCCACAGGCTTGTTGGAAGCAAGGCCAAAGGTTGTCGAGGTCACGAGAACACGGTGCACTCAACCACCGCCCTCCCTTGCTGCCTGTTCTTTGAACGCCTCGACAGTACGGCGCAACCCTTCTTCCAAGGTCACCTTCGGCCTCCAGCCTAGCAGGGAGCGCGCGCGATCTGGGTCCAGGGCAATGCGGTAGACATCCCCGGGACGCGGCGCCGCGTACACGGGGGGATCCGTAAACCCCGTTAGTTGCGCAAGCTTCGCATAGAGGAGGTTCACAGAGGTTTCTACTCCGGTCCCAATGTTCATCACCCCTACCACCTCCGACTGCATCGCAAGAAGGTTCGCCTGCACAACATCCTCCACATAGACGAAATCTCTCGTCTGGGTGCCATCACCAAAGATGGTCGGCGCCCTTCCCCGAAGCATCGCATCGATGAAGATCGCGACCACGCCCGCCTCCCCGGTAGGGTCCTGGCGCGGGCCGTACACATTGGCGTAGCGGAGGGAGACATAGGGAAGGCCATAGGCTTTATGGTAGAACGCGAGGTAGAGTTCTCCGATGTACTTGGTGATCCCGTAAGGGCTAATCGGGGCAATTGGGTGGTCCTCAGTGACGGGGATAGAAATTGGCTCGCCATAGATCGCTCCCCCGGTGGAGGCGAAAACCACCTTGCGCACCTTCCAGCGCACACACTGCTCCAGGATTTGAACAGTCCCAAGGACGTTCACCATAGCATCATATCGCGGCTCTTGCACGGAGCGGACCACGGAAGCCTGGGCCGCGTGATGGACCACAATTTCGGGACGCTCCTCTGCGAATACCTCTCCAAGGTGATTGCTGGCGATGTCGACCTGGTAGAACTTCGCGCGTGGATGGACATTCTCCCTCCGCCCCGATGAGAGGTCATCAACGACGATGACCTCGTAGCCAGAAGCAATCGAGGCGTCCACAAGATGCGACCCGATGAACCCAGCCCCTCCCGTCACGAGCACCCTCATACCTCTTCACCTGCCCCAAAGCCTAGGAAGCCAAGAGTATCCCAGAAGATAGGAAAACACCACTGCCCCGGCAAAAAATGCAAGACCTCCCAACATGCTCACTGCAGGGGACCATGCGAGGACACCGAGGGCCACAAGGGCTCCGCCGCATGCCAACAAGGCGAGGGAAGGCCCGCCTGCAGGAGGCCAGTAGGGTGCCTCCAGGCGAGGAACTTCAAGCGGGGCCATGCCCAGTTGATAGCGATAGTACCAGATGAGGAAAGGGGTCACCTTGTAAGCCTGGCCGGTGATCGCTAGCGTTACCCAGCCAAGCAGGAACAGGCTCACACCCGCTACTGCCCAGCGCTGAGGATCGCCGGGAAGCACTCCCACCGTCCATCCAAGGAGGCCCGCGCTCAAGATCCCTGTCTCCGCAGCGATGACCTTCCAGTGGGCGCGGGTGATATCCCGTGCCTTCTTTGGCCATGCATGGAGGAAACGAACCACATCCGCAGTGTAGAGGAATCCGCCGATGGCAACGAGGAGAAGGCCGATACGTACCCCAGCGGGCAGCACAATGACACCTCCGAGGGTCACGGCGAGGCCTGCACTCAAACTCACCAGCACTGCCCGTGGGTGGACCTTTGAGGGATCTTTCAACCCGGTGAACCTGGGGAGGAGATAGTAAGAGACACCAGCGACGAGTGTTGCGAACCAGCCAATAAGGCCTAGGGGCAAGTGCACCATGAGCCCAACGGGCCCAATAAGATCCCTCCAGAAGAGGAACCTCCAGTTAAGCACGAGGATCAGCCCCCAGGCGCTCACACCGCCAAGGCAGGCGAGTGCAACTACAATATAACTCAGCGATGGGAGCCAGCGCGTGCGATGCATCAGAACAGCGGTGGCTCTGCCGATGGCAAGGAGGATAGCCGTGAAGACCGCACCCCCTCCAAAGAGGAGGAGGGGCAAGAGGTGCCACCCGAACCCAGCAGCCAGAGCAGTCACCCCCACAAGGTAAAGGCCGAACTGGAATGGCATCAAGCGGTCTCCGCCGCGTGGCACTCCGGCGGCTGCAGGGAGCATCTGGTGGAGAGATCCAATGGCGACCATTGTGCCCCATCCAAGGGTGACTAAGTGGTTCGCAGCGAGGACGAGCATGGAGCGATACTGAAGGAGGGCCAACCTCGGGCTTGCTCCGAGGACAGATACAGCAACAAGGGGCAACGCCAGGATCGCACAGGCGAGGAACCACACACCACCACTCAACTGCGGGCGATCGACGCTGCCCGGTGACTGCGATCGGTTGTCCTTGGCGCTTTCCATTCGCCCCAGAAAGAGAGCAGTGAACTTCCCGATAAAAGCCTCTCGACGGTTGTGGAGGTCCCGTCCTCAACAGGCTCTTTAGACAAAGATGCCCAAGGGGAGATAGGCGGTGACGATCCAGTTGGGCTTGTCCACCACCTCGCTGATCTTGAGGTCCACGACCACGCTACAGAGCACGTAGGCATCTTCTGGCGTGAGATTGTAGGTGCGCACAAGGTGCTCGATCATGTGGCGGACGGCCTTTCGGGAAGCTTCCATAAGATCTGGGCTAATCCCCGTCGTGGCATAATACCCCTTGCCGTCGTACTTGCTCGTGAGCGGCCCTGCGGTGAAGAACTGTGGTTCAGGGATCGAGCGGTCCTTGCGCACGCGGAAGCGCAGAGCAACATGCATGGGGGCCTCAATCCCTGTCACACATACTTCACCGTCGCCCTGGGCTGCATGGCAATCCCCGCAAGAAAAAAGAGCTCCCTCCACCTGGACGGGCAGAAGGAGCGTCGTCCCTCTTGTCAGGTGGCGGATGTCCATGTTTCCACCAAACCGTCCAGGCGGCATCACCGGGAATTCCCCTTTCTCTCCGGGAGCAACCCCCATGGTCCCGCAGAAGGGATCGAGGGGAATGCAGATGTCCTCGCGGAGGAGAGTGTGGTCCCCCGCGGAGAGATCCCAAATGCGCAGGTAAGGCTTGTTGAACTCCTCCTCCAACAACCCGAACCCGGGAATGATCCCCGTCCATCCCCACCCCTTTGGGTGAAGATCGAGGATTTCTACTTCTAAGACGTCTCCTGGCTTCGCCCCTTTTACAAAAACAGGACCTCCCAGGGGGTAGATCCGGCTCCAATCCAAGC
Source organism: bacterium (assembly GCA_030550015.1). GTDB lineage: Bacteria > Sysuimicrobiota > Sysuimicrobiia > Sysuimicrobiales > Thermofontiviventaceae > Thermofontivivens > Thermofontivivens primus. Next base: position 67,497 of record JAUQQG010000118.1, on the reverse strand, counting down.
TCGTGAGGGCATCGGCAGTGGAAGCGGGAGTGATCTGGTTGTCGGTCACGTCGCGCAGGTCATAAACGACAACATCCCCGGATTCGATCTCAAGCGCAGGGGGGAGAGCGTTATTCCATACAAAATGTACCTTCTCAGGCGGCAAGAAGTACTCATGACCCATGGATATCGCCTCCTTTACGGGCCATCAGGCGGCCTTGGGTAAGTATTCCGCACCCACAGAAAAGGTCCTTGCGACATCGGAATAATAGAGAAAGGAGCCGGCGAAACCTCTTGCGAAGATCTGCGGATCCTCCTCTTGAGGTGGGGTCCCGACAAAATTCCCAGGGTTGTGAAGGGAACCTGAGAAGGTGGTGCCCCCGACGGGATTCGAACCCGTGTTACCGGCTTGAAAGACCGGGGTCCTAGGCCTGGCTAGACGACGGGGGCCCACGTGGAGGATAACACAGGATTCCAGGAGGGTCAACCGAATACCCTGAGGGGGGAATCTCTAGAGGGGGAGGAGAGGGTTTTGCGTAACCCTTGGATGTTCGCCATTCGCCTTGCCTGCTCTGTCCTCATCTTCACCCTCCTGGCATCGGGAGTCTGGAGCGCACCACGCGAGCCGGGAGGAGAGAGTCCCCCTCCCGGTGTGCATGTGATCGGGGACGGGATCATTATTCCCGGGAAACGCATCGGTCCGCTGCACCTGAACATGGACCTCCGGGAGATCCTCCAGGTCATGGGCAGCGGTTTCCGCCGTGACGAGTTCCCTGAGCACAACCTCATCCTGTACGAGTGGCGACGGGAGGGCGTTTGGGTCTCCCTCTACCGGGATAGCCAAAGACTTCGCCTCATCAGTGTCTTTGGAACAGGAGGGTATCGAACTGATCGGGGAGTCCGGCTCCTCGATCGTATCGACAAGGCCATTGCCACCTATGGCAACGGGTACCGCCGGTACGATTACCCCGAGGACCGCATCGCCATACTTCGGTACCATGACCTCGGCCTCCAATTCGCCTTCGTCCAGAGCCCGAAGAACCTGCTCAATGGACGTATCTTCCAGATCGGGGTCTTCAAACCAGGCGACCTCCCCCCAATCAAGCAACCACGTCAATAGTTTCCCTTTCCAGAGACTCGCCGCTCCGCTTTTTGCGCTCTTCCCCTCAGGGGGTACGGGCGAGGGACCGCGCTCCTCTAGAGCCAGCATGGATTTTGGAGAAGATCCCGACATACGTCAGAAGGTTCCCAAGTATTGAAGGGCAGTTGCAGCGGGAGCAGGGAGACGGTACACTGGGATTGTACAGGCAAAGGCGGATATGTTCTTCGACACCCACCTGCATCTCGACGACGAGGGCCTGCGGAGTGACCTGGAGGGAGTCCTCACCAGGGCACGCGAGGCCGGGGTTGCCTACCTCCTCACCGTTGGCACCGACGTGGAGTCCTCTCAGGTGGCGATTGCGATCGCAAGTTCCTTCCCGTACGTCTATGCCGCTGTGGGGATCCATCCGCACGAGGCAGGTTCAGTTGGCGAGGAGGCCATGATGGAGATCCGTAACCTGGCCCGTCATCCCAAGGTGGTGGCCATTGGGGAAACAGGATTGGATTACTCCCGCGACAATGCCTCCCGTCTGCAGCAGGAAGCTCTTTTCCACCAACACATCCAGCTTGCCCGGGAACTCGCGCTCCCCGTAGTGGTTCATTGCCGCGAAGCACATGGGAATGCCCTCCAGATCCTGGATAGGGAGGATGTACAGGTAATCTGGCACTGTTTCTCGGGATCCCCGGAATTTGCCAGGGAGTGTATCCGCCGTGGCCACTTCCTCTCCATCGCCGGACCCGTCACTTTCCGGAATGCCAGGCGCCTGCCGGAGGTCGCCCGAGCGATCCCCCTTGAACACCTCCTCCTTGAGACGGACAGCCCCTACCTCGCGCCTGAGCCATATCGTGGCCACCGGAACGAACCTGCATACTTGCCCCTCATCGCTTCCCGTGTGGCGGAGCTACGGAGGATGCCTATGGACGACCTGGCTCAAGCGACCACAGAGAATGCCCTCCGCATGTTCCATCTCCGGCCCTCGATGGAGGACGAACGATGAGAGCGCTTGTAGCTGGCCTGTTGATCCTCCTATTTTTCCATGGGCTCGCGCTCGCCCAGGACACAGAGGCTGAGATCGGCCGACGCTACGCGAAGCAGATCGAATCCCAGTACAAGGTCGTTCATGATCCCGCTTTGGCCGAACGCGTCGCTCGTATTGGGCGGGAGGTGGCGGCTGCGTCCGACAGGCCAGAGATCCCCTTCACATTCAAGGTCCTTGATCTCGACTCCGTGAACGCGGTCTCCCTGCCAGGTGGGTTTATCTACTTGACCACGGGCATGGTGCGCTTCGTCCGCACAGACCACGAGCTTGCAGCCGTCCTTGCCCACGAGATCGCCCACGTGGTGCGCGGCCATGGGATGGAAATGATCCGTCGCCATACCCAGGCGGTCTTTTATACCATGCTCATTGCCGCCCTCACCCGGGATCCAAACCTTGCGAAGGGGGCCCAACTCGTCTCCCTGGGGGTCCTCAGCAGTTACACGCGGGAGATGGAACAGGAGGCAGATCGGCTGGCGATCATCTACCTCCAGCGGACGCACTACACCCCTGCGGGGCTCCTCACCCTCATGGAACGGCTGCGGTGGAAGTTGGAGGCCCAGCCAGATTTAGGGGCGTTTGCGGACCACCCGACCGTGGAGGAGCGCGTGCGGTACATTGAGACCGAGTTGAAAATCCGAGGGATCCCCCTTGCCCGCCGCATTGCCGGGGGATATCTCCGTATTGAGGTCCTCGTGGTGCCTGAGCAAGGGCGGGAGATCGGGGAGCTCTACGTGGATGGGCGCCTGGTGCTCCGCCTCCCCGGTATCGATGGAAGCGCGAGGGACCGAATCCAAGAGATTGCGCGCCGGCTGGATCGTCTATTCAACGAGGATCTTCGCCCCTACGAGGTCTCCACCCGGCCCATTGGGAGGGAGTGGGGGGTCTTTGCCCGCGGTTCTCTCCTCATCGTCCATGTCACTGCGCAGGATGCTGCCTTCTTGGGGAGCTCTCCAAGGGAAATTGCCTCGGGGATCCGCGCGCGACTCGTAGGAGTGCTCACAGAATCTCTCTGGCAGAGACGGTTAGGTACCTCTCCAAACCCCTGACCCTAAAACTCCATTACCCTACGTTCACCTTGTTCGTCCACTTGGCGATCTCCCAGGTTGCCTTGAGCTTCGCCGCGACACCACGCACGAACCCATGTTTTTCCTGCTTGGGGACGTGGGTGAGATCCTGAAGGAGAACGGTGCGGAAGCGCACCCCCTGGAGCTTTGCGTACCGGGTCAGAACCGCTTCCACCCCAAACCCCGTCTCCCCAAGGTCTGGGATCGCCTCAAGGAGCGCGCGCCGTAAGGCGCGTTGACCAGAGAACTGAGGGAAGATCTCTTGAATCAGATCTTGCTCATGCTGGCCGATGGTCATCCCTACCTCCCCCGTGAGAACGGGGAGAAGGAGACTTGCGATATGCTGGGTGGTGAGGCCGAGGAGGTCCGCATCGAGGAGGAGGATAACCTCTGCGTCTGTCTCTCGGAGGCCCGCCGCGATGGCACCTCCTTTGCCCACGTTCTCCTCCAGCACAACCACCCTGGCTCCAGCACGCTTGGCAACGGCTGCGGTCTCGTCCGTAGATCCATCGCTCACAACAATGATCTCATCGACCAATGGGCTCCGCCTGACGACCGCAACCACATCGCCAATCGTCTTCGCCTCGTTAAAGGCAGGGATGATCGCAGCCACCCGCGGTGAGGTGCCCATCATGGGATATATTTTCCCCTCCCCCGGAAATTCCTCCCATAGAGGTACCCAACGAAATCTTTTCAAAATTCAAAGGAAATGGCAAGGGAGGGAACCCCAGGAAGAGTCAAAAGACCTTTGTTCAGGGAGGGGATTCCACAGGACCTTGTGCCCCGAGGGGAAAGTCCAGTATAATCGGGGTGGTGCTCCTGGAGTCTCCCAGAACGTCCCCGTAGCTCAGCGGATAGAGCGTTGGACTCCGGATCCAAAGGTCGGGGGTTCAAATCCCCCCGGGGACGCCACAGCCTCCCACAATGAACTCCTGCGCCTGAGCATCTTCCCTACCCCAACAAGGCCTGTCCAAAGGTTTCCCTCAAAAGGTGTGCAGGCTTATTTCGTCAAGGCTCTTGGAGGAGAGAAGGAGAAGCCAACAGAAGAGTCCTCCTGAGGACCCCAGGAGGAGGGAGTGGTGGGGATGACCTGTCGGGAACGCCTGGAACAATACTTCCGTGAGAACGGGGTGCACTTCCAGGTTCGCACACACCCCGTGGTCTACACCGCCCAGGAGGTCGCAGCCGTGGAGCATGTGCCTGGGCGCCTCGTCGCAAAGGTGGTCATGGTCATCGTGGACGGACGAATGACCATGTTGGTCCTCCCTGCGCCGTACCGTGTGGACGTCGAGAAGGTCCGCCAAACTCTCCAAGCCAAAGAGGTACGTCTGGCCCGCGAGGAGGAGTTTGCCCATATCTTCCCCGACTGTGAGATTGGGGCGATGCCTCCCTTTGGGAACCTGTACAACCTCCCCGTGCTTGTGGACCGATCGCTCACTGCGGACCCCGTCATTGTATTCCGGGCTGGCACGCACAGGGAGACCATGTCTATTGGATACAGCGATTACGAGCGACTGGTGAAGCCCGAGGTTGCTGAGTTCGCCCTCCGTCCCTGAGAGATTGGACGTGTCCTCCTGGCCACGGCAACGCGAGGTCATCGGGAAAATCCGGAAGGTCCTCCACCGGGTATACGGCGCGGAGGACGCCTGGGTGATCCAACGGGAGGGAGAGACGAGACTCGAAGCCCTGGTTCAAGGCAAACGAGCCGTCCTCTATGCCGATCGCGAGGCCAACTTCTGGGCTCAGTTTTACCGAGAGGGGTTGAAGGTCATTTGGCGAGGTGGCGAGAAACGGGTCGTCAAGTTCTTGAGACCCAAAAGCGAGCGAGAGATCATCGACACCCTCCGATCCTACTGGGAGCACCTCATGGAGCGGCACCAGGAGGAGTAAACGGGTCCAGAGGGAAGTGGGGATGAGGGACCCGGGGAGTCACCTGTCGCTTGTCGCGATGCTGGCAAGCCTCCTGGCGAGCACAATAGAGATGAGGATACTCCCCATGGCAAGCGCGAAAACCGCTCGCACAGGGATGAATTGGAGCAGAAAGCCGCTGAGGAAGGGCATTGTCGTCCCCCTGACGCCCACAGAGGTATTGTAGAGTGCTGTATAAGCGCCGATCTCCTGCCGAGGCGCGATCTCCATAATGGCAAACATCCACAGGAGGTCGATTCCCGCGGTGACGATCCCATCGATGGCGGCAGCAAGGAGGAGAACCCACACGGTGGGCGCGACGAGGTACACGAGCGGTGTGAAAAATCCCAACACGTAGGCCCACCGGAGGGTCCCGAGGGCTGTCTTCCTGTCAATGATGCGCCCCCAAAACCGGTAACTCAAGAGCCAGAACAAGGAAGAGGTAGAGGCTAACAGACCTACCTGGAAGTCCGTTGCCCGGAGGATGTCCACGAGGAGGATCGGGATCGCTGGGGCCGATAGCCAGTAGCCGGTCCCGTAGAGGAAGAACGTCACCAGGAACCTCCGAAAGAGGCGATCAGAGCGCACAGCCGCGAAGGCCCCGCGGGGAACCTCCATCTCCCTCTGGAGAAGGTGAACCGTCTCTCCCAGACGAAGGTACCTCAGGCTCCCAGCGACCCCGAAGAGGCCAGCCAGCGCAAAGACCCACTGAAAGGGAAGGGACTGGTGAAGTCTGCCGCCTAAAAGGGAGGCGACGATCCAGGCAAGGGCCATCCCCGTCCGCACAATCCCTAAGATGCGACCTCGTTCCTCAACGGGATAGATCACCCCCACGATCTGGGTGTAAGCTGGGCTCGTTGCAGCGTTCGCCACGTGGAAGCAAAAGATGAGGCCGATATAGGCTGTGCTGGCGCGCACAAGGGGCGTCAGAAGGAAGAGCCCACGGGAGAGAACACCCGACCAGGCCAGGACTACTGCAGCGGACCACCTTCGCAGCAGGCGTACCCAGAGGAGAGAAAGAAGCATGCCCACGGCAGGAGCGGCGACAAGGAGGGAAAGCGCAAGGGGACCAGCCCCCAGGCGGCGGGCGATCACGGCGAAGAACGGGAAGGTCATCCCCCCAAAGAGTCCATACAGGAGGCTCGCGGTAAGATCGACCTTCACAAGGGGGCGAAGGCGACCCCGGACATGAACGAGAGGATACAGGAGGAGAGCGCGATTGGTCATTAGCCCCCCAGCATACGGAGAGTGTTTCCTGTGAAATCTTGTCCAAAAAGTTCGCTAGGGACCCCTTTGACCCTGCCGGAACCTGGGGATCACCTCCTTGGCGAACAGCTTTGCCCCTGCAGGGTCAGGGAAATCGACGAACCGCAAGATGAAGTGCTCCACGCCAAGGGCGACAAACTGTTCCAAGGCCTTCGTCACCTCATCGGGGTCCCCTACAATCGCTCCGATGCGATCCCGTGTGAATGGGGATCCCGCAGCGATCTGCAAAGCGCGCTCCATAGTCGGCGCAATGGCCAGACCGTCCGTTGCCCACGTCTTTTGGATCGCCCTGGGATCCCTACCGACTGCTCTGCAGTGTTCCTCTAAGATACGCAGTTTCCGAGCAAAAATCTCCGGGGTCCCGCCGACAAGGTTCCACCAATCGGCATGCTCGGCCACAACCCGCAGAGTTAAACGCTCACCGCCACCCCCGATGAGAATAGGTGGGGGCGTAGGAGGCTTAGGACGGCAGTACGCATTGTGGATCCTATAGGTAGCCCCCTCAAAAGAAGCGGCCTCCTCTGTCCACATTCTCCGGATAATTTGGACAGCCTCGGCTAGCTGCTGGATGCGGACCGAGGCCGGCGGGAACTCGTAGCCATACCGCCGGTACTCTTCCTCAAACCACCCGGCCCCGATCCCCAAGACGAGGCGCCCGCCGTTGAGCGTGGCAAGGGTGGCCCCCATCTTGGCCACGAGGGGCGGGTGGCGGTAGGAATTGCACAGGACAATAGCGCCCACGACGAGGTGGGGATAAGCACCGCTCAGGTAGCTCAAGGTTGTCCAGCACTCCAGGGTATCCGTTGCTGGATCCTGGAAGGGAGCCCAGGGGATGAAATGGTCAGAGATCCATGCTGCATCAAACGCGCCGGAGACTTCGTCCAGGTATCGACGGATTTCATCGATGAACTGCTTCCCCCGGCTCTCGTGCACAGGGAAGTCAGGGATCCGGATGCCAAATGCGACCCTCGACACACCATCCCCTCCTTTCCAATTGACCAGGGTTTTCTTCGAGGGAGAGACGAATCCCCCTGCAAAGGACTCCGCAGGCCGATGCCAGAATTCTCTGGATCGAGAGGGGCGTGAGCGCTATGGCAAACCCAAAACTCAAGGACCCGCTTGTGGATAGGCTCTTCGAGGCCGTGCTCCAGCTCCGCACCCTCGAGGAGTGTTACCGCTTCTTCGAAGACGTCTGCACAGTGGGGGAGATCAAGGCGATGGCCCAGAGGTTTGAGGTCGCCAAGCTCCTATGGGAGGGCCATACCTATGAAGAGATCGCACAGCGTGTAGGCGCTAGCTCCGCAACCATCAGCAGGGTCCGGCGCTTCCTCGAGTACGGCGCCGATGGGTATAAGCTCGTGCTTGAACGCCTCCTGGGAGCTCGCAAGGGTTTAGCGAAAGCAGCTCGCAGGGCTTCGCCAGGAACTAGACCTTCTCGCCGCCGTTCCCCCAAAGGGACTTGACTTCGCCTGGATGCTGTGGTAAGGTGGGAGTTGTACTTTTCTTGTTTATCACTTTAGCAAGATAAAATATCAAAGCGCCATGCGACTGCAGAACCGTAAGGGACACCGTTATCTTCAGCCTCCCCCAGGGATGCGCGATCGCCTCCCTGAAGAAGCAGAGTCTGTTCTCGCCCTCCAGGAAAAACTCCGTAGGACCTTCACCTGCTGGGGATACCGGGAGGTCACGACGCCGACTCTCGAGTACCTCGAGACCATTGTCCGGGGAGCAGGAGAGGGAGTTGTAGAGCGCCTGTTCAAGCTTATCGGCATCGAGGGGGAGCTTCTGGCGCTCCGCCCAGAGATGACCATCCCCATTGCTCGGCTCGTAGCCACGCGACTGAACAATGAGACCCTCCCCTTGCGCCTTTGCTATTTCTCTTCTATCTTCCGAGGGAAGGAAGCACGGGGGGATCGCCCCCGGGAGTACACACAAGCAGGGGTAGAACTCATAGGAGCCACAGGGATCGATGCCGACGCGGAAGTGATCGCCCTCGCCGTGGAGGCCATGCAGCAGGCCGGCGTGGAAGAGTTTCAGATTGGGATCGGCCACGTAGGATTCCTCAAGGAGCTCCTGGCCAACGGGATCGAGGAAAGCGACCAGACGGAGATCAAGGAACTCCTCTACCGCCAGGATTTCGTAAGCCTCCGGGAAAGGCTCGAGGAGCTGGACGTGGACCAAGGGATCTCCGAAGCGGTCCTGAGGCTCCCGGAGATGCGCGGGTCGCGAGCCCTGGAAGAAGCTCACCGTTTGTGCCCCACGAAGCCAGCGCGAGCCGCACTGGAGGAGCTGCAGAATTTGTTGGAGGTTCTCCGGGACTACTGTCCAGGGGCAAGGATTCAGCTAGATCTCGGGATTATCCGTGATTTTACCTATTACACTGGAGTGGTCTTTGAGGGATATGCAGGGGGCCTTGGCTACCCCTTGCTTGGAGGCGGGAGATACGACGGCCTCCTGGGCCGGTTTGGCCTCCCTCTCCCCGCAACAGGGTTTGCCATGGACGTGGACCGTATCCTCGCGACGTGGGCTCCGGTGTCCCAACCTCGTCGCGGCGTCCTCGTCTACGTCCATAAGGCAGAACGTGCCAGGGGGTTGGATGTTGCCCGTAGGTTACGCGGCCAGGGGATCGTGGTAGTCATGGAGGTTACAGGTCGATCATGGGAGGAGAGCTGTCAAGCCGCACGAGCGCAGGGACTTCTCCTGGCCGCAAGGATCAAGGATCAGCACGTCACAATACGCCACTTACAAACGAGGGAGGAGTGGTCTGTCCCCCTCGATGCTGTAGAGGCAGTGATCAGGGGAAGGAGTCAGCTATGAACGGCATCACCATCGCCATCCCTTCTGGAAGGCTTTTCCCTGAAGCGTTCTCTTTCCTCCAGCGCATCGGGTTCGTGGATGCGGAGGTCCAGGACCAGCGACAGCTGTTGCTGCCGGCAAGGTTTCCGGGAAGCCAAGTGCTCATCGCGAAACCAGTGGACCTCCTGGTGTATGTGGAACACGGTGCAGCGGACGCCGGGATCGCTGGCAAGGATATCCTGTTGGAACAGGAGCGCGATGTCTACGAACTCCTGGACCTCGGGTTCGGAGCTTGCAGAGGAGTCGTCGCCGTCCCACAGGAGCGCGTCGAGGAGGTCTGGGCCTCAGGGGGTCTTCTCCGCGTCGCCACCAAGTACCCCAGGACTGCCGAGGAGTTCTTCTGGAAGCAGGGAAGGCCTGTGGAGATCATCGAAATGCACGGTTCTGTGGAACTGGCCCCCCGCGTGGGCCTTGCCGATGCGATCGTAGACCTCGTGATGACGGGCCAGACCCTGCGGGCAAACGGGCTCGTGGAGGTAGCCGAAGTCTTCCAGTCCACGGCCAGGCTCGTGGTGAACCGCGTGAGCCTGCGCACACGGAGCCAGTCGATCCAGGCATTGCTGGACCGAATCGAGGAGGTGCTCCAACATGTCTAGGGAGCAACCCAAGCACAATCTGTTGTGGAGATACCTCTGGAGGTCTCGCAATTTCCTCCTCCATCAAAGACCTCCAGCAAGGACCCAAAAACCTCTGCCAGGTGCGCGAATCTAGGGAAGCCGACGGGAGGGATGGATGTGGAGATCATCCGGTTAGGAGAAGCAGAACCCGCCCGCTTGCGCAAGATCCTCCAGCGGGCGAACCACCGCATCTTTTCGGAGGAAATCCTTGGACACGTGCGCGGGATCCTTGAGGATGTGCGTCGGCGTGGCGACGAAGCGATCTTGGAAGCAACGCGCCAGTGGGATCGTGTAGAACTCACCGTGGACCGGCTGCCAGTGGGGCGCACGGAGATCCATCAAGCCTATGAGCAGGTCGATGATGGGGTCAGGAAGGCTATCGAGGCGGCTATTGAACGAACCCGCCGGTTCAACGAGCTCCTCCGGCCGCGGGCGATGTGGCTCGAAGAAATAGAGGAAGGGATGGTGATAGGAGCCAAGGTCACCCCCGTGGAGAGCGTGGGCGTCTACGTCCCCGCGGGGAAAGGGGCATTCCCGTCTACCTGTGTCACCATTGTGACCCCGGCGGTGATGGCGGGCGTCCAAGAGATTGCCATCGTCCTCCCCCCGAGGCCTGACGGGTCCGCGGACCCTGCTGTCCTCGTCGCTGCTGACATGCTGGGGGTGCACCGTGTCTTCCGATGCAACGGGGTCGCCGGGATCGCCGGGCTGGCTTTTGGAACTGCGACCCTCCCCCGGGTCCAGAAGGTAGTGGGGCCTGGAAACCCTTATGTGGTGGCCGCCCAGCTCGCCGTACAATCCTATGGCGTGGATATGAGCGTTTTGCTAGGACCTACGGAATGCGTTGTCCTTGCCGATGGGGATGCGGATCCCAAGCGGGTTGCCCTTGATCTCCTCAACGAAGCGGAGCACGGGGAGGATTCGGCAGCGATCCTGATGACAATCGATGAAGGCATAGCCAGGGAGGTCCGACACCACCTCGAGGCCTTCCTCCAGAAACTCCCCTCGCCCCGGCGGGAGTACGCCATGGCGGCTCTCTCAGAGTACGGGGGGCTCCTCGTCGCTCGTGACATGGAGGAGGCGGTGGCATTCATCAACCTTTATGCTCCTGAACACCTGCAGATCGCCACGCGCAACCCCTGGGAGATCGTGCAGAAGATCCGGAACGCTGGGGAGGTGCTGATTGGACAAGAGACACCGTTCTCTGCAGCCAATTACGCTATCGGCGTGCCCGCAGCACTGCCCACAGGAGGTGCAGCCAGGTATTCCAGCGGGGTGACAATCCTGAGCTTCCTCAAGCTCACTTCCCTCGCCTCACTCGATCCGCGTGGTTTAGAAAGGGTCCGACCTGTCGTGGAGCGCCTGGGTCACTACGAGAACTTCCCAGCCCATGTGATGGCGGTGACGCAGCGCTGAGGAGTTCCAAAGGAGGGCGCGAAGAGAAGCCGTATGGACACGTTACGGAGAGATCACCAACGTGCTGCAGCGAGGCCAGAGGTGAGGGCTCTACGCCCGTATCGCCTCGATCAATCCCGGTTCCAGGTAAAACTCAACCAGAACGAGAACCCCTACGACTGGCCAGAGGAGATCAAGGAGGAGGTCCTGCGCCGCCTCCGCGCCTCCCCCTGGAACCGTTATCCCTCGGTAGATGCAGCCCCGCTGCGCCAAGCTCTCGCAGAGGCCATGGGCCTGTCCAGCGACATGGTGGCCGTCACCAATGGGAGCAACGAGGCGATCCTTGCGCTGATCCAGACCTACGCAACAGGCGGGAGTGTCGTCTACCCCATCCCTACGTACTCCATGGTACGTCCACTCACCGTCATCGGCGGGGCAACACCTATAGAGGTTCCCCTGCGGCCAGACTTCTCGCTGGATGCCCAAGCTCTCCTCACCAAGGCCATCGAAACCAACGCACGCCTTGTCTTTTTGGCCTCCCCCAACAACCCCACGGGGAATCTCTTTGCGCGAGAGGCCATCCTAGCGGTGGCAGGAGGATCCCCCGGAGTAGTGATTGTGGATGAAGCGTATTTCAGTTTTTCCCGCACCTCCTTCCTCGATGAGGTGCTCCGCCGCGACAGATTCGCTGTGATCCGCACATTCTCCAAGGCTTTCAGCCTCGCAGGTGCACGCGTCGGTTGGATCATGGCCAACTCCCAGATCATTGCAGAAGTCAGCAAGGTCCTGCCTCCTTACAACCTCGACCTGTTCGCCCAGACCACAGCAATCGTTGCGCTTGAACACAGGGACCTCCTGGAAAAGCACGTTCGCGTCATCCTCCGGGAGCGTGATCGCGTGTTTGCGGCTCTTTCCCAGATGGAAGGAGTCCATCCTTACCCGAGCGAGGCCAATTTCATCCTCTTCCGGACCCGCCTCCCCGCCCAGGAGGTGTTCGATCGTCTCCTGGAGCGCGGGATCCTCGTGCGGGATGTCTCCTCCTATCCGCTGCTGGAAGGGTGCCTCCGGGTGACCATCGGGAGGCCACAGGAGAACGACCTGTTCCTAGAAGCATTGGAGGAGATCCTCCGGAAACGTTGATCAGCGTGCATGAAGGCACACTTCGGACTTGTCCTGGTCAGGGAATCGTCTTGCGAAAGGTAGGGGAAGCGATGGAACCGAGGATCGGCAGAGTACAGCGCAAGACCAGCGAGACCCAGGTGGAGGTGGAGCTCAACCTGGATGGTGTTGGGGAATACCAAGTCCATACGGGCATCCCCTTTTTCGATCACATGCTTGCCCAGATTGCCGTCCACGGTCGGTTTGACCTTCGCTTGCATGCCTCGGGGGATCTGGAGGTCGACGCTCACCACACCGTGGAGGACGTGGGGATCTGTCTGGGGCAAGCATTCCGTCAGGCGCTCGGGGAGGGCAGGGGGATCGTCCGTTTTGCCTGGGTTCTTGCTCCGATGGACGAGACGCTTGTGCTCGCCGCGGTGGATCTCAGTGGCCGTCCCTTCCTCCACTACAACGTCCCAGTGGAGAGGGTCCTGCTTGGGAGCTTCCCCACAGATCTGTGTGAGGAGTTCTTCCGGGCCTTCGTTTCCCACGGCGGGTTCACCCTCCACCTCAATCTCCAGTATGGAAAAAACCCTCACCACATCCTCGAGGCGGTGTTCAAGGCCACGGCGCTTTCCCTGGGTCAGGCAACCCGCCGCGAGAGGGGAAGGGAAGGGATCCCGAGCACGAAGGGAAGGTTGGACTGAGATGCGCGTGGCCATCATTGACTACGGTGCAGGGAACTTGAGAAGCGTGCAGAAGGCCCTCGCCTGCGCAGGGCTCGAGGCGGATATCGTCGAACGGCCAGAATCTCTTTCGAAGGCAGCGGCAATCGTCCTCCCCGGGGTAGGAGCTTTCGGCCCTGCCATGGCCAGGCTTCGTGAGCGTGGATTCGACGTAACGATCCTAGAGATGGTGACCTCCGGAGTTCCTCTCCTGGGGCTTTGCCTGGGAATGCAGCTTCTGTTTGAGGAAAGCCTGGAAAATGGTCTCCATCTGGGGCTCGGGCTTCTCCCTGGGCGAGTGGAGCGCCTCCCAGCGGGGCTGAAGGTGCCCCATATGGGGTGGAACCAGCTCAACATCCAGCAGCCGGCCCCGTTCCTGGAGGGTCTCCCAAATGGGAGCTACGTGTACTTTGTACATTCTTATTACGCAGTGCCGCGGGAGAAGAGCATCGTCTCGGCAACCACAACCTATGGGGTGGAGATCCCCGCAGTGGTAGGACGTGGAGTCATCTGGGGCTGCCAGTTCCACCCAGAGAAGAGCAGCGTGACAGGGCTTAAGATCCTGTCCAACTTCCGGCGCTGGTTGCATAAATACTCAGGAGCTGGCGACTGGCAAAGGTCTCTTGGCATTTGCCCGGGTGTACGCGATGTTGATCATCCCAGCCATTGACATTCTAGGGGGGCGGTGCGTCCGCCTTCGACGGGGAGATCCGTCGACTGCCGTGGTGTACGAGGAGGATCCTGCGGTTGTAGCAGTAAAGTGGGAGAGGGCAGGCGCCAGGTGGCTTCATGTGGTCGACTTGGACGGTGCCTTCAGAGGAGTCCCTCACAACCTTGAGGCCGTGGGGCGCATCCTCCAGTCAGTGAGGATCCCAGTCCAGTTTGGAGGGGGAATCCGGAACCGGGCGGCGCTGGAACAAGTCTTTGACGTCGGTGTCTCGCGCGCGATCCTGGGTACAAAAGCCCTCGCCGATCCGGATTTCCTCTCAGAAGCCACCCGCCAGTTCCAGGACCGAATTGCAGTGGCCTTGGACGTGAAGAGCAGGCGTGTCGCTGTGGAGGGTTGGCTTACAACGCTCCCCCTGGACTTCTTAGAAGCTGCAAAGATCCTGGTGGAGAGCGGAGTGAGGCGGTTGATCTACACCGATGTCTCGCGGGACGGTGCGATGACAGGTCCGGACCTCAGCGGTCTTACGAGCCTGCTCGATACCGTAGGAGTCCCCGTGATCGCATCAGGAGGCGTTTCCTCCATGTCCGATCTGGAACAGCTGGCCCAGTTGGCTCCCAAAGGCCTTGAGGGAGTGATCATCGGCCGCGCCCTCTATGAAGGAAGGATTGACCTTGCCGGTGCCATCGCAAGGTTTCTGTAGATCTGTGTCCGAGGCCAACCGACCTCGCGTTGTGAACTCCTTGGCGAACGGGGGGAATCGAAATCATGCTTGCCAAGCGCGTCATCCCCTGTCTCGATGTGAAGGACGGGCGGGTTGTGAAAGGGGTGCGTTTCCAGGGGCTGCGTGATGCCGGCGATCCGGCCGAGCTGGCCGAGGCCTACGATCGTGAAGGAGCTGATGAGATCGTCTTCTTGGACATCACGGCAAGCGTGGAGGGCCGCGCCACCATGGTCGAGGTGGTGCGCCGAACGGCCGAACGAGCATTTATCCCCCTCACAGTGGGTGGGGGGGTGCGGAACTTGGAAGACGTCCAACGCCTGCTCCGTGCCGGGGCAGACAAGGTGGCCATGAACACCGCCTGTGTCCAAAACCCCATTCTTATTGCGCAGGCTGCTGATCGCTTTGGGAGCCAGTGCGTGGTGGTGGCGATAGATGCGAAGCAGATCTCCCCATCACGGTGGGAGGTGTATATCAACGGGGGCAGGACTCCCACGGGACTCGATGCAGTCGCTTGGGCGGAGCAGGCAGCAGCGCTGGGGGCGGGGGAGATCCTGCTGACCAGCATCGATCGCGACGGCACTAGGGACGGTTACGACCTGGAACTCACCAAGAGAGTGGCAGGAAGCGTGCCGATCCCAGTCATTGCCTCGGGGGGGGCAGGCACGCTCCACCACCTCCTCGAGGCCCTCACCGAGGGCAAGGCGGACGCCGTACTCGTTGCCTCGCTCTTTCACTCCAAGCAGCACACGATACGTGAAGCCAAAGAATACCTGCGGGCGAGGGGGGTGCCCGTGCGGTTGGATGAACAACCTCAACAAGAAGGAGGCGTGTGGTGAAGAACCCGGTTGTGGAGATCCGGTTCGATTCGAATGGGTTGATCCCTGTGATCGCCCAGGAAGCGAGGACAGGCAAGGTTCTGATGCTCGCGTATATGAACGCCGATGCACTCCGGCGTACCCAAGAAAGCGGCGATGCTTGGTACTGGAGCAGGTCGCGCCAGAGATTGTGGAGGAAGGGAGAGGAATCAGGGCATACCCAGAAGGTCCAGGAGATCCGCGTAGATTGCGATGGAGATGCGCTCCTTCTCCTTGTCGAGCAAAAGGGGCCGGCATGCCATACTGGGCAAACATCCTGCTTCTACCGCGATATCGAAGGAGAAGTAAAAACCCCAATCCCGGCGACTCCAGCGCCGCCTCTCCTGACTGAGCTGGAAAACGTCCTCAAGGAGCGCCTGAGGAATCCCCGGCCTGGGTCCTACACGAGTAGCCTCTTCCGGCAGGGTACAGAGGCCATCGGGGCCAAGATCGTGGAGGAAGCCCAGGAAGTCGTCCAGGCGGCCCGTGCCGAGGGGCGACAGCGGCTCATCGAGGAAGCAGCTGATCTTGTCTTCCATACCCTTGTCTTGCTCGTCTTCCAAGGGGTCGCGTTGGGGGAGGTATTGGATGAGTTGCGACGAAGACGCCGATAGGATAGGGTATGTCCTCCGGGCCGAAGACCACACGATTCGCAGAGGCCCCTCCGGGCTACTTCGCCAAGAGGCGCCGGAGAGGTCTCACCGTCTTAGGCCTTGCTCTCCTTCTTCTTCTGACCACCCTCGCGGCCACGGCTTGGGGGTCCGTGGCGATCCCCATCCCCGAAGTTGCCAGGATCCTTATCAGGCAGTTCATCCCGTCCCTTCTCCCCCCTGGGGACCCCGTGGCCGAGGCCATTGTGATGTTGATCCGCCTCCCGCGCGTCCTGCTCGCTGCGGTGGTGGGAATGGCTCTCGGTGCCACTGGCGTCGTCTATCAAGGACTCTTCCGCAACCCCATGGCCGATCCGTACATCCTCGGCGTCAGCAGCGGGGCGGCCCTTGGCGCTACCATCGCCATCCTCTTTGACCTCCGGGTATGGTTCCTGGGACTCAGTGCCACTCCTTTGCTGGCATTCGCAGGAGCGCTCGGGGCCACAGCAGCAGTGGTACGTATCGCCCGGCGGGGTTACGGTTCGGGTACGTGGCCGGTTGATGCCTTGCCCGTGGAAACGCTCCTCCTCGCGGGCATTGCCATGAGCGCCTTCCTTTCTGCGGTGATCTCTCTCCTCTTGTTCCTCGGGGGAGAGCGTCTTCCTCACGCCATCTTCTGGCTCATGGGGGGGTTCTCCGGGCGCGGATGGGAACACCTGCGGATGGCAGCACCATATGCCCTCTCCGGGATCGCCATAGCTTTCTTCCTTTCCCCGGACCTGAACCTTCTCCTGACGGGAGAGGAGGAAGCCTTCCAGCTTGGTGTGGATGTCGAACGTGTCAAGCGGTTCCTGATCGTTGCTGCCTCTCTTGCCGCGGCGAGCGCCGCGGCAACGAGCGGGCTCATTGGGTTCGTGGGCCTCATCGTCCCTCACCTTGTGAGGTTCTTCGTAGGCCCGGATCACAGGTGGCTCTTGCCCGCCTCAGCCCTTCTCGGTGGGACAATCCTCGTCGTCGCCGACCTCTTCGCCCGCACGCTTCTGAGCCCCCAAGAGCTCCCTGTGGGGGTGATCACTGCTTTTTTGGGCGGACCTTTCTTCCTCTTCCTCCTGGCCAGGCGGAAAGGGCCCTCCCGAGCCTATTAAGTCCCCTGGCAAGATTTCGACAAGAGATTTTGCTAGGGTTCCATAAAGTAACCCCCCACAAAGGAAGGGTCTTGACTGGGAAGAATCTCGCGAAGTTGCACCCAGCTCCGGGATCAGGTAATATGGGAAGGTGCTAGGTGTGGGGCCAATGCGCTACCGAGCAATCTTCTTCGACGCAGGGGGAACGCTCATCGACCTTCACCCTCCTCGGGAGGTCCTCTTTACGGAGATCATGAGGGACCTTGGCTTCCTCATCTCTCCGGAGGCTTCGTTCCGCGCCTTTGACGGGGCGGAGGAGTGGTTCGAGAAACAAAGCGCGCTCTACCAGCAGGATCCCGAGAGGTTCTGGCGGGAGTGGTACGAGACCCTTCTTGTCAAGGCAGGGCTTGGGGAGAAGGCGACTGATCTTGTCCCCCTTGTGGCGCAGGAGTTCCAGCGCCGCCTTGCTTTGCGGCCAATCGACGATGTCGTGGAGACCCTGGAGCACCTGCGAAGGCTCAACTTGGTCATCGGGGTAGTCTCCAACTGGGACAAGGCCCTCCCAGAGGTCCTCGAAAAGGCCGGGGTCTCCAGGTTCCTGGACTTCGTGATCGCCTCTGAGGCGGTAGGGGTCTCCAAGCCCGACCCTCGGATCTTCCAGATCGCCCTTGCAAAGGCAGGCGTGCCACCTGAGGGAGTTCTCCATGTCGGAGACCTCTACGAGTACGATGTGGTCGGGGCGCGGTCGGCTGGGATCACCCCGGTGCTGATTGATCGTGCAGATCGCTATCCTCACGCCGATTGCATTCGGATTCGCCGCTTGAACGAGATCGTCCCCCTGGTCGACTGGAACCTTCGATCGCAGGTGCGGAGTGACCCCAGCAAGATCTCCTGACAAGATTTTGCTGGAGAGATCGCTGCTCAAGAAAGGGACCCCCGGCAGAAGTCAGAAACCTTTTGCTGGGTACTCAAATGCGATACGCTGTGATTTCTGATATCCACGGGAACCTTCAAGCATTGGAGATCGTCCTCAACGATATTGCCACAAAAGGGGTCGATGCCATCCTTTGCCTTGGGGACGTGGTCGGCTATGGGCCTGATCCAAACGAGTGTATCACAACGCTCCAGACACACCGTATCCTCACCCTCGCCGGAAATCATGACTGGGCGGTCATCGGCCGCCTCGACCTGGACTATTTCAACCCACTCGCCCGGGAGGCCATCCTCTGGACCCGCCGCGTGCTGAGCCCAGAGGGCCGCGCGTTCCTGGAATCCCTCTCCCTCGAGCATAGATTTGGGGACCTCCTCGCTGTCCACGGGAGCCCGCGCAACCCCATCGAAGAGTATGTCCTCGACGGGAACACAGCCCTGGCAAACTTCCTTTCCTCCGACTTCCAGATCTGCCTCATTGGACACTCTCACATCCCGGGGGCGTTTGTGTACACGGAGAAGGAGAAGGTCTCATTCCATCAGCTTCCCGTGGGGTCCCCCTTCCCCCTCTCCTCGGGCGCGCGGTACATTCTCAACGGAGGCAGCGTGGGTCAGCCGCGGGATGGGGATCCCCGAGCAAGCTACCTGATCCTCGATCTCACCCTGCGCACTGCCACGCTCGTGCGGCTCGACTACCCGGTCCAGCAGACGCAGCAACGAATGCTTCAAGCTGGCCTTCCCTGGCCTCTCGCCGAGCGGCTGGCTTACGGATTATGAAGAAGGAGGGACTTCTGAATGCCTCGGAAAATCACCGCGGAAGATCTGTTCACCTTCCGCCTCGTCGATGATCCCCAGCTCTCTCCGGACGGGAGACGTGTGGCATTCGTCGTCACCACCATCGACCCGAATGCCAATGCCTACCGGTCACATATCTGGGTTGCCACAAACGGGGAGATCCGGCCATTCACTTCTGGTCCGCACCGCGACACGAGTCCCCGCTGGTCCCCGGACGGCCGGTTCCTCGCATTCCTCTCCGACCGGACTGGACACAAGCAGATTTGGATCATCCCCAGCGATGGCGGTGAGGCCCGCCAGCTCACCAACCAGGGCCCTGTGGTCTCTGAACCAGTCTGGTCCCCGAACGGTCAGGAGATCGCCTATATCGCCAAGGTCGGGGAAGCCATAAAGGACGATGAGGTCCGCGTGATCACCCGCCTGAAGTATAAGGCCGACGGGGAAGGTCTCTGGGACGGCCGGTGGAAACACCTCTTCGTCATCCCCGCCGCAGGTGGAGAGGCGAGACAGCTCACGGAGGGGGAGTATGATCACCAGTACCCCTCCTGGTCCCCTGATGGACGCTGGATCGCTGTGATTGCTAACCGGTCCCCCGATGCGGACAGGACCAACGTAGCGGACGTGTGGGTGGTGGACCCCGCCACAGGCCAGCTCAGGTGTCTTACCGCGAGTAAGGGTCCAGCATCTGCCCCTTCCTGGTCACCAGACGGGGCATGGATTGCCTATCTTGGCCACGACAACGCGTACATGGGTGCCACGAACACTGGCGTGTGGGCCGTCCCCTTGGACGGCAGAGAACCCATCTGCCTCACAGCAGGGTTTGACCGGTCAGCTGGGCATGCCCTTCTGGGCGACATGCGTGCGCATCCCGTGCCAGGAAGGCCTACCTGGACCCTGGATGGAAACTGGGTTATCATCACCGTTACCCATGGAGGGACAAGCCAACTGTGCGCCGTCCCAGGCCCTGCAACCGAGGGAAAGGAAGTACGCTTCCTGACCAGCGGGCAGTGGGACATCTACGGGTTTAGCTTCGACGGAGCAAGGAAGAAGGTCTCCCTTGCCATCTCCGACCCAGTGACCCCCGGGGAGCTCTGGGAAGCCGAGGTGCAGGAAGGAAGAGAGGGGATCCGCCTCGGGGAGCTCCGCAGGCTAACCCACCTCAACGCCCATCTGGGGGAGGAAATCGTCGTCGTCGCGCCAGAGCGGTTCACCTTTGAAGGCGCCGATGGCTGGCCCATTGAGGGGTGGCTCCTGAAACCTCCGGATTTCCAGCCAGGAAGGAAGTACCCAGCGATCCTCCAAATCCACGGGGGGCCCCACGCAGCATACGGGTACACGTTCTTCCATGAGTTCCAGGTCCTGGCAGCAGAGGGCTACGTCGTTTTCTACATGAACCCTCGGGGGAGCCAGGGATATGGTCAGAAGTTTGCTGCAGCCACCCACCACGACTGGGGAGGAAAAGACTTCGAGGACCTGATGCGGGGTGTGGACTACATCCTGGAGACCTTCGACTTCGTGGATCCCAATCGCCTGGGGGTGGCTGGAGGAAGCTATGGAGGGTTCATGACCAATTGGATCATCGGGCACACCTCCCGCTTCCGCGCTGCCGTCACGATGCGGAGCATCTCCAACCACCTCAGCCAGTGGGGGACGAGCGATCTAGCCTATTTCAAGGGGTATTGGGAGTTCCCTGGTGACCCCTGGGAAAACCCCCAGTTCTACCTGGAGCGATCTCCCCTCATGTACGTGCAGAACATCACAACCCCCCTCCTCATCCTCCATAGCGAGCAAGACCTCAGGTGCCCCATCGGAGAGGCAGAACAACTCTTCGTTGCCTTGAAGAAGCTGGGACGCGAGGTTGTCTTTGTCCGCTTCCCCCAGGAGAGTCACGACCTTTCCCGGAGTGGCCAGCCAAAGCGGCGTCTCATCCGCCTGGAGTGGATCCTGAGGTGGTTCTCCACACATCTCGGGGGAGTCCCGGTGGAGTCCAGAACCGCTGCAGAAGAGATGGGTGCTCCAGCTATCGAGACCGATTCGCATGATCGTGGAGGGTGAGGGAAGGTCCAGAACAAACTACGTGTGGATTTGGCAGACTAGCTCAGAGGCCGGAATGGAGGGTGAGAGGAACAATGGGGAGGATCTACACACGAACAGGGGATGCTGGTGAGACGAGTTTGTTTGGAGGGAGACGGGTTCCCAAGGACGATTTGCGGGTGGAGGCGTACGGTACCGTAGACGAGCTGGGAAGCTTCCTCGGTCTCGCCAGAGCACACCTCGAGCAGGACCGCGATGTGGCCGAAGTACTCCTGGAGATCCAGCGGGAGCTCTTCGCCCTTGGGGCTGAGCTGGCCAGCCCGGGACCTCCCATGGAAGCCACGAAACCCACAGGAGTCACCGCGGACCGGGTGAAGTGGTTAGAGGAGACCATTGACCGGTTCCATGCGGAACTCCCGCCTCTCCAGCTGTTCGTCCTAGCGGGAGGGCCTGGAGCACTCCTCCACGTCGCCCGTACTGTCGCCAGAAGGGCAGAACGGCGGATCGTCGCGCTCCACCGCCGAGAGCCCTTGAACCCAGAACTCCTCCGCTACATCAACCGCCTCTCCGACCTCCTCTTCGTCCTCGCCAGGGTGGTCAACCACCGCCACGGAGAGACGGAGGTTGTTTGGGAGCGGAGGAGAGAGCATCGATGAACGTTTGTGAGGAGGCCTCGCCTGATGAAGGTAGATGCGCATCTCGCCACGAAGGACCTCCGGTCGATCCCGGAGATGGCAAAGGCTGCGGAGTCGTGTGGATTCGACGGCTTGCTGACAAGCGAAACCGCCCACGATCCATTCCTCCCTCTTGCCCTGGCTGCAGAGCATACATCGCGGATCCAGCTCGGTACAGCCATCGCCGTTGCTTTCGCCCGCAGCCCTGTGGTGGTTGCACACACCGCATGGGATCTCGCGGCCCTTTCCGGCGGCCGGTTCCTCCTGGGCCTGGGGACTCAGGTGAAGGCGCACATTGAGCGCCGTTTCAGCATGCCTTGGGGGCCGCCCGTACCCCGGCTTCGCGAGTATGTCCAAGCTCTGCGAGCGGTCTGGCGGACTTGGCAGGAAGAGGTCCCCCTCAACTTCCGGGGGAGGTTTTACACTCACACCTTGATGACTCCTTTTTTCAGCCCCTCCCCCCTTGCACACCCTCGGATCCCCGTGTTCATTGCCGGGGTGAACACCGGGCTCTGTCGACTTGCGGGGGAGCTCTGCGATGGCTTCTTCGTGCACCCTCTCCATACCCCCCGTTACTTGCACCACGTAGTCCTCCCCGCTATCGGATCAGGACTTGCACGGGCGGGGCGGTCTCGTGCAGAGATTGAGATTGCTGTCAGCTGCTTCGTGGCCACCGGCCGACCAGGAGCAGAGAGGGAGGAGGCCATCAACTCCGTGAAGCGCCAGATCGCGTTCTACGCATCCACACCCTCCTATCGCATCGTCCTCGAGGTACACGGATGGCAAGAGATCGGGGAAAGGCTCCAGCAGATGGCCAGATACGGCCAATGGCGGGAGATGGGAACGTTGGTCACGGATGAGATGTTGGAGGCCTTTGCGGTGGTCGGTCCCGAAGAGGAGATCCCCTCCTTGCTGCGCGCCCGCTACGATGGGCTCGCCGACCGCATCTCGTGGTACCGGGAGTTCTCCCCAGAGGATGCGCCTCGCTGGCGCAAGGCTGTGGAGATATTGAAGGGCATCGCTTGATCGGCTTTCCAGAGCAGCGCTAGAATAAGCTAGAGGTTGCCAAACAATCGGGCAACAGAAAAACCGTGTGACAAGGTGCGTACAGGAGCGTTTTCCCCATGGAGCCAGGGGCAATCTCCGCATTTACAATTCCCTCGCGGGATTTCACGCCTGCTTACCTTCACCTTGGGGCGAGGGAGCTGCGGCGCAGAGCGGAGGAGGCACTTTCCCTCCTGGAGAGCTGCAGCGTATGCCCTAGGAATTGCCGGGTAAACCGGCTGGAGGACAAGTGGGCGGTCTGCAAGACCGGGCGGTATGCTGTCGTCAGCAGCTTCTTCCCGCACTTCGGGGAGGAGGACTGCCTCCGGGGCTGGAACGGGAGTGGGACGATCTTCTTTTCATGGTGCAACTTAAAGTGTGTGTTCTGTCAGAACTGGAGCATCAGCCATCTCGGCGAAGGAAGAGCTGTCACCCCGGAGCAGCTCGCGCGGATGATGGTCTACCTCCAAGAGCAAGGTTGCCACAACATCAACCTGGTGACCCCGGAGCACGTGGTTCCGCAGATCCTTGAGGCCCTCCCCATCGCCGTGGAGATGGGCCTCCGCCTGCCCATCGTCTATAACACAAGCGCTTATGACTCCCTCGATAGCCTGCGTCTCCTTGATGGGATCGTGGACATCTACATGCCCGACTTCAAATTCTGGGACCGGGAGCTAGCCAGGAAGTACCTGAAGGCACCTGATTACCCTGAGGTGGCAAAGCGCGTCATCAAAGAGATGCACCGACAGGTGGGTCCACTGGTCATGGATGAACATGGCCTGGCCAAGAGAGGTGTGCTGGTCCGCCACCTTGTGATGCCAGGTGGCATCGCCGGGACTCGAGAGATTATGCAGTTTCTCGCCAAGGAGGTCTCGCCACACACCTACGTCAACATCATGGACCAATACTACCCCGCGGGAAAGGTCTCGGAGAAGGAATACAGCGAGATCAACCGACGCATCACCAGGAGCGAGTACGAAGAAGCCCTCGCAGCCGCAAGGGAGGCCGGTCTCTACCGCTTTGACACCCGCGGGTTGGTCGGTCCTCGCCTGCGTCTCCTGTGGCTCCCAGACTAAGTTACCCCTATAAGAAATCCACAGGATGTTTGTAGGGATGCCGGGCTAAGCGAGATCCCTCAGTTTAGCGTACCATGCATAGGGTAGTATGGCCGTTTCTAGAACAGCGCCTCAATTCAGCCACGCTCCCAAGCGAAACCTTGTCCAATGCGCTCGCTCGGCTACTTCCATTCCAAGGGAGGGGGGTTCCTCGTGACGGGCGAACGGCAAATCCTGGCAATCTTCCGCACACTCTCCAGGGAATCCCAAAAATCCTTGCTCGCGATTGCTGAAGCGATGAGCGAGGCAGAGGCAAACAGCCGATTGCCTGGGTTGAAGGACCTGCTAG
This sequence comes from bacterium, assembly GCA_030550015.1. Classification (GTDB taxonomy): domain Bacteria; phylum Sysuimicrobiota; class Sysuimicrobiia; order Sysuimicrobiales; family Thermofontiviventaceae; genus Thermofontivivens; species Thermofontivivens primus. The sequence continues at coordinate 43,608 of JAUQQG010000118.1, read as the reverse complement.
GCTTCTCCAGTTCGGCGTCCGGGGGATTCGCGGAGGTTGCCATGGAGCTCCGGACCCCATTCCTGAACCGAAGAGGAGTAGCGCATGGAGGAGTGATCTGTTCCCTTCTTGATGAAGCCATTGGCATGGCCGTTCACTCCGTGCTCCCTGTCGAGGGGCGCGCGGTGACAGCGCAACTCAACGCGCACTTCCTCAACCCTGCCCCGCCAGGGACCCTCCTCGCCAGAGCGCATGTGATCCGTGCGGGGAAACGGATCATCGTCGGAGAGGGGGAAGTGCACCGCGAGGGAGGGGATCTCGTTGCAAAGGGGACAGGGATCTGGGTAGTGATCTGAATACAATAAACCCACTATCCCGGGGACCCATCACGTGGTGGCCCCAAGGGGATTCGAACCCCTGTCTCGGCCTTGAGAGGGCCGCGTCCTAGGCCTGGCTAGACGATGGGGCCACATTCTTCCGTTGCTCTAGCAAAGGACCGTTTCCGGGAACTTCCATTAGGCTTGCACCGGTACCTCGGTCAATGCCTTGATGATCTCCCTGCAGAAGGCGGGCAGGTCGTCGGGGACTCGAGAAGTGATCAGGTTCCCATCCCGAACGACCTCCTGATCCACCCAGGTCGCACCGGCGTTGATGACATCGTCCTTGACGGACCAAAAGCTCGTCATGGTCTTTCCACGCACAATGCCCGCGGAGATCGGCACCCAGGCTGCGTGGCAGATCGCCGCCACCACCTTCCCTCGTTCGTACATCTCCCGCACAAAGGAGAGGAGCTTTTCATGGCGGCGCATGTAGTCAGGGGCGTATCCTCCGGGAATGACAACAGCATCGAAGTCTGAGGCCTTCACTTCCTCGATACTCAGATCTACCTTCACGGGGTATCCGGACTTGCTCTTGTACTCTTCCCTCTTTGGACCAACGATTTTAACCTCTGCCCCCGCCTCCCGAAACCGCAGGACTGGGTACCACAGCTCGAGCTCCTGGTAAAGGTTCTCGGCGAGGACTGCGACCCGCTTGCCTTTGAGCTCCATCCCCTACCCCCCTCCTGATCACCTCATGGACCCAAAAATCCCTTTCCAAGTATACTGGAGCGGGCAGGAGGCGTCAACGGCGCAGGGGACTCCGCTCTGGGACGCGAATGTGAAGCACCAGTAACGATACTCCTCTGCAACAACGAAAGATTATGGGGAGGGAAAGGAAGGAAAGGGTGATGCTCAGAGAATCGGAGATCGTCATCATTGGCGGGGGAGTCCATGGGACGAGCGCTGCTTATCACCTGGCCAAAGCCAGCAAACAGGTCGTCCTTTTGGAGAGGCGTTCGATCGCATCTGCTGCTTCCGGTGCATCTGGCGGGATCATCCGGTGTCATTACTCCAACGAATCCATGGTCAGGCTCGCCCACCGCGCAGCACAGCGTTGGCCAGAACTAGAAAGTGAGCTCGGCCAACCTGTGGACTATGTGCGCAATGGACTCATCGTCGCCGTAGCGGCTGAAGATGCTGGAACGATGCAGGAGATCGTTCGCATGCACCAGCGTGTCGGTGTAGAAACCGAGGTCATCCCCCCTGAGGCGATCCGCCGTTGGATCCCAGAGTTCCACATCGATGGGATAGCCCTCGCGACGTACGAGGCGGAAGCAGGGTACGCTGATCCTTATTCAGCGGCCGTTGCCTTCGCACGAAAGGCAAGGGAGCTCGGAGCTGAAATCTCCACAGACACCAAGGTGACGGCCATTGAGGCAGAGGGAACCACTTCCTGGAAGGTTGTCACAGACAAGGGTACGATCCGAACCCCTCTTGTGATCAACTGCGCGGGAGCTTGGGCCGGAGAGATCGCCCGCATGATCGGTATCGAGATCCCTGTGACCCCGGGCCTCCTGCAGATGGTGGCATTTGACCCGAAGTACCCAGGGTGGCACCGGTACAGCCCAACCTGGCTGGATATGACCACAATGACCTATTGCCGCCCCGATAGCGCGGGTTTGATGCTGGCAGGAGGAGGCCTCAGCGAGAACGCTGCCATGGAGAACCCAGAGGTAGACCCGGACAACTACCCCGCGAGGCCTCCTGTGGTGTTCGAGGCAGAGATCTATGAAAACCTAGCCCGGCGCTGCCCATGGGCACAGGGGATGTCCCGCGTCCGCTCCTGGGCAGGTCCAGACGGGAACAGCCCCGATTTCCACCTCATCTTCGGCCCCGTCCCCGGGGTACGAGGCTACCTGCACATCGTAGGAGGAAGCGGGAACTCCTTTAAGCTCTGCCCAGCCACGGGGGAGGCCATCGCCGAATACGTGACAACTGGCCGGTGCACTTACCTGGACTTGAACTCCTTCAGCATCACGCGCTTTCAAGAAGGCCGCCCCTTCCGGGGGAAGTACCGGATGCATATCATCGGGTGAAGGATGAGGTCGGCCGGTCAAAGCGAGGCCGTGGCCGGTTATTTCTTCGTCCTCTCCGCTGCAGTCCTCTGGGGAAGCCTGGGGGTAGCGGGGAAAGTGGCCTTTGCTTCTGGCGTCCACCCCCTGGAAGCGGCGTTCTACCGGGCGGCCTTCTCTGCAGTGGGGCTGCTTGCTTTTACCTTCCTCGTGGACCGTTCTTCCCTCCGCGTCCACACCCGTGACCTCCCCCTTTTCCTTGCTTTTGGATTGGTCAGCATCGCTGGGTTTTTCGCCGTCTACCTTTACGCCATCAAGCTGACAACTGTCGCCATGGCAGCCATCCTGCTCTATACCGCTCCAGTATTTGTCGCCGCGCTCTCTAGGCTCTTCTTTAGGGAGGCTATCACCAGGACGAAGACATTGAGCTTGCTCATCGCCTTTCTCGGGTGCATCCTCGTGGCTCGCGGGTACGACCCTGCCTCCTTGCGGCTGACCCTGCAAGGGACACTCGCGGGGATCGGCTCCGGGATCACCTATGCATTCTACAGCATCTTTGGTAAGGCCGCCCTCCGGCGCTACAGCATCCTTACCACGCTCACCTACGCCATGGGGGTTGGTGCAATCGCCCTCGGTCTCCTAGGTCTCCAGCAAGATGCCATTCACGTTGGACACAGTATCCGGGCCTGGGCTGCACTCGTGTACCTCGCCCTTGTTACAACCCTCCTTGCCCAAAGCCTCTACCTCGCCGGCCTCCGGCGGATTCAGGCCAGCAAGGCCAGCATCGTGGCAACGATCGAACCAGTTGTCGCGGGAGTTCTTGGGTTCTTCCTCCTCGGGGAGAGCCTGGAGCTCCCCCAGATCGTGGGAGGACTCCTCATCCTTGCGGCTGTCCTGGCGGTCCACTTGGGAGATCGCGCATCCGGGGAAGCGTGAGCGCTGAGAGGATAAGCCCAATGGTCAGCAAAGCGGCGCTCGCAGCAAATGGGGCACGATACCCGAAACCATCCCACAACAGCCCCCCTAGGAGGGGACCAAGGACGAGCCCCAACCCTTGCGCCGTTTCCGAGGCTCCCATCGCGAGGCCGGTCCTGCCTGGCGGAGCAGCCTGGCTCACGAGTGCCAACCAAGCGGGGGAAGAAAGGGCATAGCTCGCACCCAAGGCGACTGCGGCGATGGTGAGGCGGTCAAGACGCGGGGGGAAAACGAACAGCCACATCCCTGCACTGGCCAGAAGCATACCCCCGAGCACCATGCGGCGTTTGCCGAACCGGTCTGCGAGCCAGCCTGCCGGAAGGGAGGCAAGGGCCACGGAGAGGACGAGGAAGAGGAAGAGCGTTCCAATGGCGCGCTCAGAAAGGCCCATGATCCTCTTGGCATAGATTGCCAAGATCGGGGCAAGAAGCCCCGCTGCAAACATTTGGACAAATGCGAGGAGGAGGAAGAGGAAAAAAGTGGAAGACCGTCCACCCCGGATGGCTCCTGCAGAATTTCTGGCTTGGCTCGAGGTCCCATCCTCACCTCCCGATCCCTGAGGATGCACCTCTCGAAGGACAAGGCATGCCGTGATCGCACTCACACAAAGGAGGGCTGAAGCGAGGTAGAAACCCGCTTTGTAGGACCCTGCGAACCCCACGACGTACAGGCCCAGCGCGGGGCCCAGGGCGAGGCCAGTGAGGAAGAACATGTTCAACAGCCCCATGGCCCCTGCCCGATTCTGTGGTGAAGTGAGATCCACGAGGATCGCAGCCGCCGACGGCCAGAGCCCAGCGCTACCCAGACCATCTAGGAGCCGCAGGGGGACAAAGAGCCAGGGAACGTGGAGCATGGCCATCAGGAGCGGGGCCAGGCTGCTCAGGAACAACCCGCCAATGATGATGGGCCTGCGGCCGAGCCGGTCAGTAACGGAGCCCCAGATGGTCTTGAAGACGGTCTCCACAATTGCGAAGGTCGAGACCACGAGGCCAACGAGTTTGACGCTGGCGTGGAGGTGCTCTGTAAGGTAAAGGGGAAGCAGGGGGATTACGGTGGCGAACCCAAGCTCGGCAATCCCGATGATGAGGACTACGCGGAGGACCACCCCAGAGAGGAGCCGCACTGTCTCCTGCCGCCTCAGGATCAGCGCTGTGTGCAGGGAATTCCTCACGTCTTGCTTTCCTCCCGAGCTTTGCGCCCTTGGGGATCGAATTTTCCCCTGGCAGATTCGCGTCCTGAGATTTTGGCGAGAACCCTCGCACCCCAGGGCCTACCGCGAAGGGCGAGGGCTGCCGCAGCACGGTGAGCCTCTTCCTCCACCCTGTCATCCAGAGCGCGCAGATGGACCTTCCCGTAGCGGGTTTCTAGCGCCCTTGCAATGAGGAAGTCAGCGAAAGCTGGGTTCTTGGGTAACAAGGGGCCATGAAGGTACGTCCCATAGACGTTCCCACACACAGCTCCTTCCGTACCATCCTCCCCGTTGTTCCCAAACCCTGCAAGGACAACCCCAAGGGGCCTCACACCGGACCCGAGTGCGGTCCTCCCTCCGTGGTTCTCAAAACCTACAAGAGTGCGCCCACCGAGCAGGGCGCAACGGATCACAATGTTTCCAATGAGCCTTTTCGCAGCCTTCCCTGGATGGACTGTGACCACATCAAGAAGCCCTAACCCTTCTAAATCCTCTCCTTCCGCAGGACGGTAAGCGTGACCAAGGAGTTGATACCCACCGCAGACCCCAAGGATGACCTTCCCAGATGCCGCGGCCTCCCGCAGGGCTTCCCCCTTCACCTCTCGCAGATCCCTTGCAGCCAGGCGCTGCTGTCGGTCTTCTCCCCCTCCAATAAAGAAGAGATCGAACTCCCGCGGGTCAACGGACTCCCCAAGCCCTTTTGATACCACCGAAACTTCCAGCCCATACCACTGCGCGCGGCGCACCAAGGCGAGGATGTTCCCTCGGTCCCCGTAGAGATTGAGGAGATCGGGATAGAGGTGACAGATCCTGAGTTTCATTCACTGCCTCCAGAATCCCGACACTACGCCCATCCTCTGGAGGATGGCTCGGAGCTGGAGCATTGCAGTATAGGTGGGGAGGAGGAAGACCTTCTCCCCTTCTTCCGCCATGGCCACGGCGCGCAACACCGCGCGTTTCCCGTCCTTCTCCACGACGATGCGACCTGGTTCCACTCCAGCATATTTGAGCCGCAAGGCCATCTCCTCTGCCCTCCGGCCCGTGACGACCAAACCTTTCACCCGCCCACAAAGCATCTCGAAGTCCACATCCCACAACCAGGAGATGTCGCGCCCATCGGCGATGAGGTCGTTGATAGCGATGAGGACCACAGGGGCCTGTTCTCCTTGTAGGAGCGTGCGGAGAACCGCGTTGAATCCGGCGGGGTTCTTGACGAGGAGGAAAACCAGCTCGCGATCATTCAGTTGGAGCCGCTCCCCTCTGCCGAACGCCGGGGTGAAACTCTCGATCGCTCTCTCCATCGTCTCGGGCGCGATCCCCAGAGAATAGGCTGCAGCACATGCCGCGAGGATGTTGTACACGTTGTACAGGCCTGGGAGGGCTGTGCGGACACGCATGCTCCCTCTGGGGCCATCTATGGTAAACTGGCTCCCCTCGATCCCCCGCAACACGATCTCCCTGGCGGTCACGTCCGGATTGAGCCGGCGGGTGCCACAGCCCTCACAACAGTATTTCCCCATGTGCCCGAAATACACCACAGTGTACTGGTAGGGGCGACCACAGTGGTAGCAGTAGCGTGCGTCGGCGGCGTGCTCTAGCACAGTAAGGGCAACCCTCTCATCCTCGATCCCAAAAGTCATTCTCTGTCCCTTCACCCCCCTTCCCACCTCGGCCACGAGAGGATCATCGACGTTGAGGACAACGGTTGCATCGGAGGGGAGTTGGTTCAGTGCCTTGCGCCAACCCTCCGCTACGACCTCGAGCTCCCCGTAGCGGTCCAGCTGATCCCGGAAGAGGTTCGTCAGGACAATCACCCTGGGCATGAGCGCATCAAACACCTTCGGGAGCGTAGCCTCATCGATCTCAAGGATAGCGAGGTCGCCGGCGAGATCCCCCAGGTAGTTGGCGTGCTCCAGAAGGGCGGTGGCGACGCCGCTTGCCAAGTTCGCACCCGCGCGGTTATGGATGGGCACGAGCGCTGCCAGCTCGGCTATGTGTGCGAGGATCCGTGATGTCGTGGTCTTCCCATTCGTCCCTGTCACCACGACTGTTCCAAAAGGCAGCCGCTGCGCCAGTAGGCGAACGAGCTGGGGTTCCACCGCCCGGGCCACCCGTCCGGGAATTGTTGTGCCCCCTCCCAATCCGAGGGAGCGGCTGGCGAGGGCAGCGAGACGACCGAGGGTAATCGCGGTGGTAAGCCGCAGGGACACGGCACTCTCTTCCCTTCACGTTGCACTCCAAGGAGCCCACAGGTAGCCGGCAAAGACTTCATAAAGGGAAGGTTGCGCAGGTTCAACCCTTCTCCTGGTCGTCGACAGGTTCCAGCTCAGAAACATCGTTCCGAAACCAGACCGGGACCTTCCATCCATCCACGATCACCTGCACATCCCGGTACACCGAAACTACGGTTCCAGTACGCCCTGCAAGCTCTGGCCAAAGCCTCAGAGCCTCTGCTTTCGAGTCTGGCCGGATGCGCACCCGATCCCCAGGCCTGAACAACAAGTTCCGCTCCTCCATACCCGGGCAAAGGTCTTTTGGACATTTGCCGGAGACACTCTCCCACAGGAGAGGGGCGATATCCGAGATCCCTCGCACTATTTACCGCACACGGGGGTATTTTACCTCCCCCTCCCCTTCCTGGCAACCGTACTTCACCCCCCTGCAAAACTCTGTGGCTTTTGCTGGGGGTACCTCACCCAAACGTGCCTTGCACGATCAGGGGGTTTGCAGTATCCTTGTGATGGCCAGTAGCCGTCTTGTAACCTGAGTCAATCTCCTTGCGCTTCAAAGAGGGGCTCCGGTAAAAACCCACGATGATTGCCGGGGTACTTAAAATCGGTTGGAGGGAGGAGAAATGCTCGCGCTAGAGAAACTCACCCCGCCCAAGGAAGGAGAACGCATCGAAGTTCGCAACGGCCGCCTCGTTGTCCCCGACCAGCCGATCATCCCATTCATCGAAGGCGACGGGACCGGTCCGGACATCTGGCGCGCCACCAGGCGCATCCTCGATGCCGCCATAGAGAAGGCCTATGGAGGAAAGCGACGCATCGTCTGGTTTGAAGTGTACGCCGGGGAGAAAGCCTTCAAAGAGTTCGGCGATTGGCTCCCCCCCGATACCCTCCGGGCATTTGAGTACTACTACGTGGGGATCAAAGGACCCCTGACCACCCCTGTCGGTGGAGGGATCCGCAGCCTGAATGTGGCTTTGCGCCAGCTCCTCGATCTTTACGCCTGCGTCCGCCCTGTGCGTTGGATCCCAGGTGTCCCAAGCCCGGTGAGGGAGCCGCACAAACTCGATGTGGTCATCTTCCGGGAGAATACCGAGGATGTCTACGCGGGTATCGAATGGGAAGCCGGTAGCACCGAGGCACGCAAGATCATCGAGTTCCTGGAGCGTGAGATGGGAAAGAAGGTCCGTCCCGATTCCGGGATCGGGATCAAGCCCATAAGCGCCTTTGGCAGCAAGCGTCTGGTACGCAAGGCGATCCGCTATGCCCTGGAGAATGGACGGAAGAGCGTAACCCTTGTGCATAAGGGAAACATCATGAAGTTCACCGAGGGAGCGTTCCGCCAGTGGGGATATGAGGTCGCCAAGGAGGAGTTTGGGGACGTCACGGTAACCTGGGAGGAAGTGAATACCCAGTACGGGGGGAAGGTCCCGGAGGGAAAGATCCTGATCCAGGATACCATCGCGGATGTGACCTTCCAACACCTGCTCATTCGACCCCAGGACTTCGATGTCATCGCCACCCCTAACCTGAACGGGGATTATCTCTCTGACGCGGCTGCAGCCCAAGTCGGGGGGATCGGGATGGCGCCCGGCGCGAACATCGGCGATTACCACGCCGTCTTCGAAGCCACCCACGGGACTGCTCCCAAGTACGCCGGCCTGGACAAGGTCAACCCAGGGTCACTCACCCTTTCTGGAAAAATGATGTTGGAGTACCTGGGATGGAAGGAAGCAGCGGACCTTGTCCTCAAAGGGATGGAGCGCACCATCAGCCAGAAGATTGTCACCTACGACTTGGCGCGCCTCATGGATGGTGCCAAGGAGGTGAAGACAAGCGAGTTCGCAACGGCAGTGATCGAGAACATGGAAGGTTGAAGGCCAGACCCTCATCTTCAGCCTCCTACCTTTTGCCTCTGTCGCTGCGATCGTGCGCCTATACCTAAAAACTCCACAGGAGGTGAGGGAGATGGGAGTGAAGAGACCGAAAGTGAGCATCGTGGGGGCCGGGAACGTGGGCCATTCCACAGCCCATTGGCTTGCCTCTAAAGAGCTTGCGGACATCGTCCTCGTGGACATCATCGAAGGGATGCCACAGGGCAAGGCGCTTGACCTCCAGCAAGCAGGACCCATTGAAGGGTTGGATGTCCGAATCGTGGGATCGAACAGCTACGAGGAGACGGCCGGTTCGGATATTGTGGTGATCGTCGCAGGTGTACCTCGAAAGCCTGGCATGACACGGGAGCAACTCCTTGAGACCAACGCCTCCATCGTCCGCTCGGTCACCGAACAGGCTGTGAAGTACTCGCCCAATTGCATCCTCCTCGTCGTGACCAACCCACTCGATGCCATGACTTATCTTGCTTACAAGGTCAGTGGGTTCCCTGCCCATCGGGTGATGGGGCAATCAGGTGCCTTGGACTCGACACGGTTCCGGACGTTCATCGCCATGGAAGCGGGCGTTTCAGTGGAGGATGTCCAAGCTCTTGTCATCGGTGCACACACGGACAAGGACATGGTTCCCCTCCCCAGGTTCAGCACAATCGGTGGTGTCCCACTCGATGTCTTCCTGCCCCCTGAGCGCATCCAGGCTATTGTGGCCAGGACCCGCCGTGGTGGTGCCGAGATCGTGGAGCTCCTCAAGACAGGAAGCGCCTTCTTCGCCCCCGGCGCGGCGGTGACTCAGATGGTGGAGGCAATTCTGAAGGACAAGCGACGGTTGATCCCCACCTGCGCCTACCTCAACGGGGAGTATGGGGAGAAGGACGTCTGCATCGGCGTTCCTGCCATCATTGGGGGGAACGGCATTGAACGCATCGTGGAACTGCCCCTCAACGAAGAAGAGCTCCAGGCATTCCGGAACTCCGTGGGCGTCATCCGCGAACAGATCAATCAGTTGAAGGCATTCCTGTGACGAGGAGTAGGATCCATGAAGCTCTTTGAGTACCAAGCGAAGGAGATCTTTGCCCGCTACGGCATTCCTGTGCCGCCTGGCACCGTCATCACCCAACCGGGTGAGGTCGAGCACCTCGCCCTCAGGTACCCCCTCGTCCTGAAAGCGCAAGTCCTTGTCGGAGGGCGAGGAAAGGCCGGTGGGATCAAGATCGCGAGGAACCCTCAGGAAGCTAGGGAACACGCGGAGGCCATCCTCGGCATGACCATCAAGGGCGAACAAGTTCGTGCCCTTCTGGCCGCCGAAGCGGTCGACATCGAGAAGGAGTACTACCTCGCGTTCACCATAGACCGCAGCGCACGGCGCGTGGTCGCAGTGGCTTCTGAGGCAGGTGGTGTGGACATCGAGGAGGTGGCCCGGGAGACTCCAGAGAAGATTATCAAAGTCCCCGTGGATCCCTTCCTTGGGTTCCAGCCTTTCCAAGCAAGGATTCTGGGACGGCGCTTAGGTTTGACAGGTCGGACCCTCACGGAGTTCGCCCAGATCGCCTACAATCTTTACCGCCTCTTGCGGGAAGAGGACGCCGAGCTTGCGGAGATTAACCCTCTCGCGCTGACCGACGGGCACCTTGTGGCCATCGACGCCAAGCTCATCCTGGACGACAACGCGAGCTACCGTCATCCTGACCGGCCAGCTGACCAGGAAATGACTGAACTCGAGCGCATGGCCAAGGAACATGACCTGAGTTACGTGGAATTAGACGGGGATATCGCGATCATCGGGAACGGGGCGGGTCTTGTGATGGCCACCCTGGACATGGTCGCACACTTCGGGGGGAGACCGGCGAACTTCCTAGACGTTGGCGGAGGGGCTTCTACGGAAGCAATGAAACAAGCTCTGGCGATCGCCACGAGGAAACCTGGGATCCGGGTCCTGTTCGTGAACATCTTCGGAGGGATCACACGGTGTGATGACATCGCCAGGGGAATTGTCGAGAACCGCCCTTCGGTCCCCATGGTCGTTCGCCTCACAGGGACCAACGAGGAGGAGGGAAGGGCGATTCTGGAGGCGCAGGGGATCCGGGCCTTCACCGACCCTGTCGAGGCTGCGCAGGAAGCGGTCCGGTTAGGCAGGGAACCGGTACAGGAGGTGCACCATGGCCATCCTCGTTGACGAACAGACGCGCGTCCTCGTCCAGGGGATCACTGGCTACCAGGGGGAATTCCATACCCGCCAGATGCTTGCGTTTGGCACAAAGGTGGTTGCTGGGACCTCTCCCGGGAAAGGAGGGACCACGGTCCATGGCATCCCCGTCTTCGACACCGTCGAGGAAGCTGTGAAGGAGACGGGCGCTACTGCTTCCTGTATCTTCGTCCCTGCGCGCGGCGCCAAGGATGCGGCGCTAGAGGCGATTGCCAGCGGGCTCGATCCTGTCGTCATCATTACCGAACATATCCCTGTCCACGACACCATCGAGATCGTCGCCTATGCCCGGGAGAAGGGGGTCCACGTGGTTGGGCCCAACGGGCCAGGTCTCGCCTCCGCAGGACGATGCAAGATTGGTATCATGCCAAACCATCTCTTCCAACCGGGAAAGGTTGGCGTCGTCTCCCGGAGCGGGACGCTCACCTACGAGATCGTTGCTGCCCTCACCCGCGCGGGTTTGGGGGAAACTACGGCAATCGGTCTCGGCGGAGACCCTGTCGTAGGGTTGACCTTTGTGGAAGTCCTGAAATTGTTCGAATCGGATCCGGAGACCCAGGCCGTGGTCCTCATCGGGGAGATCGGGGGGAACGCCGAGGAAGAGGCTGCGGACTATATCGCTCGCCGGTTCACCAAACCCGTCGTTGCCTACATTGCCGGGAGAACCGCTCCTCCGGGGAAGCGCATGGGGCACGCAGGCGCAGTCATCTCAGGGACGGAAGGAACTGCCCAGTCCAAGATTGAGGCTCTGAAGGCAGCGGGGGTGGCTGTAGCAGACCTGCCGAGCGATGTTGCAGAGCTCCTGAGGGAGATCCTGGGGCCTTCAAGGAATTCTCGGTAACTCCCAGAAGATTTCTGGGCAAAGATGTGAGGGGACCCTGTTGTGAGGAAACTGCACTGACGCGCGGGAAAACCTGGGCCTGGAAGAGAGTCTGGAGGATGCTCTCGTGGAGAAACGGCTGTATCGTTCGCGTGTCAACAGAATGCTCGGCGGGGTCTGCGGGGGGATTGCAGAATACATCGGGGCCGACCCCACCATCGTCCGCCTCATCTGGGCGTTGATCGCGCTTTTCCCCCCGACGATGCTGGTCGGCATCGGGGGGTACCTGATCGCTTGGCTGATCATCCCAGAGGCCCCAGCCCAATAGCGAAGAGGGATACTCCGTTCCCCACTCCATCTGTTCCTCTTTCTCAAGGGAGAAGAAGTGTGTATGGAAGGGTTCATTCTTCGCTGGCTGGTCAACGGGGTGGCGATTTATCTTACAACCCGCATCGTCCCCGGCATCTCTGTCCCCGACTTCCTCGGTGCGCTCCTCGCTGCCCTCGTCCTGGGGGTTGTCAACGCCGTCATCCGTCCTCTTGTCCTTTTGCTTACCCTCCCCATCAATATCCTGACTCTGGGCCTATTCACTCTTCTTGTCAACACCCTGATGCTCTACCTCGTCGCTGCCCTTACTCCGTTACGCCTCTCTGGGTTTTGGTCAGCCTTCCTGGGAGCGCTCCTCATCAGCACCATTAGCCTGATCCTGATGCGGATCCTCCCTCGCTAAGGGCGCTTTGAAGGGAGAGGGGGCGGTTCCTCTCTACCTCCAGGGCAGGAAGCCTCACCCAGAAGGTGGACCCGTGTCCTTCCTGGCTGGTGAACCCAATGGTTCCTCCCGAAGCTTCTACGATGTGCTTGGCGATGAACAGACCAAGTCCGGTCCCTTCAATCCCGCTCTTCACCGCATTGCTCCCTCGGAAAAACTTGGTGAAGAGATAGGGCTGCTGGGGGAGGGGGATCCCGATCCCAGTGTCACGAACCTCCAGAACGACATGGCCATCCTCCACCCCGAGTTCCACCGAGACCTTCCCACCCTCAGGAGTGTACTTGATCCCATTGATCAGGAGGTTTTCGATCACTTGGCGCATTCGCCTCCTGTCCACAAGGACCTTGGGAATCGGAGAGGTTCTCTTGTGCCATTCCAGATGGATCTGTCTCTGGTTCGCTAAGGGAAGGCACTCCTTGACAAGCTCCTCGGTCAATCCCTCGATGGAGACCTCGACGGGCTCAAGGGTGAGTCTCCCCTGCTCGATGCGCGAGACATCCAGCAACTCCTCCACAAGATCGATCATTCGGAGCGTACTCTCATAGGCAAGGGAGACAAACTGGTAATGCTGCGGGGGGATCGTCTCGCGCCCGGACTCCAGCACCATCTCAAGACTCCACCGCATTGCGGAGAGGGGCGTCCTGAGCTCGTGGGAGGCAATCCCCACGAACTCAGACTTCGCCCGCTCGAACTCTTCTTCATGGGTCATGTCCCGGAGGAGGATCAGGCACCCGGTGACCGTTCCGCTTCCATCCTCGATGAGGCGAACGCGTTCTCGGACAGGGACTGCACGGCCGTCCCGCGTCGTGAGGGTAGAGATCCCAGGAGAGCGGAGGGCACGCGAGGAGTCTTTGGGTTCTCTCGTCATCACAAGGATCTCCCCAAATGGGCGTCCCAGGGATTCGGAGGCCGTATACCCAGTGAGGGCTTCTGCTGCCCTATTGAAGAACATGATCCTCCCTTCCATGTCCACTGCCACGACGGCATCTCCGATACTCTCCAGGATCGCCTCCTCCACCTTCTTGAGATTGTTGATCTCCTCAATAGAGGCGAGGGCCACACGATGCATTCGCTTCACCTGCCGGGCCAGTTCGCCGATCTCATCCTCCCGCGTCCAATCAACCCATCCCCTCTCCTCAAGGGTTCCAGAGGCGAGGAATTGGAGGAGCCCCCGAAGAGGCTGCAATACCCACCGATCCAGAGTGAAGAGGAGAATGAGTACCTCTGCAACTCCCGCGAGAACCGCCCACCAGCCTTGCTTGAAAAAGAGAAAGAAGGCCTCTTTGAGAGAGACGCTCACAATGAGGGTATCCCCAGAATCCCACAGGGGAGAGGAAAGCCGGATCCTCCCCCTTGACACCTCCCATCCCGGGATAGGGATTCGATCACGGGAGCCTCCAATCTCCACTTTTACCCCCTCGGGAAGAAGCACCCTCGTCGGGACCTCGCGAGGGTCCATCCCCTCACCTTTCCTTTCCTTCAACGCTAACTGGATCTTGTGGGAAACCCCCGAAATGGTTGAAGAAACAACTACAAAGGCTCCCCCGAGGAGAATGAGAAGCAGGAGGACAGTGAAGGTGAAGAAGAACCTGTGCCGCACAGAGTTCATGGGCGGACCTGGAGAAAGTGGTTCTTTCAGAGGGTATTCCACGGCAATTCCGCCACCCCGTGGGGAAAACCCTTTGTGTCTTGGAGGGAGACCGTCAAGCGTTGGAGGGCCTGTAAAGCCTGGTGCAAGAGAGAAGCTGCCTCCTCTACCTCCCCCTCCTCCAAGTGCAATCGTCCAAGAACCATGTAGGCTGCCACGAGGTCGGTAGTGATCCCTAGCACGGAGAACGCTTGGATGGCTTCCTGGAGATAACGGCGGGCTTCCCCCCGGTCTCCCTCAGATTCCATGATCAATGCCAGGAGAAATTGTAGCCTCCCCCGCTCAGCTCCCTCCTGCACAGAAGCCTTTCCCTGATCCTGCGCTTCGCCCAGCAGAGCAAGGGCGGATATAGCGTACTCCTTTGCCTCCTCATTCCTCCCCAGGAGATAAGAACACCGGCTGAGTCCTCCCAGGGCGCACCCCTCGGCATACCGGTCCCCCAGCTCTCTGTGGAGGGAGAGTCCGGATTTCAGATAACCGTAGCTTGCGTAGAGGTCCCCTCGAAAGAGCAGGAGCAACCCCAGGTTCGTCTGCACCCGCGCGGCCATCCTCTGGATTTCACGCATCTCTAACTGGGCACTCAGTGACTGTAACCATCCGAGGGCCCCCTCTGTCCCATGACGATGCACTCCATGGTCTTGCAGTTCCCTGGGGTGATCGACCTTCTCGAAGGAGTGGGCAAGCTCCAACAACTCCAGGACCTGGCAGTAGCTGATGAGGCAGTCATCGAACGAGCCTATCCCTCGATACGCCGTGCCTCTCAGCGCGAGGAGGTAAGCCTTAGGAAGAGGCCGCGGTGGTTCCACCTGATCGAGGAGCGCGATCCCCTGGTGGATGTACTCGATGGCTGTTTCGTAGGCATGACGCCTCAACGCGAGCTCCCCCAGAATCCCCAGCGCCCAGCTCGCATCTTCCTCCGCCCCTATCCCGAAAGCTCGCTCTAGAGCCAGCCGAAGATAGGCCTCTGCCTCCCGCTGGTACCCTTGGAGAGCGCGTACCTCACCTAACTGGAGGAATACGCGGATCTCTGCACGGGGAGACTGTTGCTCCTCGATCGCCCTGAAGGCCAAGGCAAGGAAATCAAGGGCTTTCTCCACCTGCCCTCCCCGGAGGTACAGGCTTGAGAGTGCGATCGCCACCTCTGCCCTTTGCTCGGGGTCGGGATATGCTTCCACATGGATCAGGTCTTCGAGGGAAGGCAGGGCTTCGAGGGTGGGCTCTACCTCAAGAGGAGAGGATCTCATCCCCTCAATCGGATCCAGAAGCCTGTCCAGGATCCCTATGGGTGGAAAGAACGCCCTGACCTCTTCCATCGTTCTATCCTTGCGTGATCGGTGCTCTGGGAAAATTCTGAAGGCAAAAATTCATCTTGCCAGAGTCTTGCCCGATTATGGTAAAATGAACCCAAATTCACTAGCCAGGACACCCGACCACCCTCGAATACGCTTGGTGGAGGACAGCAGGAGGAAGGGATATGCATGTGCTCATCGCACTCCTCACCGGCCAGATCTGGGGGCTCTCGCTGGTCGTTGCCACGCTCCATCTCCTCAAAATCCCCGAGGAGGAGCGACTCCTGGCTGGGGTCGTCCTTGCCATCGTCTACAGCCTCTTTGGGATTCCTGTCCTCCGCTGGGTCCTCACCCTATTCGTGTGAACGGAGTGCCTAACCCTCCTGGCAATGGTCTGTTGCCTTTTTCGGGACTCCTGTGGAAATGGGGCTATGGAGAAGCAACCACTGACGCCATCTTGCACCTTCTCGCACATTTTGATAGTATTAACTATAGAAAGTCTTACGTCAGGGAACCTGGGAATCGATCGAGCGGGTTACGCGTTCTATTCCATGGAGGGTCGTGGATGACCACACGTGCCAAATCCCTTGAGCCGGAGAGAGCCCTAGTGAGGGGCCCCATAAACGACCTGCCCTCTGTAGCTGGCACTGAGGAGATTGTGGAGAACGAGGAAGCATCTCCCCCTCCCGACTCCTCTGAAGAATCGGGAGAGGATCTCGATCTCGTCCGCCTCTACCTCCAAGATATTGGCCGGGTCCCCCTGCTCTCCCGAGAAGAGGAGATCGCCCTCGCCCAACGTGCGGAGGCAGGCGACCTGGAGGCCCGGAAGCGGCTCGTGGAAGCGAACCTCCGTCTCGTGGTGAGCATCGCGAAACGGTATGGCGGCAGGGGGCTCAGCCTTGGAGATCTCATCCAAGAGGGGACCCTCGGTCTCATCCATGCGGTAAAGAAGTTTGACTGGCGCAGGGGAGTACGGTTCAGCACGTACGCCACCTGGTGGATCCGGCAGGCTGTGGCGCGCGCGGTGATCGATCAGGGGAGGACCATTCGCCTACCCCTGTACACCACCGACATTGTACGGCGCATCCATCGCCTTTCGGACCAGCTAAGCCAGAAGCTCGGGAGGGAGCCCTCTTTGGAGGAGATCGCGAGGGAGAGCGGGCTCTCGAAGAAGGACGTGGAAAACCTGCGGATGATGAGCCAGGAACCACTCTCCCTGGATGCGCCAATCGAGGGGAACGAACCAGATCCCTTGGGAAACCTCCTGAGCGACATCCGCGCTGTAAACCCCGAAGACCAGGCAACCGACTGGGCCCTCAAGGAGGAAGTACGCAGGCTCCTCTCTGAGCTGACCCCCAGAGAACGGAAGATTTTAGAGCTCCGATTTGGGCTCGATGACGGCGTGGCCCACTCCCTTGAGGAAATCGGCAGAAAGTTTGGAGTTACCCGAGAGCGGGTCCGCCAGATCGAGGCGCAGGCGATTCGCAAACTCCGGCACCGAGCACGGGCGAGCAGGCTCAGTGCATGGCTAGCCTCCTAATTGCAGGTTCCAGGTTTTCAGGTTGCAAGTTATTCAGAATTCCATTGAACGTGGAACCTGTTTACACCGCACTCATCCCACCATCCACGCAAAGGACCTGGCCTGTAATGTAACTCGCCGCCTCCGAAGCGAGGAAGACAGCAACTCCCTTGAGCTCCCCTTCCCTGCCTACCCGCCCCATAGGGATCCGGCGCGTCAGCTCTTCCCCGGCACGTGCAATGACTGCGCTGGACATCCGTGTGGGGAAGAACCCTGGGGCGATGGCGTTTACAGTAATCCCGTACCGGGCCCATTTCACAGCCAGATCCCTGGTGAGCGCGATGATCGCGCCCTTGCTGGCGGAATACCCGACCGCATCCAGGATTTCTGGAGGTGTCCCCAGAAGCCCAGCAACAGAGGCAATGTTGATAATCCTCCCGTACCCCTGGGAGATCATCACCTTCGATGCAGCCTGGCAGGCCAGAAACGTTCCTGTGGCATTGGCTTCCATCACCTCCCGCCAGCGTTCAAGAGGCATCTCCACAGCGGGTTGACCCCAGCTTCTTCCAGCGGCGTTGACCAGGATATCCAGCCGGCCGAAGTGGTCCATGGTCTTGGCAATGATTCCCTCCACCTGTTCGGGACGGCTGACATCACAAGGGATCACGAGGGTTTCAATCCCAAGCTCCCGGAGGTGCTCTCCCGCTGGCTGCAGCCACTCCTCCCGCCTCGCGCAGATCACCACCTTTGCTCCTGCTTCCCCAAGCCCTTCCGCGATCTCCAGCCCAAGCCCCCGAGATCCCCCGGTGACCAGGGCAACCCTCCCTGTAAGGTCGAACAACCTGTGGACATGCATCGTTAACCTCCTTGCAGACGAGAATGCCTAGGAAAGTCGTCCTCGCGCGCAGGAGAAACCGCCCCCGCTGCAGAAAATATTCTCCCTGGGGACCTCCATACCTCGCATGGAGCCATGGCAATCCTCCAGACCAGAGCTACAGTAGAGCAGACCGTGCCGGGGATGTTCTTCTCCCAGGCAGCGCGTCAAGGAAACCGGACTGCCCTCCGTTATAAGAGGTACGGCATCTGGCACCGGATTACCTGGGAGGAGTACGCCCGGAGGGTTCGGTTCGTTGCCAACGGCCTCCTCTCCCTTGGGTTAGAGCGAGGGGAGCGCGTTGGGCTCATTGGGGAGAATAGGCCGGAGTGGGTCATCTGCGATCTAGGGATCCAGGCTGCCGGGGGGATCACCACAGCCATCTACACAACGAGCAGCCCGGAACAGGTTGCCTACATCCTCGGGCACAGCGAGGCCCGGCTCTTTATTGTGGAAAACGAGGAACAGCTCGACAAGGCCCTAGTGGTCCGAGGACATCTCCCCCGGCTCGAGCGCATCATTGTGATGGACCGGGAGGGATTGCGGGGGTTCATAGATCCTCAGGTGATGTTCCTGGATGAGCTCATGGAACTCGGTGAGCAATTCCAGACCGCCCACCCCCACCTCCTTGAGGAGAGGCTTCGAGAAATCGACCCAGAGGATGTCGCGGTCTTGATCTACACCTCCGGGACCACAGGCCCTCCCAAGGGAGTCATGCTCACCCACCACAACATCCTTTGGACCACCGAGGCCCTGGCCAAGGCAAACCCTGTCTATCCGACCGACGAGGTCCTCTCCTTCCTTCCCCTCTCCCATATCGCTGAACGCCAGCTCTCCGTCTTCCTTCCCGTTCGCTGGGGCTATACGGTGAACTTCTGCGAGAACTTGGACACTGTCCTACAGAACCTCCGGGAAGTCTCCCCCACGGTGATCTTCGCTGTCCCGAGGATCTGGGAAAAGATCTACTCAGGTGTGGAGCTCCACATGCAGGAGGCCGACTTCGCCAAGCGGATGGCATACCGATGGGCTGTGCGCATTGGGCGGCGCTACGCCGAGGCCAAGCTCTCCCAATCCCCGCCAGATGCCAAACATGTTGGAAGGTGGAAGGTGCCTTGGTGGCTCCGTGCGCTGTACTTCTTGGCCCACACCTTTGTCCTCCTCCCTCTCAAGCGCAAGCTTGGGCTTGACCGCGCCCGGCTGGTACTTTCCGGTGCCGCTCCCATCGCCCCCGATATCCTCTGGTACTTCTGGTCCATTGGCGTACCCATCCGGGAGGTCTACGGCCAAACGGAGGGGAGCGGTCCGACGACCATCCACCAAGGGGAAGACATTAAACTGGGGACGGTTGGCAAGCCGCTTCCTGGGGTCGAAGTACGCATCGCTGAGGACGGGGAGATTCTCGTCCGTGGTCCGAACGTGTTCAAGGGATACTTCAAAGACCCCGACGCTACTGCTTCCACCCTCCGTGACGGCTGGCTCCACTCCGGAGACGTAGGAGTCCTCGATGAGGAGGGCTATCTTCGGATCACAGATCGGAAGAAGGACCTGTTCATTACCTCGGGAGGAAAGAACATCGCCCCTCAGTACATTGAAAACAAGCTCAAGTTTAGTCCCTACATCCATGACGCAGTGGTCGTGGGGGATGGACGCCGCTACCTCGTCGCGCTCATCGTGATCGACGAAGAGAACGTGACAAAGTGGGCCCAGGACCGGCGCATCCCCTTCACCACGTACTCCGACCTCGCCGGGAACCCGGAGGTCTATAAGCTCATCTCCGCAGAGGTCGAAGCGGTCAACCGTACCCTGTCGAGCCCCGAACAGGTGAAGAAGTTCGCCATCCTCCCCCGCCGCCTTTACGAGGAAGAAGGGGAGATTACCCCCACTCTGAAAGTCAAGCGGAAAGCGATCATGGAGAAGTACCGAGACCTCATCGAGAGTTTGTACCGCTAGAAGTTCACAGGTTGGCGGGTTTGCACGTTGGCTGGTTTTGTGAAAGTGAAAGAAACCTGCACCATGCCGGCTTGGGATCTCCTCTCCATAGTCATGCCCATCTGCGACGTACTTTGTAGCGGCGATAGCCTTTGATCGAGACCTCTCGATGGACTCCCAGGTAGAGCTCCTGGACGTTGGGGTTTTCCCGCAGTTCCTCCGTCCTCCCCTCAAGGACGATACGCCCCGTCTCCATCACGTATCCGTAGTGCGCCAGGTTCAGAGCGAGACGGGCGTTCTGCTCCACCAGGAGGATCGTGGTACCCTCCCTGTGGACCTCCTCGATGATCCGAAAGATCTCCCGAACGACCAGTGGGGCGAGACCCAGCGATGGCTCATCCAGCATGAGGAGCTTAGGGCGCATGAGCAAGGCTCGAGCGATGGCGAGCATCTGCTGTTCGCCTCCGGAGAGGGTCCCGGCAAGCTGGCGAGAGCGTTCGCGCAACACAGGGAACTTCCCGTAGACCCGATCCAGATCCTCCTGGATTGCTCGGGTATCGTTGCGCGCATAAGCTCCCAGCAAGAGGTTCTCCCGGACTGTCAGCTCGGGGAAGATCCCCCGCCCCTCGGGAACGTAGGCGAGCCCAAGGCGGGCGATGTCCTCAGGGTCCCATCCATTGATACGGCGTCCCAGGAATTCCACTGTCCCCTTCTGTGGCTGATTGGGGATCATACCCATAATCGTGCGGAGCAGCGTTGTCTTTCCTGCGCCATTGCTCCCCAACAGCGCCACGATCTGTCCCTCGGCTACCTCGAGGGAGACGCCGCGTAATACCAGCAGGCGGCCATAATAGGCGGTCTCCACATTGGAAACGCGTAACAAAACAGTCACGAGAGGCTCTCCTCCCCCAGGTAGGCCCGAATCACATCAGGATGCTGCTGGACCTCCGCAGGAGTTCCCTCTGCAATCACCTGACCGTGATCCAGAACAATGACCCGCTGGGCGATCCCCATGACCAGCTTCAGGTCGTGCTCAACGAGCACGATGGTGATCCCTAGTTCCTCCAGGATGTCTTTGATTCGGAATACCAGGTCCTCCTTTTCCTCTGCGGTCATCCCAGAGGAGGGCTCATCCAGGAGCAGGAGCTTAGGCTCCAGGGCAAGGGCACGCCCCAGCTCCACAAGTTTCTGTTGACCGATGGGCAGGTCGGCAACCCTCCGGTGGCGTGCCGCCTGAAGGTCGAGGAAGTCCAGGATCTCCTCTGCCCGAGCACGGTGTCGTACCTCCTCCCGCCACCAGCGGGATGTTGCCAGGGCAGCATCCCAGAAGCCCACACGCATGTGAATATGCCGGGCTAGGAGAATGTTGTCGAGTGCGGTCATGTTTCGGAAGAGCTCGATATTCTGGAATGTCCTGCTGATCCCTAGCCGAGCGATGGCGTCAGGCCGGAGCCCCCTCAGGTCATGGCCGGCAAAGCGCATCTCTCCCCTGTCCGGCCGGTAGATCCCGCAGAGACAGTTGAAGAGGGTGGTCTTCCCTGCCCCATTCGGGCCGATGAGGGCAACCAGCTCTCCCTCTTCCACCGTGAGGTCTACGCCGGCGAGCGCTGCGATCCCGCCAAACCGGATGGTAAGATCTTTGACCTCCAGCAGGCTCTGGCCCATACCACACACCACTTACACCATTGCCGTCGCGGGGCGAGCCCTTCACCTCAAGCAGGGCAACCCCGCTGACTCAGGTAGACTCCAAGATGGAATCCCTCTAAGCCCTCACAGCTCGTTCCGATGATCCCTGATTCTCAAAAGACCCCGGCGAACCTCTGGACTTCTCTGGGCAGTTAAAACTCCACGGGATACTCGATCCAATCCGTCAGCTTCGTATACCTTCCCTTCTCTGCCCGGACGATGTAGATCCGGTTGATTCCCTGCCGTCGATCCGGACCGAAAGTTACCCCCCGGATGACCTGCCCATCCCAGTTGCGGATGGTCTCCATGGCAGAGATGAACCGCTCCGTGGTAAGGTCACGTCCCGCGCGCCGTAGCCCCTCCAAAAACGGCTCCAGGAACGCTACCCCAGCGACAGAGTTGAAGGGGTTCGCCCTGAGCGTAGGGTCGTACTTAAACAAGATCTGGAGCGTCTCATCGACCTTCGGGTCGGTGCCAGGGAGGGGGAAGAAAGCGGTCAGGTAGACATCATCCCAGGCCTCACCGGCGAGGGTAAACATGATCGGATCGGTGAGGGTGAAGCTCGCGAGGAGCCGGGGACGGTAGCCAATCTTGGCCATCTCCCGGACGATGAGCGCACCATGTCGAGGAGTCGCATACAGGATCACTGCATCTGCCCCGGACCCACGGAGTTTGAGGGCATGGCTGCTCAGATCGGTGACGACCAGCTCGTAAGGCACCGCGGAAACAAGCTTGACCGCTCCTTTCAACGCATTGACGGCGCGTTTGACCCCGAGGAGGCCTTTCTGCCCATAGAGGTCGTTCTGGTAAAAGACCGCCACCTTCTTCACACCAAGCTTCTCAGCAGCATAGCGTGTCAGAATCGTGGCCTCATGGACATAGCTGGGGTAGGTCACGAAGAGGTACCGCTTCTGCCGGAAGCCTGCCCAGATGCTGGAGTCCGCCGTGGGGGTGATCCAAATCACCCTGTTCTGAACGATATAATCACGGACAGCAAAAGCATTGGCTGTCCCGATCAACCCGACGATGGCAAAGACGCCTGCTCGCTCCACGAGCTCCCGCACATTGGCAACTGCCCTCGGCGGGAGGTAGCTATCGTCCCGCAAAATGAAAGTGAGTTTCCGGCCGTGGATTCCCCCTTGGTCGTTCAGGTATTTGACGTATGCGTCGATGCCCTTCCCCACGGCACCCCAGTAAGCTGCTGGTCCTGAAAGGGGCATGGAGGAACCTAGGACAACCTCTGTAGGGGTGATCCCGCGCTCCTGTGCCCCGATAAGAGGAGTACTCAGGACCACGAGTCCTGCGACTGCGAGGACCAGACCCTTCCACCTCAACCGTCCCATCTTCTCACCTCCTCATACGCGTTTTTTGTATTCCCTCCCGAGCAGCCCTTCAGGACGGACGGTAAGCACTAGGACAATGATCGCGAAGGCCAGGGTTGCCTTGAAGGCCACAGAGACGAACCCACCAAAAAGGCTTTCAATCACCCCAAGCACAAGCCCTCCCACGACGGCTCCTGGAGGGCTATCCATTCCCCCGAGGACTGCGGCGGCAAACCCTTTGAGGAAAGGGTCGAGCATCATGAAAGGGTCAAGGAGTGTGACCGGAGCAAGGAGGATCCCCGCAGAGGCGCCAAGGGCAGAGGCAACCCCCCAGGCAAGGGCCAAAACCCGGCGGGTAGGGATCCCAAGAGCCTGGGCAGCGAGAGGATTCTGAGAGACCGCGCGCATGGCTAGCCCGACTTTGGTCCACTGGACGAGGAGGTAGAGCAGGACCATGAGGAAGAATCCCATGATGAGGCTCCCCAGGCTGAGCTGGCTGATCACAATCCCCCCGAGATGGTATACCTTTGTCTCCGAGAGAAGCGAAGGGAACACCTTGGTGTCAGCCCCCCACACAACCACCACAGCCCCGTTGAGCACAAGGGCAAACCCCAGGGTCATCACGATCTGCCCCAAGAGCGTAGCCTCCTTTGCGCGCCGGAGGATAAGGGAGTAGAAACCTGCTCCAAGGAGTCCTGTCGTAGCGAGTGTGAGGAGGTAAGCCAGGAGTGGAGCAACCCCAAGGCGGGTGATCAGGGTGAATGCGAGAAACGTCCCAAAGGTCGCAATATCCCCGTGGGCGAAGTTGAGGATCCGGGATGTCCGGTAGAGGATCACAATACCTAGGGCCACCAGGACGTAGAGGCTCCCTGTGGCCAGTCCATTGAGGGCATACTGCAAAGCTAGAACGGCCATGTCTTCAACCACCACTTGATCCGTAGCCAGCGCCCGTAAAGGCCCCAGGGCTCTACGGCCATGATGAAGATGATGGTACCTCCGTAGACAATGGGGAGCCACTCCCGGAGCCCGGAGAGTACCTGGGGTAAGATCGTCATCAGGACAGCGCCCAGGATGGAGCCCGGGATCGTCCCAAGCCCTCCCACCACGATCATGCTGAAGTAATAAATAGATTCGAACAGGGTGAACATCTGAGGTTCGATGTAACCCAGAAGATGTCCCTGGAGGGCACCAGCGACCCCTGCATAGAAAGCGCTGAGCCCAAAGGCCAGGGTCTTGTAGACCATCAGGTTGACCCCCATGACCTCCGCGGCAACATCGCTATCCCGGATGGCCACGAACGCCCGGCCAATGTGGGAACGAACAAGGTTGTAGGCAATCCACGTGAGGACACCCGTTGTCCCTACGGCCAAGTAGTAGAGGGCTGCTTCTGAAGCCAGGGTCCACGGCCCTATGGATGGTTTGGGAATAAAAAGCCCCATCCTTCCTCCTGAAAGACCTTCCCAGTTGGTCAGCACTTGATGCACAGCGATCCCAAACCCCAAGGTTGCAATCGTGAGGTAGGGCCCAGTGAGTCGCAGCACGGGGAGGCCAAGGAGAAACCCAAAGAACGCTGCGGAGAAGCCAGAAAGGAGAAAGGCAAAGGGGAAAGGAACCCCTACCCTTACCATCAAAAGACCAGCGGTATACGCTCCAATGGCCACAAACCCAGCATGACCCAGGGAGATCTGTCCAGTATACCCCGTTAACAGGTTCAGGCCGATGGCGACCAGGATATGAATCGCCATCAGCGTGACGATATACACAAGGTAGCGCGGCGCGAGGAGGGGGAATAAGACGAGAACAGCCAGAGCCACCAATAACCCCAGCCAGGCGGGAAGTCCCAGGACCAGGGCGAGATCCTCTTCATACCGCTCCCGCAGCTCCACCCCTCACTCTCCTCCTGAGGTAAGGTTTGGGATATCACGCCTTGCTGGAGGTCTCGAAGTATTCAAGATTCGGCACGTTCGCCGATCCTCCCTTTCTCGGAGGCACGCGTCCATAGTTAAGTGAGATGTCTGTGCTATATTGGAAAGTGAGAGCTTGCGGAATGGAGCGTCCCTCTTCACAAGAGGGGGGAATTCTTCTATAGTAGGACGAGGGCTTGAGGAAGTCCTAACAGCCGGGTGAGAGGGCGTAGGAGGCAGATACAATGAGCGAGGTACGCGTGAATGACCTTAGCGTGCGGATCGGCGGGCAGGCAGGAGATGGGAGCCTAACTACAGGGGATCTCCTGGCAAAGGCCCTCAAGCGCATGGGGCTCTGGGTAATCGCCCTCAAGGACTTCCCCTCCCGGATCCGTGGGGGCCATACGAACTACACCATCCGGGCAAAAGATGCACCTATCTGGGGACCTGGGAATGCCCTCGACTTCCTCCTCGCCTTCGACATGGAATCGGTAGAGATCCATAGTGGGGAGATCCAGCCAGGAGGGGTCGTGATCTACGACAACTCCCGGGGTGAGCAGGTTCCAGATTCCCTCCACGCCAAAGGAGTTCACTACCTCGGAGTCCCGTTGAGCAACATCGCCCGTTCCGAGCTCGGCTTGGAGTTGATGAAGAATACGGTGGCCCTTGGTGTCCTTGCGGAGCTCCTCTCTTTGGACGATACCATCTTCCATGACATCCTCGCTTCCACCTATGGGCGCAAGGGGCCAACGGTGGTGGAGAAGAACAAGCGTGCCTTTGACCTAGGCCGGAGACAGGCCGCACAGGCTCCCAAGCCGCCCTACCGGATCACCGGAAATGGGGAGAACCCCAAACGCCTGCTCATCACAGGCGATGAGGCTATTGGGTACGGCGCACTCGCCGCCGGCTGTCGGTTCCTCGCTGCCTACCCCATCACGCCAGCCACGGACATCCTAGAGTGGATGGCCAAATACCTCCCCAAGTACAACGGGGTAGTGATCCAGGCAGAAGACGAGCTGGCTGCGATCAATATGGCCATCGGCGCTGCCCATGCTGGGGCACGCGCGATGACCTCTACCTCTGGTCCCGGGTTCTCCCTCATGACCGAGGCTATGGCCCTGGCCGGGATGGTGGAGGTTCCGGTGGTCATTGTGGACTGCCAGCGCCCAGGGCCCAGCACGGGCCTCCCGACGAAGACGGAGCAGGGAGACCTCAACCATGCGATCTTCGGGGCCCATGGCGATTTCCCCCGTATCGTCCTCTCCCCTGCCAACGCAGAGGAGGCATTCTACCTCATCGCTGAGGCATTCAACCTGGCCGAGCGTTTCCAGTGCCCTGTGATCTTTCTTACCGAGCAGTTGGTAGCCATGAGCAAGCAGACGATCCCGCCCCTCGACCTCTCAAGGATCACTATCGATAGGGGAAAGCTCGTCCGCGAGCCGGTCCAGAACAACGAGGAGTGGCCGTTCCGAAGGTTCGCCATCACCGAAGAAGGAATCTCCCCGCGGCCCATTCCCTCTGTCCCTGGCGGGATGTTCATCGCAAAAGGTTCTGAACACCTGGAGAGTGGGGCCTACAGCGAAAGCCCCAAAAACCGGACCCTGATGACCCTCAAGCGCATGCGCAAGCTGGAGCGGGCGAAGGAAGCTGTGCCTCCTCCGGTCCTCACTGGCGACCCCACAGCGCGCGTGGGGATCATTGGATTCGGTGGCACCTACGGTCCTATCCTCGAGGCCATGGAGATGCTTGCAAAAGAGGGGATTACGACAAAGTACCTTCGCCTGCGGACCCTTTGGCCGTTCCCTGCTGAGGAGATACGCAGGTTTGTGCAGGAATCAGAGATTGTGTTCGTGGTGGAGCAGAATGCTACAGGGCAACTGCGCGGTCTGGTCGAACGGTGTGTAGGCCCTCAGGAGAAAGTGGAAAGCCTCCTCAAGTTCGACGGCCAGCCGTTTAAGCCTTTAGAGATTGCCACACGGATCGACGCCCTGCTTGTGGGACCCGAGCGCGTCCCTGCCAGGGCGAATCGTGCAAGGAGGTAAAGGGATGGCCACGGTCATAAAGGCCCAGAGAAACCCAAAGGATTACGAAGGGCTCAAGCCCGTCTGGTGCCCGGGGTGTGGAGACTTCGGGGTCCTGAATGCCCTGAAGAAGGTCTTAGCCGATCTGAACATTGACCCCAAGGACATCGCCCTGGTCACGGGCATCGGATGTTCCAGTCAGATCAGCAGCTTCCTCAAGGCGTATGCTTTCCACGGCGTCCATGGCAGGCTCCTCCCTGTGGCCACAGCCATCAAGCTCATGAACCCGCACCTGACGGTGATTGGAGCTGGTGGAGATGGCGACGGATACGCCATTGGCTTGAGCCATTTTCTCCATGCCGTTCGCCGGAATGTGGACATCACCTACATTGTTATGAACAACCAGGTCTATGGCTTGACCAAGGGGCAAGCGTCCCCTACCGCAGCATTCGGTTTTGTCACTACCTCTACCCCGCAGGGGACACGGGAGCGAGACGTTGATGGGGTAAAACTCGCCCTCGCTGCAGGGGCCACGTTTGTCGCACGAGGCTTCTCCGGAGACGTTCCCCAACTCGTCAGGCTCTTCAAAGAAGCGCTCCAGCACCCCGGGTTTGCCCTCGTCGATGTCCTCAGCCCGTGCGTCACCTACAACAGGGTGAACACATATGATTGGTTCCGGGAGAATATCCTCAACCTCGACGAGGACCCGGAATATGACCCGACAGACCGTGTCAAAGTCCTGACGAAGATCATGACGCTTGATCGGATCCCCACGGGTCTGATCTTCAAGGATCCCTCGAGCAAACCGTACTCCAGGTTGCTCTTGAAGGATCCAGACAACCCGCCTGCGCTTGAGGAACTCAGGGTACGTCCTGAGCTTGCCGAGCTGCAGGAACAGTTCGTATAGGCGTGCGGCCGTGCTAGGCGGGGAGCTAGCGGTTCCCTGTACCCGAAATCCGCTCTACGCGGGGCCGAACTCCCGCTCGAGGCCCTCTCCTGTGAGGCAGGCCCTCTCTGGAAGGCGAGGAGGGCTGGGCCCTGCGCGATGGAAGCCGACAAACCCCGCCAGGCCCGGAAGGGAGCAACGGTACGTCGGTACTTCCACTGCCGTGGGGGGACCTGGTCGGAGCCGGCCAGGAGGATACCGCTCGTAGGGGCTGGTCGACAGCGGGTGCACGGCCGCAGCGGTCAACTGGTCCTACCCGGACGCGCCTCGCGCGGTGACCACAGCGGAGATCTCTGTCTCCCCCACCGCTTCAAGAACACCAGGTTCCTTGAGAATCTTGATGAGCCGTTCGAACTCCTCCTCGAGATTCGTGGGGATATTGCTCAAGTTGACGATCTCCTTGATCTTCCGGTGGTTGAGCTTGTCCAAAAGAGAGGGAGAGACTCCCAGGAGAGCTGCATACCCCCTGCTTGCCTTGCAGAGATATTCTGCCTTCGTTCGGTCAAACTCTGGGATCCTCCCGGTCAGCTCCTCGGGCTCCATCCGCCCAAGCTGCCAGATGGAGATGATCCTGGCCTCCTCCAGGAGCTCTTCTTCGTGCGACTTCAGGTTCAGGAGCCTCTGCATGGTGGCAAAGTTCTGGCGGTAAGCTTTGGCCATGGACCGCCAGTGGAGGAGCTGGTCCCTGTCCAGGACAATCTCCTCCGCGATGCGGCTGAGATCCTCGTCGCTCAATTCTTCCAAGTCCTGTACTGTAGAGATCCCTTTCCTCCCAAGGTCCTCTGCAAGCTCGACGGTCATGCCTAGCTTCTTCACCAGCTCGTTTGGTTGTTCTCGCATCTCCAGCTCTTCCTGGAGGGGGCGTGGGAGGAGCCGGGCGCCTCGCTCGTTGATCCAGTTCAAGATCGGCTTCATGTAGGCACCAGTAAAGAATGCCAGGAAAACCTCCACGGTGGTAAGGCCAACGCCAGGCTGGACACTGAGAACCTCCTCCAGCGCTGCTTTCACGAGGAGAAGGTTGGCGATGACCGCCACATAGGGTGCCAGGAGGACCCGGTGCGCTACTGCCATAAGGGACTTCCGGTAGGCCATGCGACCATGAGGATCTCCAAAATGTTCCACGATGCTCGTGGTGGCATAGAGGAGAACGCCGATAAAGGCAAAGATGGGGACGAGTAGGGAGATCTCCACGTCCGGGTGGAAAAATTGCAGAGTGCTCACGCCGCTCCTGAGCCA
Organism: bacterium; assembly: GCA_030550015.1. GTDB lineage: Bacteria > Sysuimicrobiota > Sysuimicrobiia > Sysuimicrobiales > Thermofontiviventaceae > Thermofontivivens > Thermofontivivens primus. Next base: position 14,787 of record JAUQQG010000118.1, on the reverse strand, counting down.
CGTGTACAGGAACGCCACGAACACCCCGACCCAGCTCAACACGCTGGTGATGGAGTACAGGTGAGTGACCCACGGAGCCGCTCCCCAGATACGGAAGAAGACCCAAATCACAATGCCTGCGAGGGCCGGAAGGAGGAAAATGAATACCATGACATCGGAGCTCGGAGGGAGTACGGCGAAGATTTGCAACTGGGTGGTTCCCTCGCCAATGGGAACAACCTGGGACCTAGGACGGTAGCCAGGAGCAGAGAAGTCGACCCTCAGTTGATCTCCTGAAACCATGAAGCGAAACCGGCCCCGGTTGTCGCTTGCCGTTGTCTTCCGATCCCCTCCAAGGCGGTCTGCATAGGTAATGGTGGCTCGTGAGATTGGTTGCCCTTGCGTGTTCACCACCTGCCCCTCGACCTGGACGAGAGGAGTAGCGACCACAGGGGTGCCCGGTTGAGCGTAGGCCAACTGAGCTAGGATCACGATGGCAACGGAGAGGAGGAATCCCTTCAGCCACGCTTTCCCTGTGCCCGCTCCTTTCCTCTTACCCTTTCTCGGGTATCTCGTACGCATTTTCTTCACCTCCCGCCTCCTTGCAGAGTATATTTTTAACTCATCAGAAAACTCCTCCCCCTTCAGAAGGGACGATGAAAGAGATAAACGCTGAGAATGGCGACGGCGTTGTTGAGAGCATGCACGGCCATGGGAGAAAGCAATCCCCTCGTGAACTCCCGGAGGTAGCCAAGGATCCCTCCCAAGACCAGGACGGGGAGGAAATGGACGATCTGTTGGTGAACGAGGGCGAAGAAGAGCGCGCTGGCCCATACTGCAACGTGCCGATCCCAACGCGCGCGAAGCCATCCAAAGACTAGTCCTCTGAAGAAGGTCTCCTCTCCCATTGGAACAACGACGAGAAGGAGCAAGAAGAGCCAGATCAGCTCAATGTAGCTCACGGGACGGGTGAGGAGGGTCAAGATGGGATCCCTGCTGTGTTCACTCTGTGCCATCTCCAAAACCCGTTCGCGCCCAAGGAAGAGGCCGATCCCCCGGATCACCGCTTCCTCTGCGAGGATCGACAGACCAAGGGCCATTGCACCGATGCACACCCCGAGAAGGAGATCTCGCTGCCACGACGACCACCGCCATCCCAACACGTCCGGAGTAAGACGGTACCGCCGTTGGACCACGTGGAGAGAGAGGAAAACGAAGAAGGCATTCTGCACTACCACATATGCTGAAAGCGGGAGGAGGCCAGAGGCAGGCAGGGTCCCAGCCATGCCTGCGAGAAGCGGTAACGTCATCGAGAACATCGCCGTGATCCCAACGATCTCCCCAATGCCCCAAGCGCGCGGGGGAGGTTCAAAATCCCGGGGGAACCCGCAGTGCAGGCAATATGCTCGATGGGCCAGGGTGGGACGGTTGCAGGACGGGCAGGGCGCAAGGACTCCAACAGGGCGCCCCCAGAGGAGATACAGGGGGAGGATGATGGGCAGAGCGAGAAATACCCCGATCGCCCACAACAAAGCTCGGTTGGCGAGAGGATTCCTACTCCCGAGCCCGCGGTTCCCCGCATCGAGGAGAACCCACAGGGACGCAATCCCTGACAGAACAATGACAGCGAGAGAACCCCACAAAGGAACCTCCTGTGGGCCCAGGAAATTCTCTTCAAAAGATTTCGCCAGAGGGATTTCCTTCACCCTCTTGTCCATATCCGCAGGAAAGCCTCCCTCCATCACCGAATCTACCTCCAAGAGGGATGACATGCTCCTTGTCCCTCGATGCGTGGGGAGCGACTTTACAGCCGGCATTACCTATAAGATTCCGTGGAGGTGACCTGGTGACGTTCGTTTCCCTCTATCGCAAGTGGCGCCCGCAGAGATTTGAAGAGGTCGTGGGGCAGGAACGGGTGATCCGCACCCTCCAGAACGCCCTGCGGGCGAACCGCATCGTCCATGCCTACCTCTTCGCCGGCCACCGGGGAACGGGCAAAACCACAACCGCAAGGTTGCTGGCCAAAGCACTGAATTGCCAGCAGGGGCCCACGCCAGAACCATGCAATGCCTGCCCGAATTGCCAAGCGATCAGTGGCGGGTATGCTGTGGATGTCATTGAGATCGATGCAGCGAGCAACCGGGGCATCGACGAGATCCGCGAGCTGCGAGAGCGCGTCCGCCTTGCCCCCGCAGAGGGAAGGTACAAGGTCTATATCATCGATGAGGCACACATGATGACACAAGAAGCATGCAACGCCTTCTTGAAAACCCTGGAGGAACCTCCTGCGCACGCGGTGTTCATCCTCGTCACCACAGAGCCTCATCGTCTCCCCCCCACGATCCTCTCCCGCACGCAACGATTTGACTTCCGGCGTGTCCCAGGGAGGGAGATCGTAAGCCGGCTCCAGCGCATCGCCCGGGAGGAAGGACTTTCTGTAGAGGAGGATGCACTCTTCCTCATCGCCCGCATGAGCGATGGCTCCGTTCGCGATGCAGAAAGCATCCTGGACCAGCTTGCCACCTTTGCGCAGGGAAGGATCACTCGAGAGGATGTCGTCACCCTCCTTGGTCTCGTCGAGGAAGAGATCGCCCACCAAGCGACGGAGATCGTAATTTCCCAGGACCCCGTTCAGGCACTCCGTTTGGCATCCCGGATCGTCGATGAGGGAAAGGAGATTCGCCAAGTCCTTCGTTTCCTATTGGAGCATTTCCGTGACCTCCTCATCGTGAAGGCCTGCCCCAACCCTGCAGAACTCCTTGACCACCAAGAAGCACACATTGCCACTCTTCGCGACGAGGCAACACGGCTCTCCCTGGAGCAGATCCTGCGCGCGCTCAAGATCCTTGCCAGGAGCGAGTCTGAATCGCGTTTCCATCCCCAACTGCGGCTTCTTTTGGAGTTGACCCTTCTCCGTCTCGCGGGGCTCGATCAAGAATCTCCGAGCGACCTGGCCCGCAGGGTGGAAGCGCTCGAGCAGAAGGCTGGCGTCCATCCTCCGGGTGCTCAGCCCGTGGGAAAGTTTTCCCGTGCGCAATCCCGCCAATCCCCCAGAGGGAGCGGGAAGGGGCAGACTATGAATCCCGAGCCCCAAGCGCAGAAAGAGGAGCGGGCAGAGCGTGCTCCGGAGGAAACGAACTTCGATCCCCCAAGTGTGCCGCGCTCTCCCAACGGGCCTCAAGAGAGGGATGAGGACTTGTTTGCCACCGTGGCCAGCCATTGGTCCCGAATCCTTGATGCCATCAAGCGGAAGAAGATGTTCTGCCACGCTCTCCTTATCGATGCGGAGTTGCTCAAGGTCGAAAACGGGACTCTCCTCGTCGGGCTTCGGCCCGGATACAACTTCCATCTCGAGCACCTCCAAACGGAGGAGAACCGGACCATTGTGGAGGAGGCGATCGCACAGGTCGTGGGCACGCCCCTGCGCCTCCACTGTCTGATCACCGACCTCCCTCCTGCTCCCAAAGCCCATGCGGGCTCCCCGGACCCCGATCCCCTCGTATCCAAAGCCATTGCGATGTTTGGGGGTAGAATCGTGGGGACGCGGGGATCTCCAGAGGCTAAGAAGAATATCGAAGGGGAGTGGAACCCATGATGAACATGCAGAAGATGCTGAAACAGTTCCAGAAGGTCCAGGAGGCCATCGTCCGGGTCCAGGAAGAGCTCAAGGAGGAGCGTGTGGAGGCCACAGCAGGGGGAGGCGCCGTCAAGGTTGTGGCCAATGGACATGGGGATCTCCTGCAGCTCCGCATCGATCCTTCCGTGGTCAACCCCGAGGACGTGGAGGTGTTGGAGGACCTGATCGTCGCAGCGGTCAATGAAGCACGGCGGCAGGCCAGGGAGCTTTCGAGCAAGAAGATGGAGGAAGCAAGCGGGGTCAAACTCCCAGGTCTGTTCTAAGTACGCGGCTCGTATGCACCGGAGGGGCAGCCGGCAAAATCCAAAAGAGTGCGGCGAGGTGCCAAAGCGCCTCACCTCAAGAACAGCTCCAGAAGCGATGGTATGATGGGATCCTACCTATGCACTACCCGGAACCGCTGGCGAAGCTCATCACAGAACTCTCGAAAATGCCCACGGTTGGCCCAAAGACGGCTCAGCGCCTGGCGTTTTACCTTCTGCGTGCGCCCGTGGAGGAGGTAGAACGCCTGGCACAGGCTATGGTCGAAGCCAGGAAGGAAATTCGCTACTGCTCCACTTGTTTCCACCTCACCGATGTGGATCCCTGTGCCATCTGCTCAGACCCCTCCCGGGACCGGTCCACAATCTGTGTGGTCGAGGACCCGAAGGACGTGATCGCGATGGAACGCACGCGCGAGTACCGAGGGCTTTACCACGTCCTCCACGGAGCCATCTCCCCCTTAGATGGGGTTGGCCCCGATGACCTGAAGATCGGGAACCTCCTCTACCGTCTCTCCACCGGCGAGATCAAAGAGGTGATCATCGCCACGAACCCTCGGGTGGAAGGAGAAGCCACGGCGATCTACTTGGCGAAGCTCATCAAGCCCATGGGGATCAAGGTCACGCGCATCGCCCACGGCCTCCCCGTCGGTGGAGATCTCGAATACGCCGATGAGGTCACCCTGGCAAAAGCCCTAGAGGGGCGAAGGGAACTCTAAGGCATTCTACCGGGAGGGGACCCTGCCAAAAGAGTTTTGCCAGGATACTTCGAATGACCGCAGGCAGTTTCACGGAAGACCGTTCGCATCCTTGGGTTGCGTCACCATGCGGCCCGAAGTATACTTAGGGAGGGTCAAGGAGCAACGTGCCATGGAGTTCATCAGCCCGACGTACGGGAAACTCAGCTTTGAGCGCATGTTCCGACAGATCGTGCGATACATCCAGGAGGATCCCGATCGCCAGTACCACCTCATTATCGGGACAGACTCCCTCCTGGGAGACGAGACCACATTTGTCACGGCAGTGATCATCCACCGCCTCGGCCGGGGTGGACGGTACTTCTACCGAAAGTTCCGCAACCGGAAGATCGAGAGCCTGCGCCAGCGCATCCTCTATGAAGCCTCCCTGAGCCTGGAAGTCGCCAGCCAGATTAGCTCCGAGCTGGCCAAGAACGGGTTTTCCGATCTCCCTGTGGAGATCCACCTAGACGTGGGGAACAACGGAGAGACCAAGAAGATCATCCGCGAGGTCGTTGGGATGGTCACTGGCTCCGGCTATGCAGCGGTGATCAAGCCGGAGGCTTACGGAGCGTCCAAGGTCGCCGATAAGCATTCCAAGTAAGCTGGACCAGAAAAGGTAGGCCCGGCAGGATCCGATGGGAGATCTCGCCGGCTTCGAGGGGAAGGCTGCCGACGAGGAATGGGGAGTTCCCTCCGGGAGACGAATCTAGAGCGCCTCAGGCGAGAACATTTCGACATACTGGTGATCGGTGGGGGTATTACCGGCGCCGGTATCGCCCGTGACGCCGCGCTCCGCGGCCTGCGCGTAGCCCTGGTGGAGCAATCCGATTTCGCAGCTGGGACGAGCAGCCGATCGTCCAAACTCGTCCACGGGGGGTTTCGCTACCTCGCCTCCCTGCAGATCCGCATTGTCTATCAATCGCTCAAGGAGCGGGGAATCTTACTGCGGATAGCCCCCCACCTCGTGCAACCGATGCCCTTCCTCCTCCCCTTCTACAGCAATGGGCCCTATCCGGTGCGGCTTCTCAAGATGGGCCTCTCCCTCTACGACTTCCTTGCGGGCGGGTCTCAGATCAAGCCGCACACGATCCTTCCCCTCCGCGCGGTCCTCGGGTTCGCTCCATGGATCCCGCGCGAGGGCCTGATCGGCGGTGCATGGTACTACGACGCCATTACCAACGATGCGCGGCTTGTGCTTGAGAACATCAAATCCGCCTGGAAGGCAGGGGCGGTCTGTGTGAACTATGCGAAGGCCACTTCCCTCCTCCTGAGGAACGGAAAGATCTGTGGCGCCACGATCCATGACCGTCTCAACGACGAGACCTTCGAGGTCCGGACATCCCTCGTCATCAACGCTGCAGGCCCTTGGAGCGACCAGGTACGCAGCCTTGATCCTACGGAGAAACGGCGAGCCCTCCGCCTCACCAAGGGGATCCACCTCGTCTTTCCCCACGAGAGGTTACCTCTCACCTACGGCCTGAATTTCCTCTCCCCGCGGGATCACCGTCCTCTCCTGGCAATCCCTTGGGGCAAGTTCACCTACGTGGGAACTACGGATACCGACTATGAGGGCGATCTGGAAGAACCAGAGATCGAGCGCTCAGACGTCGAGTACCTCCTGGAAGCTCTTGACTACGGCCTCCCCACAGCCCAATTGGAATGGGGGGACATCCTAGGCGCCTGGGCGGGCATCCGTCCCCTCCTGGATGCGCGGCGGGATATCCCGCCGTGGCGGGTCTCCAGGGAGGACCGGATCGACGTCAGCCCTGCCGGCCTCATCACCATCGCTGGGGGGAAGCTTACAACCTACAGGGCAATGGCCGAGCGGGTTGTGAACCTTGCGCAGTCCCGTCTACCCGCACCCTCGCCACAGATACCCTCCCGTACCGCCAGCGTCCCCCTGGAGCCAAAGGTAGATCGCTTCCAGGAGCTGGGCCCGGACATTCCGGAAGTGGTCCAGGAGCGTCTCAACACAGTCTACGGGCCGCATGCCTGGGAGGTTGTAAAACAGGCGCGTACACCTCAGGATCTTGAACCGTTGCACCCGGACATCCCTCTCTGCCGTGCAGAGGTACGTTTATGGGTTCGCGATGAGATGGCTATGACTCTTCCAGATGCTCTGGAACGGCGAGCAGGACTTCTGGTGTTCGACCCTTTGGGCTTCGAGCGTGAAGCGCGAGTGGTAGCCGCGTGGATGGGGGAAGAGTTCGGCTGGGATCCTGCACGAGTGGAGACAGAGGTGAAAGCCTACCAGGATTTAATCCGCAGGCGGTTGCGCTTTAAGGGGTAGCCAAGAGGGCCCAGGTACACATTTTGACCATTGCCAAGGGACTTCAAGAAGGGCGAACCAGCTGTGTCCACAGAGTTTATCTTCCCAAGCCTTCAGCACCCCGAAGCGATCTCCTCCTTCGTGGAAGCATGCAGGGATCTCCTTGGTGACCGTGTCTCCACCTCCCCAGAAGACCGGCTGAAAGCTGGAAAGGACTGGTGGCCACGGGCATGGCTCTGGGATGCCCGTGGGAAGGTCCTGTCCTTTCCTGACGTGGTGGTATGGCCAGAGAGTACGGAGGAAGTTGTTGCTCTCGTTCGTCTTGCCTCCCAACACCGCATCCCCATCACACCGAGAGGTGGAGGATCGGGGGTCCTCGGAGGTGCGGTGCCAGTCCGCGGCGGCGTGGTGATGGACCTCACCAGGATGCGCCGCATCCGGGAACTCCACGAGGAGGACCTCCTCGTCACAGTAGAGGCAGGGATCCTCGGCATTACCCTCGAGGAGGAACTAAACCGCCAAGGGTTTACCTGTGGACACATCCCTCAATCCCTGGCCCTCTCTACAGTTGGAGGCTGGATTGCAGCCAGAAGCATCGGAGAGTTCTCCACCAAGTACGGCCCCATTGAAGGAATGGTAGCGGGGTTGGAAGTGGTCCTCCCTTGGGGAGAGATCTGGCGAACCCGGGTTGCACCTCGCACTGCTACGGGTCCGGGCCTTATGGATCTGTTTGTAGGAGCTGAGGGAACTTTGGGGATCATCACCGCAGCAACACTCCGTATCCGCCGACTCCCCGAGATGCGAAGGATGCGGTCCTTCACCTTCCCCGACTTGGCTAAGGGGATCACCGCGGTTAGGGAGATGATTCAGCGAGGAGTCCTTCCTGCAGTGTGCAGGTTATATGACGAGATGGAGGCGGCCTACCGGTTCAGCTCCGTGGTACGCAAGGGAGGACCTCTCTTACTCCTTCTCTTTGAAGGAGAGAGCCGCCTCGTCTTAGCAGAGGATTCTGTGGGAACAGAGATCTGTCTGGATCACGGTGCTCAAGAGACTGGGGAGGAGCCGATGCAACATTGGCTCAAGACGCGCTTCGACGTCTCGGAGGTAGAAGCCCTCCTCAAGCAGGGGGCCGTCCTCGACACCATAGAGGTGGCGGCGACGTACTCGCGGATCCTCCCCCTCTACGATGCAGTCGTCGGCGCGATCCAGGCCGTGCCTGGAACGGTGGTCGCATTCGGCCATTTCTCCCACTTTTACCCGGATGGTGCCTGTCTTTACGTCTCCCTCGCAGGCTTTCCAGGGGAGGACCGGGAGGGTTACCATCAGCGATGTTGGGAGGCCGCAATGCATGCGTGTCTCGCCAGAGGCGGGACCATCAGCCACCACCACGGCATTGGCCTACAGAAAGCGCCCTGGTTGGGACAGGAGCTTGGTGAAGGGCTTGAGATCCTCCGAAGGATCAAGCGGGCGATCGACCCGCACGAATTGTTCAACCCAGGGAAGTTCGGGGTGTAGAAGGGATCAAGGGGGTGTGAGCACTTCTATCCCGTTCATATAGGGAACGAGCACAGGCGGAATGCGGACAGAGCCGTCTGGTTGCTGAAAGTTCTCCAGGATGGCAATGATTGTCCGTGTGGATGCCATCAAGGTACCGTTCAACGTGTGGACGTACGCGCCTCCCCCGTGACCTTTTGGACGGAAGCGGATGCGAAGGCGCCGGGCCTGGAAATCGGTACAGTTGCTGCAGGAGTGGGTCTCTGCATACTCCCCACGTCCTGGCATCCACGTCTCGATGTCGTATTGCTTGGCCGCCGGTAGCCCCATGTCTCCTGCACAGATGCTCACCACGCGATAAGGTAGCCCGAGGCTCTGGAGGAAACGCTCCTGGAGGGAGACGAGGTACTCGTGCTCCTCGCGGGACCGATCTGGATGGGCAAAGGAAAACATCTCCACTTTTTCAAACTGGTGGACGCGGAAGATGCCACGGACGTCTCGCCCGTAACTCCCTGCCTCCCGCCGAAAGCAGGAGGAGAGCCCAGCAAGTCGGATGGGTAGCGCTTCTTCCTCCAGGACTTCCTCAGAGAACATCGCCGCCATGGGATGCTCGGATGTCCCGATCAAGGCGAGATCCTCCTCCGCAATGCGGTAGACTTGCAGGGTGTCCAGTTGATCCCCTCCCATCGCGCCAATGAGCATCTCCTGCCGGACGAGCATTGGAGGGACAACGGGTGTAAACCCCTCCCGGACTAGCAGATCCATTGCCAGCCGGATCAACGCCATTTCCAGGAGGACTCCAGTTCCCTTCAGGAAGTAGTACCGCGACCCGCTGACCTTGGCACCTCGCTCCAGATCGAGAATACCCAACCGTTTTCCCAACTCCACGTGATCCAGGGGCTGAAAGGTGAACTTTGGCTTCTCCCCCCATGACCGTACAGGGACATTTTCAGAAGCATCCCGGCCCTCGGGAGTGTCCTCGCTGGGCAGATTCGGGAGCTTGAAGAGCAACCGGTTCAGCTCCTCCTCGGCCAAAGCGAGTTGTTCTTCCAGGCCCTTCAGCCTCTCTGAGAGTTCCCGAAGGCCAGTCCTGCGAACCTCGCGCTCTTCCTCTGGGAGGCGAGCGATCTCCTCCGATTGGACCTTACGCTCCCTGCGAAGACGGTCGACCTCCTGCTGGAGCTCGCGCCGTCTGCGGTCCACCTCCAGGATCTCATCGACGATACCCGGATCTCCCTGCCGCCTACGCAGGCCGACGCGGACTAATTCTGGATCCCTGCGGATTAAGTTCAGATCCAGCATCCTTCTCCCCTCTCTATTGAACTCCAACAAAGTCTTTGGGTCGTTGGTGGGTTACTTGCCCAGCTCAACAGCGCGCACCCCGAAAATCCCCTCCACGCTGCGAATCCTCATTACCGCTTCCGGCGGGACAGGGGAATCCGTGGAGAGAACCATGAGTGCTACACCGCCTGGCATAACCCTTCCCACAGTCATCCCGGCGATATTCACCTGGAGTTCCCCTAAGATCGAGCCCACCTTCCCAATCATCCCCGGGCGATCCATGTTCCAGATGAAAAGCATATGCGGTGCAGGGGATAGGTCAAGACGGTATTCGCCGACATGGGTGATGCGGGGCTCCTTGCGGCCAAACACCGTACCTCCAAGCACCAATAGCCCTCCCCGTGGGTTCTCCTCGTGAGGCTCCCTCCGGCGGTAGACGATCCGCGCCTGGATGAGCGCAGTGAAGTCTTCGCTCGTCTCCCGGCGGGCTTCCCTGACCTCAAGCCCGCGCTCCTTGGCCAGGATAGGAGCACTAATCAGGTTCATGGGCTCCGCACTGGTGGCCTGGAGGAATCCTGCAAGGAATGAGCTCGCAAGTGGTGCGGAGGGCTCCTTCGAGATCTCCCCCTCATACACCAGTTCGATCCCCTCGATCTGGCCATCCACGAGATTCCCGGCAAGAGCACCCAACTGCCGGGAAAGTTCCAAGAATGGCTCCAGGCGCTGCCAAGCTTCCTCTGGGAGCGCAGGGGCGTTTACCGCCCCTTTTACGGGGAGGCCGCGAAGGGCCGCCAGGACTTGTCGGCTCACCTCCAGGGAGATCGCCCTCTGCGCCTCCTCTGTGGAGGCACCGAGATGCGGTGTGGCCACCACGCGCGGGTGGCCTACCAAGGGAGAATCACTTGGCGGTTCGCGCTCGAAGACATCGAGGGCGGCCCCTTGAAGGTGCCCACGGTCCAAGAACTCAAGCAGGACTTCCTCATCGACGATCCCCCCGCGTGCGCAGTTGATGAGGTAGGCTCCTGGCTTCATCTTGGCCAGCGCCTCTCGGTTGAGGAGGCGCCGCGTCTGGTGGGTCAGTGGAACGTGCAGGGTGAGGAAATCACTCCTTGCCAGGATCTCTTCCCAACCCACCAGCTCCGCCCCGATACGCTTTGCTCGGTCCTCGCTAATGTACGGGTCGTATGCGAGCACCCGCATGCCGAATACCAGAGCTCTCCGCGCTACCTCTCCCCCAATCTTCCCCAGACCCACGATCCCAAGGGTTTTGCCGTAGAGCTCCGTTCCAACGAAACGCTCCCGTTCCCACTTTCCTTGGGCGAGGCTCGCGCACGCGGCGGGAATTCGCCGCGCCAGGGCCAAGAGAAGAGCCATGGTATGCTCAGCAGCCGCGACGGTGCTCCCCTCCGGTGTGTTCACCACCAGAATCCCCTGGCGCGTTGCGCTGGCGATGTCCACGTTGTCCACACCAACACCTGCCCTGGCGATCACGCGCAACTGTCTCCCTGCCTCGATGACCTCCCTGGTTACCTTGGTGCCGCTGCGCACGATGAGCGCATGGTAAGCCGGGATCAGATGGACCAGTTCTTCGGGAGAGGGATTCAAAGAGATGTCCACCACCGTTTCCCTCCGGAGGAGATCCAGCCCTTCGGGGTGAAGAGGCTCTGTCACAAGGACGCGGGGAGTCCCCTCCATCGGCTACTGTGGCACCTCCACAGTTGTTGCAAACACTTTCTCCGCCGCCTTCACGCCCATCCCGCGCTCGACAGGGAATCCGAGCTCAGGGAGGACCTCCTCAAGTGCAGCAAGCACTGCAAGGATATCTTGCTGCTCGACGTAGCCTAGATGACCGATGCGAAAGATCTTCCCCTCCAGCGGCCCTTGGCCACCGGCAACCACCACGCCATGCTCTTCCTTGAGCCGAGCAATCAACCGACGGACATCCACTCCTTCCGGCACCCGTACCGCTGTCACAGCGTTGGAAGCGTAGGGCTCCTCGGCGAGGAGGGAAAGTCCGAGCCCCCTGACTCCCGCCCGAGTTGCCCGGGCCATGAGGGCATGGCGGGCAATCCAGTTCGCTAGACCCACCTGTCGGATTCGCGCAAGGGCAACATCGAGGGCATAGACAACGGAAATTGCCGGGGTGAATGGGGTTTGCATGACGGGGCGTTCCAGGTATCGCTTGGCCTCGTGGAAGTCAAAATAATAGCGAGGCATGCGTGCGTGTTGGACAGCCTCCCACGCCCGTGGCCCCACGGCCACCAGGGCGATCCCCGGAGGACTCATGAGCGCCTTCTGGGAGGCTGTAACCACTACATCAAGTCCCCACGCGTCAGTCTGGCAGTCCATCGCCCCCACCGCGCTCACGCCGTCCACCAGGAGCAGCGCGGGGTGATTCTCCCTCGCTTCGGAAATCGCGCGCACATCGTTGGTGACGCCTGTAGACGTATCGTTGTGGGTCACCAGGATCGCCTTGATCTCCCCTTTCCGGTCGCGACGGAGGCGGTCTGCCACCACCTCAGGTGGGATGGGCTTCCCCCACTCGACCGTGATGCGCTCCACCCTGGCTCCATAGGCTTCAGCAATATCAGCAAACCGGTCGCCGAAGAACCCGCAACTGAGGCTCAGGACTACATCACCGGGGGAAAGAGTATTGACCACTGCCGCTTCCAGGCCTCCTGTGCCAGAGGAGGTCAAGGGGAGGACATCATGGTTAGTCTGGAAGACCTCGCGCGCGCCTTCAATCACCCTCCGGAGGATCCCAGCAAAGGAAGGGCTCCGGTGGTTGATCATCTGTTGCCCTGTTGCCTCGAGAACTTCCGGGGGAAGGGGCGTCGGACCCGGGATCAGAAGATACTTTTGTTCCATCGTCCACCTCCGTTAGAGTGTATCGCGTTATTGGGTTCATTGAGTCTATTGGGGCGTAGGACCCATTGCACTCTCCCCCAATCACTCTCTCCCTCGATGGGAGAGAGTGAAAAATCCTCCAAATAAGCGAAAGAGCCCAACCTCTCCTCAGAGGCGAGCCCAAAATCCCCGCGGTGCCACTCTGGTTCTGCAAGGAAACGATAGGAGTCCCCTTGCAGCACTCTCCCCGCTTTATCGGGCGGTCTTCCCGGCTGCCTTAAACGGAAGCCTTCCCCTCCGCCTCCAGCAGCAGCTCAGGAGCGGATTCAGCGCCTCGCCCGCCGGCTTACACCTCCCGCCGGCTCTCTTCAGGGGCAACCGGCACCTACTACTCTCCTTCATCGCCTTTGGGGGTTATCTTAGCATGTCCCCTTTCCTTCGTCAATTCGACACCCAAGGCCTGTCAAACCAACCCTGAGCCCGGCCGACCTCATGGAACATCCCACCACTACGGGGAAGTGGACAAAACAGACCAGATGGAATGGCAACACTTCGAATCTGCATTGTTGGAAAGGACGACAGAGCTCAGTCCCAGCGGAATTTCCCTCCAGGGGATCCACCAGGGGTCTATGCTCCAGGAAGCGAAATGAAGGAATGAAGGGCAGGATCAACGATGGATCTCGCCAAAGTCCGGAGGTTCGTGAACCGAAAGATAGGGCGAATAGGTGAGGTTACACTCATACGCTATGTATTCCCCCTCGACCTGTCCTACGGCCGGGTATGTTTGTCCGCGCTTCTCTCCGTCGATTCCTCACTCCTCGGCCGGTTAAGCCGTCCCCCAGTTACGACCCCTCTTCCTCTACGTTCCATTATATTCCTTGACATCGAGACCACAGCCCTCGGTACGGGGCGGGAGTGCCAAGTCTTTCTCGTTGGGCTTGGAAGGATCGAAGGAGAAACTCTTCTTCTTGAGCAATACTTCCTAGAGCACCCCAGGGCCGAGACAGAGATACTCACGATGTTGCGCCTCCAAATGGAGGGAGTAACGTCCTTCGTCAGCTTCAACGGCCGTCTCTTTGACTGGCCGGTCCTAAGATCACGGTTCCTCTCTCTTGACCTCGGCGAGCCCCCTCCGGACCCGATCCACCTTGACCTCTTGTATCCGGCACGACGGGTGTGGCGGCCTCGGGTCGGAAGTGCCAGCCTCACCGCAATTGAGGCCAGCGTCCTAGGAGCCCACCGCTCCATAGACGTTCCAAGCTGGCTTGTTCCAAGCCTTTACTGGAAGTATCTGGAGTGGGGTGACCCCAAGATCATTGAGCCGGTCCTCGCTCACAATCTCCAGGATGTCCTGGCCCTACCTGCGCTTCTTGCCCTGCTGGGTCAGGCTCTCCACGACCCTGCACACCTGGAAGAACCCGAGGACCGCTTTGGAATGGCTTGCCTTCTAGAGGAGGCCAACGACTTTGCGCGGGCACAGTTAGGTTATGAGCAGGCTCTGCAGGGGAATCCCTCGCAAGAGATCAGACTGAAGGCGGTGCTCCGGCTGGCCGATCTCTACCGCCGATCGGGGCAGTTCATAGGGTCAATCCAGCTCCTCGAGGAGGAAGCGGAGGGTCCGTTGCGAGGGTGTTCTTGCATCTACGCGAAGCTTGCCAAGCTCTACGAGCGGCACCTACGAGATTTTGCAGCAGCGCACGCCATGGCTATGAAAGCCCTGGATCTGTTGAATACCGACCCCACCCTTTCTGAGCCGCAGCGGAAGAGACTGGAGGAGGAACTCGTCTGCCGCTTGGAACGGCTCGAGCGGAGGTTGAGCCGAATCCCCTCAGCATCGCTTCGCGTGTAGCCGAAAGAAACCCTCACACGCTAGCTTCCGCGGGCTAGTAACCCCATTACCTCAACGAGGCCCCTTGTGGCGAGGATAAGGCTCCTCGGCAATACAGGGATCCACCCAATCAAGAACGGTGCTGTCCGTGACTATCACCCACTAGATGCAACCGGCCTGCACGCCGCTCTCTCCGCATAGCAAGCCTCACCTTGCCTTTGCCGGAAGCGTCCCCTCCGCTTGCAAAGGAAAGCGGCGGGAGGATGCTGAAAAATCCCGGAGATGCCGGAACTCCCTGATCTTATCGTCTACATCGAAGCCCTCCATCGCTTTGTGGTGGGTCAGCGACTGGCGCAGATTCGCTTAGCCAGTGCGTTCGTCCTGCGGACTGTGGACCCGCCACTCTCTGAGGCTTTCGGAAAGACTCTCCAGGATGTGCACCGGATCGGAAA
>JAUQQG010000085.1 GCA_030550015.1 bacterium | reverse complement strand
GAATATGGATCGGTGACACATACGGTAGTTTCTGATGTTGCTGCGACAGCCGGTGGGAGCGGTGTTGGAACAACCACCCTGACCCTCACAGGACAGGATGTCGCCGGGACCATCAACGGGGAGCCGGCGACGGGGCGGGGCCAGATCCTCACAGGGAATAGCGGGAATTCCAACACCGATGGCCTTTCGATCCGCGTGGCCTTAACCCCGGCCCAGCTCGCAAGCCAGGGGTCGAGCCAGGGGGTGGTCTACGTCTACAAGGGGGTTGCCACCAAGGTGAGTGAGCGGCTGGCCACGCTCACGGACAGCATCAGCGGGACTATCCCCGGGGAGGTGAACACAACCCAGAAGCTCATCGAGGGGATCAAGGACCAGATCAGTCGCCTGGAGGAACGGCTGGAAAGGACAAGGGAACGATACATCCGGATTTTCACCCAAATGGAGCTTTCCCTGAGCCGGATGCGTACCCAGAGCGGGCAGCTCCTGCAGCAGCTCGCGAACCTATCTATTGGGATCTTTTAGGCGGGGGAAATTTTCCACATAAGACCGGCCTCAACGTTCGGAAATCGAATTGTTGGGGTGGGCAAACGAAGGAGGAGGAACATGGCCGCAGCACAACATCCTGCATTACTCACATACAAGACCACGGAAGCGGAGACTGCCAGTCCCCTCCGCCTTGTGGTCATGCTCTACGATGGAGCCCTCAGGTTCTTGGAGGAGGCAAGGGTCTCCTTTGAGAGAAATGAGGTGGATTCCGGAAAGGAGCGGATCCGGCGCGTGGAGCGAATTCTCCTCGCCCTGATGGATGCCCTGGATCATCGCCATCAGCAGGAGCTGGCAAACTCGCTGATGCAGATCTACCAATACATCTTCTCCCTGCTGGAACGGGCGACGGCACGGTCCGACGTGCGCCCCCTTGAGGATGCAGTCAGAGTGTTGCGGCCTCTGGGGGATGCGTGGAGGACAGCGGAGGCGCAGTTGGTAAAGCAAGCCGGAAGCGGAAATGGCCATGGACCAATCCCTTGAAGAGTGGGTCAATACTTTCCTGAAGGCTTTGGAGGAAGTGACCAAGCTGACCTGGGCGTGCAGAGAAGCGCTGGTCCAGTTGGACATGGCGGCACTTGAAAAGGCCCAGCGTGCGCGTGCACAGGCGATCGAGCGGCTGGGAGCTTTGGGGAATCCTCCTGGACCTCTGCCTGCAGACCTCCAGGAGGTTATACAGACAGCTGCCAGGGATGCCATTGCAGTAGACGCCAAAGTCATGGAGGAGATGGAGACGGCCTTCGGCGCAGTGCAAAAGCTCTTGGAAGGGGTGAGCGAGGGCCAAGCCATCCGAGGGTACTCTCCGGAGGAAGTCCCTCACCCCCGGTTTGTGGACAAGGAGCTCTAGGGGAGCAACGAGCGAAGAGCACTGGGGATAGCTTTATACCCTGCTCATCCCTCGGTTCTCCTCGCTTGGTACGCAACAGAGAATGTGGGGAGGGCGAAGGGCACGGTGAGCCTACGGCGACGGGGCGGCGCAAGGGTCCATACCCCCTCGGATGGCGTGGCCATCTCGGGGCGCGGAAGGGGCCCCGTGTAGGTCCCGCAGGTTGTCACGGGAAAGGAGGCCAGATGAGTCCTCACCCGGATGAACCTGTGGGGCTGCCCTCCCCATCGAGGTAAGGGGTGAAGGGGAAGAACCATGAATCTGAGGAATCCGGAGGAATCCAAGTCTCCCACCCATTCCCCTAGGACATCTCCCGTTGCTCAGCGTTCCTACGATATCCCTTTTACGCCTCCTCCGGAGAGGGTTCTTGATCACTTGAGCCTTGCTGTCGTGGTCATGGACCTCCTGGGGCGCGTAGCCTACCTGAACCGCAAGGCATGCAACCTTCTCGGATACACCGCAGAGGAAGCCTGTGGTCGCCCATTTGACGAGGTTGCTCACCTCTCTCGTCCCTCGACCAATCTTCCCGTAGATTCCTTCCAGGGACTTGATACCAATGGAAAACGGAATGGGGAGCTTGCGGTCGTTCGGACACGGGACGGGCGCGAGATCCGGGTTCTCTTGGATGTGCGCCTTCTTGAACAGGAGGCTGGGAACGTGGAGGGCTGCGTGATCACCCTCCGGGAGCTGTCCAGTGAGCCACCAGCTGATGGCTGGGTTTACCTCGGGGTCGCCTCGCACGAACTCAGGACGCCGCTCACTGCCCTCCGGTGGGGGCTGGAACTCCTCTTGGAAGAAACACACGGACCTCTCTCCCCTGAACAAAGGGAACTCATCGGCTTGGCATATGAAGGGACGCTGAGTATGGTGGGCCTGGTGGAGGATGTCCTGGATGCCTCCCGCATTGAAGAGGGACGTTTGGAGCTGCTCTTCCAGGAGGTTTCGCTTCCCGAACTCCTGGAGGACCTGAAGAGGGAGTTTCGGATCCTCGGCGAGAGGCGGGGGCTAAAGCTGGAGTGGGAGATTCCGCGTGAGCCCTGCCCAAAGGTCTGGGCTGACCCTGAGAGGCTGCGACAGGTGGTCCGGAACCTCCTGAGCAATGCCATCAAGTACACGCCAAGGGGAGGGACTGTTACCGTCTCGCTTCGGCGGGAGGATAAGGAGTTGGTGCTCACTGTGGTCGATGAAGGAATCGGAATCCCCAGGGAAGAGCAGGATCGCATCTTCACGAAGTTCTTCAGGGCAACCAACGCCGTCCGGTGGGGAGCAGAGGGAACAGGGTTTGGGCTATACATTGCGAAGGCCATCGTGGAAGCCTTCGGAGGGAGCATAGGGTTCCATAGCGAGGAGGGGGTTGGGACAACCTTCTGGGTGCGGCTACCATTGAAGCGGGAAGGAGGGTGAGGGTTGTGCAGGGCCCGCACAAGGTGTTGATCATCGAGGATAACGAGCTTCTCTCCAAAGTCTATGTCACAGCCCTGGAGGAGGAAGGGTTCGAGGTACTCCAGGCGCGGGATGGGGAAGAGGGGCTGAACAAGGCTGTTCTGGGGAACCCTGATGTGATCCTGCTGGACCTGCTGCTCCCAGGGATGAACGGGTTTGAAGTGCTCAAATCCCTGCGCATGTCCCCCCGGACGCAGCAGATCCCCGTGATCGTCCTCTCCAACATCGGGCACGAGGAGAAAGTCCAGCGGGCTCTCTCCCTCGGGGCTGTAGATTACCTGATCAAGACGAGATCCCCGATCAGCACCGTCATCGGGACGATTCGCAGGCACCTTTCCAGCGCGCCCGTCGGCGAGCGGCGAATGCAGTACCGCCTGCGCATCGCTCCTGGAGTGGATGCGAGCGCTCTTGCAGAGGATTTGGATCTCACAGAACTGCGCTGCCCGACCTGTAACGAGGAATTGCTTCTGTATCTTTGGCCGCAAGGGAGTTCAGAGGGAAGGTTCACGGCCACAATAGGGTGCCCCGTTTGTAACCCCCCTTCCAACTCCGAGGGATGAGGTATAAGGAAAGTCGCCTTGGGGCAAAAACTTACAATGGGAGAAGGTCTTCTGTAAGTTTTGGCATTGAATTTGCTCTGAAATTTCCTGTAGACCGCTTCCCAACTGGTCTTGACGGTTGATCCTTTCAAGTGGTAGTGTAAGTTATCACGTATGTACGCCGGATCGATCCTCCATCGCCAAAGAGTCATCCAGGGTGCACGCGAGGGAAGCGGCGTCCATCCGCACTTCCACATCGCGAAAATTTACAAGAAAGCGCATACTGTTGGACCTGCTCCATGAGTCTAAGTACCCGGCAAAAGTCTTTTGACTTTTGCTGGGGGTTACATAGTACTTCACGAGAATTACTTCGCTGGTGAAGGAGGGTAGGTGGTGGGAGACCGGCGCATCCTGGTCATTGACGACGAGGCCTATGTCCGCGACTTGATGATGGAGGTCTTCACCCGCGAGGGATTTCTGGTGAAGACCGCGAGCGATGGAGAAACCGGTCTTGATCTGGCCTGTACGGGGGCATTCGACCTCATCCTCCTGGACCTCAAGCTTCCCAAGATCAACGGGCTCACCCTTCTGCGGTCGATCATGGAGCGCGACCCTGACGCGATTGTTGTGGTGATCACGGCGTACGGGTCGATCGAAACCGCGATCCAGGCCATGAAGCTGGGTGCGTACGACTACGTCACCAAGCCGTTTGAGATCGACCAGCTCATGTTGATTGTCAACCGGGCCCTAGAACGTGGCAACCTGATCAGGGAAAACCGCTACCTCCACGAGGAGCTTGCTCGCAACTACAAGTTCGATGGGATTATCGGGAAATCCCCAAGGATGCAGGAGGTTTTGAAGATTGCTTCCACCGTTGCTCCCACCGACGCCACCGTCCTGATCTACGGCGAGACTGGCACGGGGAAAGAGCTCCTCGCAAGGTCCATCCACTATCAAAGCCCCAGGGCGAACGGCCCGTTTGTGGTCATGAATTGCGGCGCGATCCCGGAGACGCTTCTGGAAACAGAGCTTTTCGGCCACGAGAAGGGCGCGTTCACCAACGCCCTCACTGCGCGGGCGGGGAAGTTCGAGCGGGCAGAGGGAGGAACGATCTTCCTTGATGAGATCGGGGACATGAGCCTTGCGATGCAGGTAAAACTCCTCCGGGTCTTGCAGGAGAAGACCATCGAGCGCGTCGGGGGGAGCCGTCCGATCCGGGTCAATGTGCGGATCATTGCTGCGACACATAAGGACCTCAAGGCGGCCATCCGCGAGGGGAGGTTCCGCGAGGACCTCTACTACCGCTTGGCCGTCGTCCCACTAGAGCTCCCACCCCTCCGGGAGCGGCGGGAAGATATCCCCGCCCTAGCTCAGTATTTCCTGAAGAAGTACCGGGAGCAACTCGGGAAGGACGTTCGGAACATCTCCCCTCTGGCCATGCGGAGGCTTCGCTCCTACCATTGGCCTGGCAATGTCCGGGAGCTGGAATACTGCATTGAGCGCGCCGTGATCCTGGCCAACGGCCCAACGATCGGCGTGGAAGAACTCTGGCTTGACCCCCCTGCTCCTCCCCAAGAGGAAGAGGACCTCTCCCTGCGGAGCGTCGAGCGCAAGCATATCCAGAGGGTTCTCAGCGAAGTTAACTGGGATGTGGAGAGCGCAGCGAGGAAGCTCCAGGTCGAGGTAGGGGACCTGCTTGAGCGAATGGCCAAGTATGGGATTACCCTGGAGGAACGTCTGCAGGCATAAGGGAACCCCTCTGGTTTCTTTCACCGGTTCATTTTCCTGACCTATCACGGAGCTCATGTAGGACTTTTTATCGTTTTGTTTGGCACGGTTCTTGCTCCAGTATACCTCTGGCAAATCCCGGTTTTAGATGCCGTAGGGAGTAAACCTCAAGCTCCTGAGGGGCTCGGGCAAAAGACAAAGGAGTTTTGGTGGGGTACTAAAGGAGGAAAGCCTAGTGGGGAGCTTAGGGAATGTCCTCGTAGTGGATCGTGAGCCAGCTATCCGTGATCTGATCCACCGGGTGCTGCAGAAGGAGGGCTACGTGGTCAGGGAGGCGGCGTGCGCAGTCGAGGCAGAAGAGGTCGCCAGGCGGAACCCCCTCGACCTGATCATCCTCGATCGCAGCCTTCCTGATGGGGACGGCCTAAAGCTCGTGCAAAAAGTTTCGGAGGGTTTCCCAGAGGTTAGCACCCTAGTGATGACAGGCTATGGCACTCCCGAGGTTGTGCTCGAGAGTTTCCGAGCGGGCGCGGGAGGGATCTTGTTCAAGCCCTTCTACCCTGACGAGCTCCTTGCCTCGGTTCGGGAGAGCCTGTTACGGAAGCGCCAGCTGAAAGAGCTGCGCCGGAATTACTGGAGTGCGCTCCGTGTGCTTGCCAGAGCCATCGACCGGAGAGATCATCCTTCGCGCGATCATGCCGGGCGTGTGGCGGAGCACGCGGTGAAGATTGGCCAGCGCCTCGGCCTCCAAAGCGGTGCTCTAGAGGAGCTTAGGATCGGAGCGTTGCTCCACGACATCGGAAAGATTGAGCTTGAAGAGTATCTCCTGGAGAAGCGTGGCCCTCTTACTTCCCAGGAGTTCGAAGAGGTCAAAGCACACCCCCTCCTTGGGGCGCAGATCCTTTCCCTCGCGCACTTCCCGAAAGGCGTGATGGAAGTGGTCCTATACCACCACGAGCGCTACGACGGGAGTGGCTATCCTTTCAGGCTTGCGGGAGAACAGATCGGCCGTACGCGCTAGCGCGTACGGTGGAGGAGGCCTTGGAAGAGCTACGGCAGAACCGGGGGAGACAATTTGACCCCTGTGTAGTGGATGCCTTCCTAGAGGTCCTGGAGGAAGGCGTGAGGAGTCGAGAGGGGCAGGAGGATCCCTGCGGTAGTAGCCCCAGCAAGATTGCTTAATCCCAGTGTGCTCAGGCCACTGGGTACTGGATCATGCCGGCTTGTGCAAAACGAAGGAGGTGAAAAGTATGGTGAGCGGGAGCGATGTCCAGCAGAAGAAGGAAGAGCAGCTCGTTGCCTTCCAGCTCGATAAGGAGATCTACGGAGTGGACATTGCCATGGTCCACGAGATCATCCGTATGCAGGAGATCACCCGGATCCCAAGGGCACCGAGCTTCATTGAGGGTGTCATCAATTTGCGGGGCAAGGTGATCCCTGTTCTTGACCTCAGGAAGCGCTTTAACCTTCCCAACGGCCAGTACACCGACAAGACAAGGATTGTCGTGGTCGAGATCCCTCCTCACACCGTGGGGTTGATCGTGGACGCTGTCTCAGAGGTCTTGCGCCTCCCCGTGGAGGCCATCGAGCCACCCTCCCCGGTGATAGCCAATGTTGATGTGGAGTACCTCAGGGGTGTGGGTAAGCTTGCTGATAGGCTCATTATCTTACTTGATTTAGAGAAGGTCCTGACCAAGACCGAGAAGGCCGAGCTGGCTGCCGCAAGCGTATAAGTAGCCTTCAGGCAATTCTTTGACGAGATTTCGCTGAGAATCCTTGTGTGGGGTCACCGACGAGGGGGAAAAGAGTTTTGCCGGATGTTGAAGGGCGTTGGTTCCTAGGAAGGCAAGGACGCAGTGCTGCGTCGTACAGCGGGTGCGCTACCTGCTTCGCTACGTGGCTGGCTACGGACAGTTGGAGTGCAAAGTTCAGTGAGAGCGAGGTGGATCGTGTCCTCTGATATGACCCAATATTTGGCGGTCTTCCTCGATGAGGTGGGGGAGCAGATCCAGAAGCTCGAGGAGGGGATCCTGGCTCTTGAGCGAGATCACCATGACCGGGAAGTCCTCCACTCCCTGTTCCGGGCAGCTCACACCATCAAGGGTTCCTCGGCGGCGATGGGTTTTGAGCGCATGAGCCGACTCACCCACGGGATGGAGGAGGTCCTGGATAGACTCAGGAAGGGGGAAGCCTCTGTAACCGTCGAGGTCGTGGATCTCCTCCTCGCTTGCCTTGATGCGCTCAAGGCGATGAAGGAAGAGGTGATTGTTCACGGCCAAGAGATCACCGACCCTTCTGAGCTGATTGCCCGGCTTGAAAGGCAGGGATGCCGAGACGTCCCTGCATCGGCGGGAAGTCTCTCGACTCCGCCAGGGAGAAGTGACCAGGCAAAGGGTATTCTCCTGAACGAGTACGAACGCCGAATCCTGCGGCAAGCAGCGCTCCATGGGGTCGAGCCGTACATCGTCACTGTCCGAGTTGTCCCCGGTTGTCCCATGAAAGGTGTGCGAGCTTTCATGGTCACAAGGGCGCTGGAAGAGCTAGGGGAGGTCGTCGGATCCCGGCCCAGCGCGGAGGAGCTGGAGAAAGAGCAGTTCGACGAGACCTTCTCCCTGATCGTACTGAGCCACGAGGATCCTGACAGGTTGCGCAATACAGTGGCAAGCATCCTGGACATCGCTGCGGTGGACGTCGCACCATGGAAGGAGGAAGTCTCCCAAGATGAGGAGGGTTCTCCCACTTCGGAGACCAGGATTTCTCAGGAACCTCGTGGCCCGTCAAGGGCTCCAGAGGGAGCGCAACGGGTGAACCAGACAGTACGGGTGGATGTGGAGCGCCTGGACGAGCTGATGAACCTTGTAGGCGAGTTGGTCATTGATCGCATCCGGCTCACGCGCATCAACAAGGAGCTCGCCGGACGGTTCAACCACGACCGGCTCATCGACGAGTTGATGGAGACCTCCCGCCACATCGGGCGGATTACCAACGAGCTCCAGGCGCAGATCATGAAAGCCAGGATGCTCCCTATCGACCAGCTTTTCAGCCGGTTCCCCCGGATGGTCAGAGATCTCGCGCGTCAGGCTGGGAAGCAAGTAGAGTTTCTCATGGAAGGTCGGGAGACGGAGCTAGACAGGACGGTCATCGAGCAGATCAGTGACCCACTGATCCACCTTCTCCGAAACGCTGTCGATCACGGGATTGAGACTCCCGAGGAGCGTCTCAAAGCCGGGAAGCCAGCCAAAGGGGTCATCCGCCTAAGGGCCTCCCATGAAGAGAACAGCATTGTCATCATCGTCGAGGATGACGGCCGGGGGATCGACCTGGACCGTGTAAAGGCGAAAGCCCTGGCCCTGGGGCTCGTCAGCGAGGAGCAGCTTGAGCGGATGAGCGACCAGGAGATTACTGAGTTGGTGTTCCTTCCTGGGTTCTCCACAGCGGAGAGGACAAGCGACGTCTCGGGCCGTGGTGTGGGCATGGACATCGTGCGGAACAACATCCAGGCTATCGGGGGATCCGTGAGGATCCGGACCCAACGAGGCACCGGGACGCGCGTGATTCTCAAACTTCCCCTGACCCTTGCCATTATGCGGGCTTTGCTCGTAGGTGTCGGTGAGGGTACCTACGCCCTGCCCCTTGGGTCTGTCCAGGAAATCATCCGGACGCGCCCAGAAGAGGTGCACTTTATAAACCAGCAGGCAGTGATCCTCCTGCGACAGGAGGTGCTGCCCATCCTTTCCCTGGCTGGGTTACTGGGTTTAGATGGTGGGCAGCTTCCCGATGGTGATCTACTCTGCGTTGTGGCCATCTCCGGGGACAGCAAGTTGGGACTCGTGGTGGATCGATTGATCGGGGAGCAGGAGGTGGTCATCAAATCGCTAGGGAGCTACCTGGGGGATGTCCCTGGGATCTCCGGAGCCACCATTCTCGGCGATGGCAGGGTTGGTCTGATCCTTGACGTGGGAAGGCTTATCTGGATGGCAGCGGATTCGCGAGGAAGAGAACGGAGGGCAGACCGGGGGATCCCTCATCGAACGGCGTCCCTTCAACCTTCCGAAGTTGTCCCATATCGGGTGACTGAGGAGCCTGGAGAGAGGGAGGAGGTAGGATATGCCAGGTAAGGTCCTGGTGGTGGACGACGCCACCTTCATGCGGGCGATGATCAAAGATATCCTCACCGCCAATGGGTACGAAGTCGTAGGGGAGGCTACCAACGGGGTAGAGGCGTTGGTTCGGTATGAGGAACTCCGCCCTGATTTGGTCACCATGGATATCACGATGCCCGAGATGGATGGTGTGACGGCGGTCAAGCAGTTGATGAGCCGTTACCCCGATGCGAAGATCATTATGGTGAGCGCCATGGGACAGCAGGCGCTGGTGGTCGACGCCATCCAGGCCGGGGCGAAGGATTTTGTGGTGAAGCCCTTCGATGTGAATCGCTTCCTTGAGGCTGTCCGACGGGCGATGGGATAAGGAACCCTGCAAAAGTTTTGAGGTTTACCGGGTCCCTCCCAGGGGATCGGAGCCACAGAAGAGGAAGAGCGGGCAGGAGAGAGAATAAGGAGGAACGCCGTGTCGATGCAGCCAAGCCTAGGAGTGGAGGTTTCTCCCCAGGTCGCACCGCGCATGGTGCCGAAGTTGATGGCTGTGAACGCGGTCCTGGTCCTTCCACTTCCTCAACTTCTCGCCCGCATCGAGGAGGAACTCTCCACCAACCCGGCCATTGAGCGTGTCGCACGTCCATGCCCACACTGCGGGGTGGAGAGCGAGGGTCCAGTCTGTCATGCCTGCGGAAGACCGATGGATCGGTTCCTCTATCATCTCGATGCTTACCCTCTCAAACCCCGCCCGCTCGATGAGGAGGAGGACCCGTTGAGCCGTGTGGCCCAGGAGGTCTCCCTCAGCCAGCACCTCCAGATGAGCCTCGCTGCGAGTCCTCTCTCCGGCGTGGAGCGGTCGATCGGCGAGTACCTCATTGGTTCCATCGACGAGCGGGGCTTCCTGGACTGCAACCTGCAGCAAGTCGCGATCAAGTTCGGGGTATCCGTGGAGGTTGTCGAGAAGGTCCTGGGGGTCGTCCAGTCCTTCGATCCCCCAGGGATCGGGGCGCGCACTGTTGAGGAATGTCTCCTCCTCCAGTTACGGGCATATGAGCCTTCGCCCATAAACCTCCTGGCTCAACGGATTGTAGCCACCTCCTTGAAAGAGCTCGCTTCCCGCCAGTATGCCAAGGTTGCCCGGGCGCTGAATGTTCCCATCGCTGCCATCCGCGAGGCCCACGAGTACATCCGGACCCACTGCTACCCACACCCAGCAGACAGGTATGAGGCCGAGCGGATGGGTGGACCCAGGCTAAGGCCAAATGAGGTGGCACGGCCCGACGTAGCCATTCTCCCTGCAGAGGACGGGTACACGGTCGAGCTTGTGGGGGCCTCGGTCATGGAGTTGCGCTTGAACCCCCTCTACCGCCAGCTTTACCAGGAGACACGGCAACGCCCGAAGGAATTCGCCCCCGACGCCAGAGAGCACATCCAGGAGCAGGTCAACCGGGCGAAGCTGTTCATCGAGGTACTCCGCCGGCGGCATGTGATCTTGCGTGCCATCGCGGAAAAGGTCGTAGAGATCCAGCGTCCTTTTCTCGACCATGGCCCTCGCTACCTCAAGCCTCTCACCAAGGCGGCGGTCGCTAGTGCCCTTGGCGTCAGTGAGTCCACGGTGAGCCGCGCCTTGGATGGGAAGTACGCCCTCCTTCCATCTGGACGCGTCGTCAGCATGGAGATCTTCTTCGATCAAGCGCTCCCGGTGAAGGAGCGGATCAAAGAGATTATCGCCCAGGAGGATCCTCGAAGACCTCTCACCGATCAGCAGATCGCTGCCCAGCTCACCCGCGAGGGGATCCGCATCGCCCGGAGGACGGTGGCGAAATACCGCGAGGAAATTGGAATCCCCCCCTCTGCCAAGCGAGGGGTCCAGGTGGAGCGCAAGGCACTCGCAGCGAAGGAATCCTTGCGCTTGAAGTGGTCCCACCAGCAATTCTTCCGGGAATTTTCTACACCTCGGGGTGCGCAAGAGACCCCTCCAGCAAAAGTCTAAGTGGTCCCGGTACGATTTCGAAGGCCGCTTTTCACTCCCTAAGGTTCTGTGATACCTTTCCCCGGCAGAGCTCCTCTTGGCACTCGAATTGCTCCATCTTAGGGGAGGACGGAAGGAGAGGAGATCATGGGTGGGCTTCTTGGGGATTTCACAGTACGGTTCCTCGGGAAGGCGCTGGATCTTCTCAATTTGCGCCAGCGTGTCCTTGCCCAGAACCTAGCAAACGCGGAGACCCCTGGGTACCGGCGAATGGATGTGGACTTCCGTAGGGCTCTTCTCCAGGCGATGGAGGATCCGGAGGGATGGGGGAACAAGACAGGGGGACCTCAAGTGTTCCTGGTGCAGGAGAACCGCTTGTCCCGTCTGGACGGGAACGGGGTCGATGTCGATCAAGAGTTGGTCGAGCTCACAGAGAACGCTTTGCTCTTTCAATCGGTTACGGCGGCCCTACGCGTCAAATTAGCGATGCTTAGGGCCGCCATCACAGAAGGAAGACGGTAAGGAGGGAAGAGGATGAGCGCTTTCTCCGCACTCGCTGTCAGCGCCTCGGGTCTCACAGCGCAGCGGCTGCGCATGGAGGTCGCTGCGCAGAACCTAGCCAATGCCAGCACGACGAGGTCTACAGGGGGCCCATACAGGCGCAGGCAGGTCGTACTTGCTTCCCTCGCAAGCGAGGTACTACCGGTGGAAACCCCGTTCGCCCGGTTTCTGAGCGCTGCAGAGGGGACTGGGGGAGGAGTCGCTGTGGTGGGCATCGTGGAAGACTCTTCGCCCCCGCGATTGGTCTACGAACCCGGCCACCCTGACGCCGACGCGAGGGGTTTCGTGGCCTATCCGAACGTGAATCCCCTCCTGGAGATGGTGGATCTCATCGCTGCCAGGAGAGCATACGAAGCGAACGTAGTCGCCATCGAGGCCACCAAGGCCATGGTCCTGCGGTCGCTGGACATTGTCCGGGGGTAGGAGGTGGAGAGGATGCAGATCTCCGGTATCCGGGGGCCGGCGAGCTCACCCTCCGCCTCCTCCCTCGGCGAGACCCTTCGTGACTTCGTAGCGATGCTTGAGGAAGCCGTGAGTGCCGTCGATACCTTGCAGCAGCGTGCAGATGAAGCAGCGAAGGCCCTGGCCACCGGCCAGGCCCAAGATGTGCATGCGGTGATGGTCGCTCTCGAACAAGCCAACCTGGCCCTGCAGCTCACCATCCAGGTGCGGAACAAGCTGGTCGAAGCCTACCAGGAGATCATGCGCATGCAGGTGTGATCTCCTGGCATCGTGATGCATGATCGAAAAGTGCTGAAGAAAATAACGGGACGGACCAGATAGCCAGATCGGACAGGATAAATGGAGAACCTGCGTAAGCTTTGGAGTAGCTGGGGTCCGGGACAACGGATCACCGTGGTGACGGTTCCTCTTTTGGTCATCCTGCTCGTTGCCGCCGTTGCCATGGTCCGGGGCCGTGGGGATTACGCGCCCCTGTTCACAAGGCTCCGCCCCGAGGACGCCAGCGAGATCGTGAGCAAGCTCACGGAGATGGGGGTACCCTACCGCATTGGTCCCGGCGGGATGTCCATTGAGGTCCCGACAAAGGACCTCTACCGGGTCCGCTTTCAGCTCGCCAGCGAGGGACTTCCCCGCGGGGGAACCATAGGATTCGAGCTCTTCGACCGGATGAACTTTGGGACCACGGAACTGGCCCAGCGGGTGAACCTGCAGCGAGCCCTACAGGGAGAGCTTGCCCGGACCATTATGACCCTCTCTGAGGTAGAGGATGCCAGGGTTCACATTGTCCTTCCAAAGGAGAGCCTATTCGCAGACGAGCGTCCCGAGGCATCGGCCTCGGTGATTGTGCGTCTGCGACCGGGGGCGCACCTTGAACGCAGGCAGATCCAAGGGATTGCTCACCTCGTTGCCAGCAGTGTCGAAGGGTTGACCCCGGAGCGCGTGACGATCCTCGATGGGGACGGGAACATCCTCACCACTGGTAGCAACGATCCCGCGGGACTGGGCCTGACGAGCGAGCAACTGGCCATTCGCCAGCAAGTGGAGGCGACGCTGGAGCGGAGGATCCAGTCCATGCTAGAGCGGGTTGTGGGCCCGAACAGGGCTGTCGTCAGGGTGAGCGCCGAGATGGACTTTACCCGCCGCCAGGTCCAGCGCGAGGTCTTCCAGCCTGTGCGAGGAAGCCAGGGGGTCGTGCGCAGCGAGCAGACCACCGAAGAGACCTACCAGAGCGCAGGAGCTACGGGTGGAGGGGTACCTGGTAGTGGATCTAACGTGCCCACGTATGGCACGCCCGCAGGCGGTGCAAGCAACACTCAGTACAGCCGGAAACAATCCTCCACGACCTACGAGATCAACCGGAGCGTGATCGAGGAAATCGCCTCTGGCGGGGATGTCAAGCGCCTTTCGGTTTCTGTGCTCATCGACGGGACGATGAACCCCCAGCAACTGGGCACCGTCCGTCAGGTGGTCGAGGCTGGGCTAGGGCTAGATTCGCGCCGTGGGGACAGGTTGATCGTCCAGGCCATCCCCTTCCAGCGCCAGGCGGAAGAACCGGTTACGGAAGCAGGAGCCCAAGTACCGAAATCGACGCAACGGGGGATCTCCCGGTGGATGGTGATCGGTGCCGGGTCTCTCGTTGGTTTCCTGTTCCTGGTGGCGCTCTTGGCCCTCGTGCTTCGACGCCGCCGCCCTGCTGTTGTGGAAAAGACTCCCCCGCCGGCCGTGGTCACTGAGGGAGATGGAACGAAACGTGCCCGGGCGGAGGAGGTGAGCGTTCTCATCCAGCGAGCGGCAGAGGAACAGGAGGCGCTCACCCTTGCGGAGCTTGAGAAGAGCCTTGAGCAATCCATGGAGGACCAGCGCCGTCTGGCCATCGAGCGGGAGATCCAGAAGCTTGCGAAACAGAGGCCTGCCGACGTGGCCGCGATTATACGGAGCTGGCTCGCAGAGAAGTGAGGGAGGAACGGGATGCTCACACGGACGAGGGCTGAAGTCCCAGGATGTCAGAAGGCGGCCATCCTCCTTGTGGCCCTGGGGAGCGAGCTTTCCGCCGAGGTGATGAAGCACCTCCGGGATGATGAAATTGAGGAGCTGACCTACCAGATCGCGAGCCTCCAAAAGGTCTCCACCGAGCAGAGGGATCAGGTCTTCCGGGAGACCCTGGAGAACGTGCTGGCCCACCAGTACATCTCTCAGGGAGGGATGGAATACGCCCAGGAGGTCCTGGAGCGTGCCCTAGGGCAGCAGCGCGCCCGGGAGATTGTCGAGAGACTCTCCGCCTCCCTCCAGGTAAGCCCCTTTGACGATCTCCGCCACATGGACCCCCTGCAGCTTGTCTCCCTCATCCAGAACGAGCATCCCCAGACCATCGCCCTCATCCTTGCCTATCTGAGGCCACACCAAGCTGCGGTGGTT
>JAUQQG010000052.1 GCA_030550015.1 bacterium | reverse complement strand
ACTACAGCGAGGAGATCGCCTTCCAGATCGACCAGGAGGTCCGCCGCATCGTGGATGAGTGCTACGAGAAGGCCAAGCGCATCCTCACGGAGAACCGCGACAAGCTCGAGCGCGTGGCCACCGCCCTGCTGGAAAAGGAGAGCCTGGAGGGAGAGGAACTTACGCGCCTCCTCGAGGAACAACCGCAAGCTGAGGCACCAGAACACCCCGCAGCGCCCGCCCGGGTTCCGGAGGCGAAAGCAGAACCGGCACCTCGTCCGGAACCTGGAGTGATGAAACCAGCTCTTAAGCCCGAAGCATCAACGTAGCGAGCACGGGGGTTGCCTCATGAATCCCTTTGGGGATGGACCTTCGGAGACCCGTCCCGTGCAGCGGCAAGGAAGAACCGAGGTACCCCGCTCCCCTGAGGAGCGGCGTGGGCAACTCCTCGCGATTCTCCGAAGCGCCTCCGGTCCCATTACTGGCGCCGACCTTGCAGAACGCCTTGGTGTTACCCGCCAAGTGATTGTTCAAGATATCGCCCACCTGAGGACCGCAGGGCATCCCATCCTCGCAACACTCCAAGGGTACCTCCTGCTGCAACGGACGGGGATGTATACCGATGTGGTGCTGGTCAAACACACCAAGGGTCAGATTGAGGACGAGCTCAACACCATCGTGGACTGCGGGGGAACAGTCGTGGACGTGGTGGTAGAGCATCCCCTTTACGGGGAGCTCAGAGGGACACTCCTGATCCGCACGCGAGAGGACGTGCGCGCTTTTCTCGAATCCATGGCGAAGACCAACGCCGAGCCTCTCTCCTCTCTCACCAGAGGGGTTCACTATCACACCATTGAAGCGCCCTCCCTGGAGATCCTAGGCCGCGTCCGGAAAGCCTTGAGGGAGAAGGGATACCTCGTTGAGAGCAAGGAGAGAGAGACCCCCTAGGCCGCCCGCTCGTGCAGAGCAAGAACTGGTGCAAGCAGCCTGGCTAATGCCAAGGTAATGACGGAGTCGATCACATGGTGGATGACCGTCCCCGCGGCGACGAAGAGCCCCGCCTGGAATCCCGGTCCAAGAAGCCAGACCACTACACCTTCCCCGATTGCGTGGATTGGAAGTGCCACGATGAGGGCAGCGAGAAGCGACCTCCCTCTTCGCACCATTTCCGCCCCCACCACTCCCCAAATCGTATGAATGAACGCTCTGGCAGCGATCACGGGCCCGAGGGTGACCAAGAAGCCTAGGGTTGACCCTAGGCCTACAAGGGCAGCGACCGCGGGACTTATGAGCATAGCGAGCATCGAGGGAACGTGTGAGGCGAACGTAGCAGAATATGCGATGGCAGGGATATAAAACTGCAGGAAGGTTCCCCGAAACGCCAAGGGGATGAGCAGAGCAAAAGCTGTCAGCAGGCCACCGAGGGCAATTTCCTTTGGTCGCACAGGATTCCCCTCCTCCCGCAGAGAGATTCCGTAGCCATTCTATGGGGTTTACACCTGTCATGTCAACTGTCTAGTGGTAATCTTTTATTAAGATTTTACTGAGGACCGCGTGATTTCAAGAGGGGCCCCCGGAAAAGTCAAAAGACTTATGCCGGGGTACTGAATCTCCACCTTATGCGCCCACGAAGGCACGATATCGTGTCCTAAGAAGAGACCTCATCAAGTCCGCTCAGAGGGAGACCCTCTCCGCCTCTATGGTTTTTGGGGGTGAGTTCAGGAACCCCACCGACAGATAGCTCGCATCTCGCATATGGGGTATGGAATGGAAAGGGAACAGAGAGGCCAGGACCTAAGGGGATGAGAGCAGAGGAAGTGGCGGGAGCGACGGGATTTGAACCCGCGATCTCCTGCGTGACAGGCAGGTGTGTTGACCAGGCTACACCACGCCCCCGCGAAACCGGGAACGCTCCCGCCGAATCATTAGTATACAGACCCCCCGGCCACCTGTCAAAATCGGCGTGCTCCAGATTGAAATGCGCTTTCGCTCCAATGCTGAGGCCGTGGATGATTGGACTCTCCACCCAGATGTATGTTGGTGCAGCGTTTTTGCGGAGGGCGAGGTTCCCCACCATGTATCCGAAAGGATGCACGATGGCATGGTTCTTGCTCCTACCCCCTATTCAGTAAACCCAGCAAAATCTCGAGATTTTTCTGGGGATTCCGTTATTTCAAGAGGGGCCCGGCAAATGGCAAAGACTTTTGCCTGGGTACTTCGATGCCTGCCATGGAGGTGTGCCATGACCCCGGGACGGCAGAGGAGGCAGCTTCCTTTTGCGGTTCATGCGGAGGAAGGGAGAAGGTATCTCAGGCGCAGGTGGTTGAGTCTCGTCCGCCGGCTGGAAGCTCTTCGTCTCCAATCAGGGAATGGGATGGTCACGTCGAAGGAGAAAGCCTTGATCTTCCTCTTGGAGGAGCTTGAGCGATCCATGGCAGAGATGGATGTTGGTTCCACAGCGACGTCACGCCGCATCAAGATACCTAGTAGCCAACACCTCCCTTGATGTGCTATGCTGCCTTTGAAGGGAGGAGGTCTATGGGTCAGGTTATCTCCGATCCGTCAGAAGCTCAAGTCTTTTCCTTTGCCAAGTTCGCCCGCCACGCGTTCTTTACCCAGGTGAACCAGTGGCTTGTGGAGCATCTCGGTATTGAGGAGGGGTGGTCCGTAGTGGACCTTGCCTGCGGCCCAGGCGCGGTCACAGAGCTCATCCTCCAGCTCAAGAAGAGCGGGCAAGGTCTTATCTATGCTGTTGACCAATCCCTTACCGAGTTGAACAAAGCGCGCCAGCGCATTACTTCAAAGATCGTGCAGTTCGTCTGCGGCAGTGCCGAGCAGCTCTCCAGGCTAGTTCCTAAGGTTGACGCAGTGGTTTTTTGCAACGCTATCCACTTGATTGAGGACAAGCGAGCGGTCCTTGAGGAGATCTTCAAGGTTCTCCGGCCAGGCGGCGTCCTGGGTTTCAACACCACGTTCTTCCATGGGGCATACCCTGAGGGGACGGCCTCGTTCTATAAGCTGTGGGTGCTCCGCGCGATCCAACGCCTGCGGTCCCAGGGGATCACAGTGATCCGGCAGGCAAAAACGACAGCAATGCAGTGGCTCTCTCCCCAGGAGTTCTCCTCCCTCCTGGAGACGGTCGGCTTCCGGAACATCCAGTATTTCACGATGACCGTGGATCTCCCTATCGAGAGCCTGGAAGACATCAGCGAGTTCTCCATGTTCATCGAGGGTGCTTTGCCCGGCGTTCCCCTCCCCATCGCCTCGCAGGCCCTCAAAGAAGGTGTGAGGGCTGCTGCCCAGGAGCGGGGGATCTCCTCCCTCCCGCGGAACTGGCTCCAGGTAATCGCCCAGGCTCCTGCATAACTTCCGCCTCAGCCTCTCCTCAAAAAGAGGGTATGGAACCCCAGCAACGTCTCTTGTCGAGATATTGCTGGGGGCCCGACAAGTCTTTTGCCGGGATACCTATCTCCTCGGCTCCCGCGAGGAGGAAGATGGGCAAAAGGGGCGAATACGAATGCTTAGAACCCCGGAAATCCCTTTCGAGACGGACTTTTCATGAAACAGAGCGGTGTCTTGCGCCCCATTGTGGTGGGGCGACCGGCTTCCACTCTGCGGGATCTTGCGCTCCTGGCGCAGAGCGGGAAGGCGATTGCTGCTCCCATGCAGGGTTTCTCCAGGCGAGGCAAGATCCTGGTGGCCCTTGCGACCGTAAGCTTCGGCGCTGCCTCCGGGCTGGCCGTGGCCAGCATCATGGGATCCCTCTGGGCCGCCCCTTTGAGCCTTCTTAGTCTGTGCCTAACGGCGCTCGCCCTTTCTCGCGGGTTCAACGAGTTGCTCGCATTTCCCTCTCCACGATCTCCCCTTCTTGAGGAGGAGATCGCCTTAGAGGAGGAAGTTTGTGCTTTCATTTCCTCCAGGATTGAGGAAGGGTTGGTGGTCCTCAACGAAGTACCGATTCCCATCCCTGGATCCATCCAGAGGTGCAGCCATCTCCTCGTGGGATCCGCAGGGATCGTGCTGTTGCTTGCTTTCCCGGCCCGCGGGCAATGCACCCTTCGGAAGATGCACTGGCAAGGAATGACTCGGATTTCTCCTCCCTATGACCGCGTGGCCTTTGAAATGCGGAAGACCTTGGGGATCCTGATGAAGGGCTGGGGGGAGAGAGTTTATCTCGCTCGGCCCGAACTTGCAGATCTCCTCGTGCATGCCGCAGTCGTTGTTCCGGATGACTCCACTGTGCAGGGCCCTACCCTTGTGCCAGTGCTGCGGGTGAGCGAGATCCCCCGCTGGTACGAGACCCTTCCGCCCATCGGGGGATGGGCACTCGGATGGCGCTTTAAGGAGGTCGCAACAGCTCTCACCTACGAACTGCGCAGACTTGTTATCCTGCGCCCTCCGATTGCCTCTCTACCTAAGAATTGAAGAGTGCGGACGGGAAAATTCCTGGAGGAAGGGAAAAGGCCGGGGTGGATCTCCACCCCGGCCCAAGAGACGAGAAGGGTTGCTATTTCTTCCCGCCCTTTTTGCCACCCTTCTTCTTCGTGGCCATGGTCCCCTCCTTTCGCTTCGCTCTCGCAGGCGGAGATTGACCATCATGGTCGATTTTCTATTCGACATCCTCATGCAAACTCCTGTTTGTTTACCCAAAAACAACGACGTATAGGAGGGTATCCCTCGGGACAACCTATCTCTTGGGTTACCTCTTCTGATCTCTTGTAGGGTAGGCCCCATGCTTGCCCAGCAATAGGAGAACCACAGGGAGTCGCCCCTCCCGTGTTTTACCTCGGGGGTCTCAGAGTTCGATGAGGCATTTCTTTTGCCTGGGGAGTTCTTGTACAATTAGGGAAGGTGAGTCAAGATGCCAGCAAACCTTACCCCTGAGTACCTCGAAGCGGAGCGAAGGTTTCGGGAGGCGCAAACCCTTCAGGAGAAGCTGGCGGCTTTGGAAGAGATGCTTGCTACGATCCCGAAGCATAAAGGGACAGAGAAGATGCAGGCGGACATCAAACGCCGCATTGCCAAGCTTCGCGGAGAGCTGGCGCGCCGTCGTGGCGCGCCACGACAGAAGCCTTTCTTCCACGTAGAGAGGGAAGGAGCAGGGCAGCTCGTGCTCGTCGGCCCGCCCAATGTGGGGAAATCATCCTTGCTCAAGGCGTTGACCAACGCGACCCCTGAAGTACATGACTACCCCTTCACCACCAGGGTTCCCCTCCCCGGGATGGTGGAGTATGAGGATATTCAGATGCAGCTCGTGGACCTTCCTCCCGTCGCCCCTGGTTTTTCCGAGCCCTGGCTCTTCGCCATCATCCGTGCCGCCGATGCCGCCCTCCTTGTGCTCGACCTCAGTGACGACGATCTCCTCGTCCGCCTGGAGGAAACCCTTGACCTCCTCCAGCAAAACCGTATCCTCCTGGGCTCCAGGGATTCCCAAACACCAGGGTCTCAGCCATACGGGAGAACAGAGAAACCAGCGGTCCTCGTAGCCAACAAACTGGACGCCCCCAGGGCAAGCGCGAACCTGGAGGTCCTGGAAGAGTTCTTCCGGGAGCGATTCTCCATCCTTCCAGTCTCTGCTGTCATGGGCACAGGGCTTGAGGATCTCAAACACAGGATGTTCCAGTTGCTCCAGATTATCCGGGTATACACCAAGGCACCAGGGCAGAAACCAAAGCTCGATGAACCACTCATCCTCAAACGCGGGAGCACGGTGTTGGACGCTGCAGAGGAGATCCATAAGGACTTTGCACGCAACCTCCGGTTCGCCCGGTTGTGGCGGGGGAAGGGGATCAACGGCATGATGGTGGAGCGTGGGTACCTCCTGGAGGATGGAGACATCGTGGAGTTCCACATCTAAGGAACTTCCAGAAAAATCTCTCGTCGAGATTTTGCTGGAAGCCCGAGAACCCGCAATAGGTCTACAGGAGCTTGCTGGAAAGGAAGCCACAATGGTCACCTGGTCGAAGAAGCACCTGGAGATGACCCTCCAGCAGATCCCTCCCCATCCGCACCCGAAGCGATGGCTTGAGCAATACGCCACACCCGCTCCCCTCGCTGCAGAGATGCTCCACACCGCTTTCTTGTACGGGGATATCGAGGGGAAGGTTGTGGCCGACCTGGGTTGCGGGACAGGGATCCTGGCCATTGGTGCAGCGCTCCTTGGGGCATCCCGCGTCTACGGCGTGGACGTGGACGAAGAGGCGCTAGAGGTGGCAAAAGGATGGGCAGAGAGGCTTGGAGTCTCTGTGGAGTTCATCGCCGGCGATGTGCAAGAATTCGGGATTCAGGTCGATACCGTGGTCCAGAACCCGCCATTTGGTGACCGTCCAGGGCATGGGGATCTGCCGTTCCTGGACAAGGCTCTCCAGGTGGCGGGAGTCGTCTACACCTTTCACGATGCCAAGGCTCTTTCCTTCTTGGAGCGGTCCCTTGAGGGGAAGGGCAGGATCACCTTGCGGCGGACCTTGCCCTTTGTCCTCCCGCGCCTATTTCCGTTCCATACCCACGATCGAAAGACGATCCAGATTGTCCTTTTGCGCATCGAACCCCTCAAGGGTTAAACGTTGAAAGGTTTCTAGAGGTTTCTAGGTTGGAAGGTTCCAGCACGCAAACTTGGCAACAGATCTGATCGCGCATGGACGGATAGATGCTCTCAGACTGCACGATTCTCGATGCAAGTATGCAAAATGCAGTGATAACGACTCTTTTAGCAATTCTGAGCGCGATAGGGCTCCTCCTCAGCGCCTACATCTGGTACAAGCAGGTGACCCCTGGACCGGTGTTGTGCATTGGGAGTGGTTGTGCCAGGGTCATCCGCAGTCCTTATGGGCGTCTTTTGGGGATCCCTAATGGGGCGCTGGGGGTACTCTTTTTTGGAGGAATGCTCGCAGGCCTGGCCCTGCTCAGGGTAGGTGTGGGGTGGGCTCTCTGGCCCATGGTTGCCGCAACGGCGGTTGCCCTTGTGTTCTACCTTTACTTGGCCTACCTGCAGTTTTGCGTCTTGCACTCTGTATGTAGCTGGTGCCTTGCTTCTGCCCTGGATACCCTTCTGCTTTTTGGGTTCCTGCTGGCGAGCGTATAAAAGCAAGGAGGGGCACGGCAGCGCCGTGCCCCTCCTCTCGCAAACCAGCATTATGAGATTTTGCTGGTTACTTGAACTGGAACTGGCTCGGGAAGAGGCACGACCCCAGGGATGAGGCTGCGACCCTCTTCCTCGACGACCTGGATGAACGCGTCGACGACACGGGGATCAAATTGCGTCCCCCGGTTGGCCCATAGCTGGGCGAGGGCTTCCTCGACCGCCAATGTCTTCCGGTAAGGACGGTGAGAGACCATGGCGTCGAAAGCGTCCACGACGGCAATGATTCGGGCCCCGAGAGGGATCTCCTCACGAAGGAGCCCATAGTACCCGTTTCCGTCCCACCGCTCGTGGTGATACTCCACGAAGGTGGCGACCCTGTCGTAGCCTTCGATCCGGCGGAGGATCTCCGCCCCGATCTTGGGGTGGTTCCGGATCTGGGCTCTCTCCTCATCGGTAAGAGGCCCCGGCTTATTGAGGACGTGGAGCGGGATGGCTACCTTCCCCAAGTCATGGAGGCGTGCGGCGATCTCAACTGCTTCAGCCTCTTCGCTCGACATCCCCAGCCGGTGGGCGGTTATCCTCGCCAGGTGCGCCACGCGCTCCGCATGGTCGGAGGTATAGCTAGACCTGTGCTCGAGTGAGGCGGCCAGGGCCTCCAGGACGGAGAGCGTCTGCGTCTTCATGACTGTCGCCATCCTGGAGAAGGTCTGCCGGATCAAGACGATGGCCGGGATCAGGTAGAAGACGAACACCGGAGCGGAGTGGGCAAGCTGGGCGATGACCGCGCCCAGGAGGAGCGTGGCGATATAGCCATACCAGGTCTCGCGGACCGCCCGGTACCAGGTGTCCCAGGTGAGCTCCATGCGCCGGAACGCTGAGGCGGTCGTGACAAGCCATGTATTGATGAAGAAGTAGACGAGCGCAGCCGCACCGATCCCCACGATGTTGAGCAGCAGGTCGCTGGCATGCTGGGGAGGACGTATGCGGTGCAGGACGTCCACCGTCACGCTCCAGGTGACGAGGTATTGGCCCAGGTTGAAGGCGATGGTCTGAACGGTCAACCGGTCACGGCGCAGGTGGCGGATGACCAGGTAGATGAACGTCCCCGCGAAGGCGACGAGAACAGCCTCCACCGGGGGAAAGGTGAGCAGGATCCCAAAGAGTACCGCACTGCTCAGGTTCAGCAAGACCTTTTGCCCCAACCGCAAGGGGTAAAGGCCGCCGAGGACGGTCAAAAGGATGGCTACTGCCCAAGCAAGTACTGAGGCATAGCCGTGGTAGGGAGACGCAGGCGCAGGGGGCGGGGCTGTGAGAAGCCGGGTGAACGCGGCGATTCCCGCTACAATGACCCCTGCGCGGAAAACCCGGCTCCAGATTGTCTCCGGGCTGTAACGGGCCCGGGGGATGACATGTGTTTTCATGGCGACTGGCGGTTGCTATTGGGTTTCACTCCAGCGGCATTCACAGCCGTATCGGATGCGTTGCTGCCGGGGTCAAGCCCTGCCGTGACAGCTTTGGCCGTATCGGAGGCATTCGCCGCACCCGTTCCCGACCAAGCAGGGCTATCGCCGAGTTCAAACCCAGCATAGGCAATGGACTGGCCCTCCAACTCGAAGCCCAGAGGCTCGATCTTGAGACCCGGGACCACTGCCATCACCAGGCTGGATAGTAGCAGGAATAGCACCGTCTTGGCTAAGATTCTCTTGAACTGCATGGACTCTCCCTCCTTGAACGTAATGATTGAGGCCTTCCGGGGTAGGTCTCTGAGGATCCATCGAGCGTTGGTACTTGCGCCATCCACCTCCTCCCCCGGGGAGCTTTCACACATGTGACAAAATAACAATGCCTGCTCCGTGAGGAAGCAGGCACATCGAAGAAATTCCCCCTACTTCGGCAGCCCGGCTGACCTTGGGGTGCTCTTCGTTTTCCTAACCCAGGGTCCCGTGGCTTTGCGCCCCTACCTCACGGTAGGTTTGCCCTTATCGGCAGGATATGCACTTTTTCTGCTGTTTCTATTCGACAACATCGGTTGAATTCCTCTTACCTTGAGGAAAATTTTTCGCGGTGGTGGGTTTTTCCGGGATCGTGAGTTCTAGAACCTTGCCGAGAAGAGAGTTCTTCCGAACGGACTTCGAGAAAGACTCTCCTAGTCTAGCTGGGAAGCTCAATAGAAATTCTCTCTACCTTACCCATGAAGACCTTCCGTCCTTGCGTCTTGAAGGTCGGTTGTTTGCAGCATCCCAGAGGTGCTATATTGTGGATGATTGGAGGGAGCACCGTGGAAGAGCGGTTCAGCGAGTACCTTCGAAAGGTCGCATCCTCTATTTGGGAAGCTCAACACAACCACCCGTTCGTCCGGGGGATTGGGGATGGGACCCTTGAGCTGGAGCGGTTCAAGTACTGGGTCCGCCAGGACTACCTATTTTTGATCGACTACGCGCGCGTTCTCGCCATGGCCTCGGCGAGGGCTCCGGATCTCCCGGCTATGCGTCGGTTTGCTGAGCTGGCCCGGTCCACCTTGGAGGTGGAGATGGATCTCCATCGTGCCTATGCAGCGGAGTTCGGGATCTCCCCGGAGGAGCTTGAACGGGAGCAGAAATCTCCTACAACCCAAGCCTACACCGACTTCCTCAAGTGTACCGCGGCTCTAGGCTCGTTTGAGGAGCTTGCGGCAGCGCTGCTGCCCTGCATGTGGGGGTTCTGCGAGATCGGCCAACGCCTGGCTTCCGGTCCGCGGCCTCGCGATCCTCGCTATGCCAAATGGATCGATATGTACAGCAGCAAGGAGTTCGCAGAGCTCGCGGAATGGTGCAAGGGGCTGGTAGACCAGCTCGGCCGGGAGGCAACGGCGCAGGAACGGCAGCGTATGGAGGAGGCGTTCCTTGTGAGCAGCAGGTACGAGTATCTCTTCTGGGAGGCGGCTTACCGGATGGAAACGTGGCCGGTGTAAAACAAGTGACGAGTGCAAAAGGGGACAAGGAGCGGGTAAGAAAGAGGAGGAAAGGGCAATGGCGATTCCCCGTGTGCTCATCATTGCTGGATCAGACTCTGGAGGGGGTGCCGGAATCCAGGCAGACTTAAAGACCGTTTCTGCCCTGGGCGCCTTCGGGATGACGGCTATCACCGCTTTGACTGCCCAGAACACGACCGGGGTCTACGGGGTGGTCGAGATGCCCCCGGAGTTCGTGGCCCAGCAGATCGATGTGGTGGTCAAGGATATCGGGGTAGACGCCGTCAAGACGGGGATGCTCTCGAACGCTGCGATCATTGAGGCAGTGGCGAGCAAGATCCGCGAGTACCATCTTTCTCCCGTCGTGGTGGATCCTGTGATGATCGCCAAGAGTGGATCTCCCCTCCTCCGTCCTGAGGCTATAGACGCGCTGAAGGGGGTGTTGCTCACGGTGGCCACAGTAGTGACCCCCAACCTTCATGAAGCTAGAGCACTCACTGGGATGGAGATTGAGGACATCTCCTCCATGCGCGAAGCCGCCAAGGCCATCCATGCCCTCGGGCCTCAATACGTGGTGGTCAAAGGGGGGCACCTCAAGGGAGAGGCGGTGGATGTCCTGTTCGACGGCCAGCAGTTCTATGAGTTCCGTGCGGAGAGAGTGAACACCCACAATACCCATGGAACAGGTTGTGTCTACGCCTCAGCGATCGCCGCTGGTTTGGCGAAGGGCAAGAGCGTGGTGGAGGCTGTCAAAGAGGCCAAGGAGTTCGTCACCATGGCAGTTCGTCATAGCCTGGCTCTCGGTCAGGGACATGGCCCCGTAAACCCCATGGCTTGGACCTTCGCGCCGCAGGCGCACAATCCCTGACCTCTAGAGGCGAGAGGGACGTGTTGGGGAGCGCTCAACCCAGCGTAACGTCTAAATAGAGCATGAGGATGGCTCCGATGACAGTTCCGAAAGTAGCCATGCGTTCGTGTCCCCTGCGGTGGGTCTCAGGCACAATCTCGTCGCTGATGACGTAGAGCATTGCTCCGGCGGCAAAACCCATCGCATAAGGGAGGATGGACCGAACCGCCTGGACAGCCCAAGCCCCAAACAGAGCAAGAGGGATCTCTACCAGCCCCGCTCGGATTCCCACGAAGGCCGCGTAGAAGTACGTACTCAGCCCTACAGAGAGAGAGGAAACAGCGACGGCAAGACCCTCTGGAATGTTTTGGATGCCGATGGCAAGCATGAGCTTTATGGCGTTTGCAAGTTCCCCTGAGCCAAAGCCGACTCCTACGGCGAGTCCCTCTGGCATATTGTGCAGGGTAATGGCCATGATGAAGAGCCAGACTGCTTTGAGCCGTGACGCGCTCCCTTCGTGGCCTGTGACAACGTGGAGTTGGGGGACCCACTGATCGGCCATACTGAGGACGAGGGCACCAATGGCGATTCCAAGGAGTACAGGGATTACCCCTCCGTATCGAATACCAGGAAGGATGAGGCTAGTAAAGCTGGCTGTGAGCATTACACCAGCTGCAAAACCAAGCGCAGCGTCGAGAAACTTTTCTGAGGGTGTACGCCACAGGATGACCACTAACGCTCCGATAGTATTCAATGCGGTGATCACGAGACCGCCGATGAGGCCTTGCACGACTGGGTTGGTGCCTGCGAGTGAAGTAAAAAGCTGTTCCACCAAGGTCCGTCTCCTTTCTCACCCCTTGCGAGCCGCCAATGCGCTCTTAGTATACTCCACAGAAAATTAGAGCCATCTAAATTATCCGGATACCAGACATCCCTGTCAATGGGAGGGTTCTCCGATTTCCCAAAACTTGTGGAGAAGCGGAAGGGGCCCTTGGCGGGCGAACTCGGGACAAGAGGCTCACTTGACGGGGGAAACGGCGCACCGATAGAATGAAGGCGTGGTGACAAGACACGATTCCCACTACGAAGAAGGAACGCGGGCAGAACGTGAGGGTCCTGAGCGCGCCTCTGTCAGCAAGGCTGTGGAGGACTACCTCAAGGCGATCTATAAACTCCAGCGTGCTGGACAGGTCGTGACGACCTCGGCGATTGCCGAGAGGCTGGCCGTGGCTCCTCCATCGGTCACGAATATGATCAAGCGTCTCGCCCGGATGAACCTCGTTCGTCATACTCCTTACCGTGGTGTGGAGCTGACCCCTGCGGGGGAGAAAATGGCTCTCGAGATCATCCGCCACCATCG
The DNA here is from genome assembly GCA_030550015.1 of bacterium. Lineage (GTDB taxonomy): Bacteria > Sysuimicrobiota > Sysuimicrobiia > Sysuimicrobiales > Thermofontiviventaceae > Thermofontivivens > Thermofontivivens primus. The sequence goes on along the minus strand of JAUQQG010000052.1, from coordinate 2,534 downwards.
CCTCCTGGAGCGCTACCTTGCCGAAGCCTTGGGGGTTCCCATAGATCAGATTCATGATGAGGCCGAACGGCTGGAACACGTCCTCTCCGAAGAACTGGAGGAGCGGATGGATGCCCTCCTCGGCTATCCCGCGACGGATCCCCATGGGGACCCTATCCCCACGAAGGAAGGGGTGGTGGCCACTCGAGAATACCAATCGCTCCTCAACCTCACCCCCTGCCAGCGAGCTGTGATCCGTAGGGTCAGCGACGAGGATCCAGATGTCCTGAGGAATCTTGCAAGGCTGGGACTCCTGCCGGAAGCAACCATCCACGTCCTCCGCCTCGAAGCGGAGGAGGGGCAGATCGTCGTGGAGGTGGGTGACACAGAACACCTGCTTCCCCTCGCCCTCGCCTCCGCTGTGTACGTCGAACCTTGCACTGCTTAAGATCTTAGCCTTTCCCCTCTATAGGAGAGCCTCTTCCCACCACTTCACTGCGGTTTACCTCTCTCGTGGCATCGGGATTGCTACTTTCGTTGTTTTTGAGCGTTCCTATGTGAAGTGAAGGACAGCGTGGTTTGGCGGGAAAGGGGGGTCTGAGGTGCGTTCCTTCCGTGATCTTCCAATTGCCTCTAAACTCCTGATTGTGACAGTGGCTGGGATTGTGGCGATTGGCGTAAGTGTGTATGTCGGTTATTCCGGGCTTCATCGCGTGGACCGACTTCTCAGGAGGATTCTCACCGTACATTTCCCGACAACGACAACTGCGATGGACCTCAAGGCGAACCTCAACGCGGTGGACGCCTTGGTCGCGAAGCTGGTTGCATCTACAGACCGGGCAGAGCAGGACGCGCTGAATCAGAACATCAAAGAACTCTCCTCTCTTATTGAGGTACAGCTCTCCCTGCTTGCTCAGTCGACTGTAGAGGATGATCAGATCCCCGCGCTCCTCTCGGAGGCCAAATCAAAGTGGGAGGAAGCCAAAGGTGTCATTGAAACCCAGCTTATCCCTGCTGCCTATGCGGGTCGTGTCGGGGAGATTAAAGATCTGGCTATGCAGGTTCAGCAGGATCAATTCCAGATGCTGACCTCCCTGGCTGATGGGGTAGTCAGGCGCCTGGAGGATGTCAATGGGAAAGCGAAGGCCACCATCGAGAGGACTGTGAAACGCTCCGTGGAGGTCCTCCTCGTTTTCCTCGTGTTTGGAACCCTTGTAGGGGTATTCATCGTGGTCCTTGCCTACGGAATGATTGCAAGGCCGATCCGGAAGATTGTGGACGCCTTGCGAGATATTGCGGAAGGAGAGGGCGACCTCACCCGGCGCCTAGAGGTGAAGTCCCAGGACGAGGTTGGCCAGGTGGCCTGCTGGTTTAACGCCTTTGTAGACAAGATCGCCGAAGTGGTGCGGCGTATTGGGGAAACCGCCCAGAGCCTCTCCTCCCACAGCCAAGAGCTTGCGGCCACGACCGAGGAGGTCACCGGGGCGGTGAACGAGGTGGCGCGGACCATCCAGGGGGTGGCCCAGGGAGCCCAGCAGCAGGTCCAGAGCATGAACGAGGCAGTGCAGACCATCCGGCAGATGGGCAGAGGTATCCAGGAGGTGGCCCAGATCGCCAACCAGGTGGCTCAAGCGAGCCAGGACGCCACCCAGCTCAGCGGCCATGGAGGGGAAGCTGTCCTCCAGGTCAAGAAAGTCATGCACACCATCCAGGAGGCCGTGGGGAACTCGGCGAGCGTCATCCGGGGGCTTGAGCAAAAGAGCAAGAACATTGGCGAGATTGTCAATGTCATCACCGGCATTGCCGACCAGACCAACCTCCTTGCCCTGAACGCGGCGATTGAGGCGGCGCGGGCAGGGGAGCATGGGAGGGGGTTTGCCGTGGTTGCCGACGAGGTGCGCAAGCTTGCCGAGAACTCTGCGAAGTCTGCCAAAGAGATCCAAAAGCTCTTAGAGGAGATCCGGGAGGAGACCGAGCGAGCTGTAGAGGCCATGGCGCAGGGGACCAGGGAAGTGGAGCAAGGGGTTACGGTGGTGGAGGAGACGGGGAGCGCCTTTGAGAGCATCCGCAAGGCGGTGGTGCAGATCTCCGGGCAGACCCAGGGGGTGAGTTCAGCCACCGAGCAGCTCAGCAGCGGTACGACGCATATCTCAAAGGCTGTAGAGCAGGTTGTGGCCACGAGCGAACAGAACGCTGCGAGCGCCCAGGAAGTGAGCGCGGGTACCGAGGAGGTCACTGCCTCCATTACGCAGATCGCCCAGAGCGCCAATAGCCTCGCTGCCTTAGCCCAGGAGCTCCAGGGACTGGTGGCCCAATTCAAGGTATAGGGGTAACCTCCGAGGTTACCCTGTTGGATTCACCCCCAATAGGAGGGGGCGTGGTGTTTCCTCCTGACATCACGTCCCCTTTTTGTTCAACCCACATGGGGCAGGCGCGGAGGCTTAGCGCTACAAAATTTAGGCGACGTGATGCACTGCGTGTAGGGGAAACTCCCTAAGTTGCCTGAGTGGAAGCAGGAGCTTAAGCCCCTCAAGGTCAATTGTTCTATGAGCGTC
>JAUQQG010000074.1 GCA_030550015.1 bacterium | reverse complement strand
CAAGCACCTCTCGTTTTACCTGCGCCTCCTAGAGAAACGCGTGCAGGAGGCTGGTGGTGTGGTCCACTGGGCACAGGATGCTCCTGAAGCGCGCAGGATTGTGCTGGACATCGCCCGCCAGGGCGGGGTGCGGTCCATCGTCAAGAGCAAGTCTATGACGACCGAGGAGATCGAACTGAACGTCTTCCTGGAGGCAGAAGGCATCAAGGTCACAGAGAGCGATCTGGGGGAATTCATCCTCCAGATCTCCCATGATCACCCCTCGCACTTTGTGGTCCCAGTCGTTCACAAGTCCAAAGAAGAGATCGGCAAGTTGTTCCAGGAAAAACTCGGAGCTCCCGAACTCAAGGAGCCTGAGCAGCTCACGCGCTTCGCCCGCCAGACCCTCAGGGAAAGATTCCTCACCGCAGACATGGGTATCAGCGGTGTAAATTTCGCCGTTGCAGAAACGGGCACAATCGTGATCGTGGAAAACGAGGGGAACGCCCGCTTGACCACAACCCTCCCCCGCATTCATGTTGCTGTGATGGGGGTGGAGAAGGTAATCCCCACCCTGGAGGACCTCGCCGTGATGCTCAGGATCCTCCCGCGCAGCGCCACCGGGCAGCGGATCACAAGTTATATCTCCCTGCTCACAGGTCCGAGGCGGCCCGGTGAGCGTGATGGTCCGGATGAGCTCCACCTGGTGCTCCTCGACAACGGGCGGACGCGTATCCTGGCCGACCCGGAGGTGCGGGATGCCCTGTGTTGCATCCGGTGCGGAGCTTGTCTGAACATCTGCCCAGTCTTTGAACGCACTGGAGGCCACGCCTACGGCTGGGTCTATTCGGGCCCTATCGGCGCCGTGATCACGCCGCTCTACCGCGGCCTAGAGGTAGCTGGCGAGCTGCCCTTCGCCAGCAGTCTCTGCGGGGCGTGTGTCGAGGTCTGCCCAGTGAAGATCGATCTTGTCCGCCTCCTCCTGGTGATGCGCAAGCGGGCGGTAAGCGCAGGACAGGGAGCTGGTCCCCTGGAACGCCTGGGGTTTACCGTCTGGGGGCGAGCCACGAGATCCCCTTTCTTCTATGAGATCCTTGGGAAATTGGGAAGGTTTGCCCTTCGCCCACTTGCTGTACGGACGCGTCCCCATTGGCTTCCTTTCCCCCTCTCCCAGTGGTTACAGACGCGAGAGATCCCTCCCCTCCCTGGGAAGTCGTTTCGCGAGAGGTGGCGTAACCTTGGCCAGAGGAGATGAGCGCTCACGGGAGACGATCCTCCACAGGATCGAGCAAGCGGTGGGGTCTGCGCCTCCCCCCACGCTTCGTGTGGGTTCCCCCATCGTGAGGAATTGGGACGTTGAAGATCGGTTCATCCAGGAGTTCTCCCGTGCAGGCGGCGTGGTCTACCGAGCAAGGAGTGGAGAGGAAGCAAGGAAGGCCCTCCAAGAGATTGTACGAGGGGCCGGGGCCTCACGGGTGGCTCGGTGGGAGTCCCCGCTTCTCGGCCTCCTCCAGGTGGATGTGGCTCTCACTGCTGTGGGGCTGGACGTCGTACCCCTTCCTTCCGAAAACCGGGAAGTGTATGGGAAGGAGCTAAACGCAGTTGAGGTGGGGCTCACCGAGGTGGATTATGCCGTTGCCGAGACCGGGACCCTTGTCCTTTTTGCAGATCCAGTGAGACCCCGGGCAGTCTCCTTGCTTCCGAAGGTGCACGTGGCGATCCTTCCTCGCGGAGCACTCGTCTCCACGTTCGAGGAGCTGTTCTCACGGCTTGCCTCTCAAGAGAGCAGGCCCAGCGCCATTACCTTCATCACCGGGCCCAGCCGGACTGCCGACATTGAGATGACTCCGGTGATGGGGGTCCATGGACCCCAGGCTGTCTATGTCATTCTCCTAGATCTCTCTTTCCTGTCCTTGCAGGAGCGATGATCGAGATTAACGGTGCAACTGGCGGAGGATCGCTTGTCAGGCTGGCCGTGGGGCTTTCCGCGGCTACAGGGATGCCTGTGCGCATCGTCAACATCCGCGGTGCACGCCCCAACCCAGGCCTGCAGGCACAACATGTCGCCGGAGTACAGGTGGTAGCGGAACTGTGTAGTGCGGAGGTGAGGGGCCTCCGCCTTGGCTCCCGGGAACTAGAGTTTTATCCAGGCCCCATCCGCCGTACCTCTCTCCAAGTGGAGATCTCGACCGCGGGCTCCATCGGGCTCGCTTTGCAGCCGGTACAGATCGCCTGCCTTTCTGCCACGACCCCCCTCACAGTATCGATCGTGGGAGGCGCGACCTTCGGTCGCTGGGCACCTCCCGTCCCCTTCCTCGCCATGGTGAACTTCCCGCTCCTCCGGCGCTTTGGGTATCCCGCCCAGATCGACATTGAACGCCACGGGTTCTATCCCGAAGGAGGCGCCAGGGCGAGGGCACGATTCTTCCCTCCGCGTATCACAGGGCCCATCGAGCTCTTGGAACGCGGGAACCTCATCAGGATCGGTGGGGTTTCTGTAGCCTCACACCACCTACAAAGGGCCCAGGTTGCACATAGACAGGCCCGGGCCGCTCAGGAGGTGCTGCGGCCTTTGGGAGTCCCTGTGGAGATCGAGGTGGTCTACGCAGATACGGTGTGCCCGGGGTCAGGGATTTCGCTATGGGCGGAGTTCGAGGGAACGATCTTGGGAGCAGATGCAATTGGGGAACCCGGCAAGCGATCTGAGGCAGTGGGACGAGAGGCAGCTGAGGGGTTGCTTGGAGAGATCCACTCAGCCGCCACCGTGGACCGGCACATGGCCGACCAACTCATCCCCTTTGTAGGGCTTTTCGGAGGCGTCTACCGGTTCCGCGAGCTCACCGACCACATGCGAGTAAACATGGACGTCGTTTCTAGGTTCACCGAAAGCACATTTCAGATCGAAGGGGGAGTCCTCCGCGTTCAGAAACCCTCCTCTCCTGCGCGAGGATAGCTGAATAGTTCCTCTGGCGAAAACCACAGGGAGATCTCCTTCTCAGCTTCCTCGACATTCCCGGAGGCATGGACGAGGTTACGGATCGCTCGCTGTTCCAAGTTGGCGACTGTAGGCGAGTCGATGGCGAAATCGCCACGGATAGTCCCCGGCTGGGCAAAGACAGGGAGTGTGTGCCCGACGATCTTCCGGACGACACTTGTCGCTTGGGTCCCCTCGAGGACAAACGCAACCACGGGGGCACTGGAGACGTAGTCTAGGAGCCACCCCCTTACCCGCCGGCCGATCTCGAGGAGATCCTCGGTGCCCATAGAGGCTTTGAGGCTCATCCCATAGGTCTCGAATGCCTCCCTCGTCTTGCTCCCTAAGGTAACCAGAAACGTTTCATCCTTGGGGTAGTGCCGATCCAAGAACTCTTTAGTGGGCCAGACCATCTTCATCCCCACGATCTTCAAACCGCACCGCTCAAACCGTGCGATGATCTCGCCAACGAGGCCACGCTGCACACCATCGGGTTTGACGAATACAAGGGTCCGTTCGCGGCGAATTGCTTCCATGTGAGGATTCACCCCCACCTTGATCCTCCTTTCGTCATTGGGAGGAACCTGAAAGGACCTCCTGGAGAGGTCTATCGTCACTACATCCGCCACTAGCACTACCAGCCCACTGCGGCGCCGTCCACCCTGGGGTCTGAGCCACCATGGTACACTCCCGCTTCATCGATGAGGATCGCCTGCGCGCCACCGGCGAACCCCGACATTGGGACCACACGATGCCCTCGCCGCCGCAGGGCCAGAATGGTTTCCGCTGGGAACCCCTGTTCCATGCGGAGCTCAAAAGGTGCTGGGAGGTTCGCAGGGTCCGTTCCTGGGAAACTCAACCACCTTGGAGCCTCTACCGCTTGCTGGACGTTGAGGCCAAAATCGACGATGTTCGTGAACACCTGGGTACACCATTGGGGCTGACCGTCCCCTCCGGGAGTCCCCCACACCAGGAAGGGACGCCCATCTGGACGGAAGGCCATGAAGCACATGAGTGTGTGCATGGTGCGCTTGCCGGGGGCAATCACGTTGGGATGGCCTTCTTCTAGGGTGAACCCCCTTCCTGCCCGGTTGTTCAGCAGGATCCCCGTCCCCTCAATAACCTCCGCGCACCCGAAGCTTGCAGAGAGGCTTGTGATGAACGAGACAAGGTTCCCTTCCGCGTCTGCAACGGCGAAGTACGTAGTCTCGCCAATGCGCTCGAGGAGACGGCCCGGTGCAGGCCCTTCGCTCGCCCGCCCTGGGTCGATCTCCTTGCGGCGCTCCGCCGCATAGTCCTTGGAGAGGAGCTTCTCGATAGGGTTCTCGACAAAACGCGGGTCCCCCAGATAGCCAAGCCGGTCGGCGAACGCGAGCTTCTTCGCCTCCACCATGAGGTGAACACTCTCCGGAGTCCCCCACCCGAGGCGGGAGAGATCGAATCCCTCAAGGATATTAAGCATTTCCAGGAGGATGATCCCCTGCGAGGGCGGCGCCGTGGTAAAGACCCTGTAGCCACGGTAGGTTGTCTCAAGGGGAGGATAGACCTCGCTCTGGTGCTCGGCAAACTCGCGTTCAGTGAGGAGACCCCCGTGCTCTCGACAGTAACGGATCATCACCTTGGCCAGCTCTCCCCTGTAGAAGACCTCCCGCCCTCCTTCTGCGATCATACGGAGAGAGTTGGCGAGGTCACGCTGGAGGAGCACTTCCCCTGGGCGCGGCGGCCTTCCCTGAGGAAGATAGATCTTCGCGGACGCTGGATACCGTTCAAGGATCTCTTGAGATTCGGCAATCCATGCGCTGACCCTCTCGCTTACGGGGAACCCCTCCTCGGCATAACTTATCGCCGGTTCAAAGAGCTGGGCGAGGGTGAACTTCCGGCTCCCCCACCGCTCCAGGGCGGTAACCATCGCATCGACTGCTCCGGGAACCGAGACGGAGAGCATCCCGTGGAGAGGCATCTTCGTGTATCCTCGTTCCAGGAAAAACTCCCTGGTTGCTGCATAGGGAGCGACCCCACTGCCGTTTAGGGCCCAGACCTTCCCTGTCTTCGCCTCGTAGTACAGGAGAAAGGTATCACCACCAACCCCGCACATCATGGGCTGGACGACACCAAGGACCGCTGCAGTAGCAATCGCCGCGTCTATCGCGTTCCCACCAGACACCAACACATGGAGCCCCGCGCTGGAGGCAAGGGGCTGGCCCGATGCAACAATCCCACGACGCGCCATCACAACGCTCCGGCCCTGCGGGAACACCTGCCCACCTCCACTCTGGGAAAATCAGAAACTCTCAAAGACACTGCAAGGAAGTCGAGATCATTGTATGACCGGCACCCGGGCCCGTCAAGGGAACTTTGGGGAGGAGGAAGAACCACGCGCTCAGGGCTACTGCGAGACAGATCTGGGGAAAGGTATCGCCCAAACGCACCGCCATCGTGACCTCGGTCCGTGGTGACACGCGAGCCAGGGCGTAGCGAGTTCTCCCCTCGCCGGCAGCAGCAATCACCCGCCCGTATGGGTCGATGATCCAGGAAGGGCTCCCGTTTGCCGCATGGACCACATACCGTCTCGTCTCAATGGCCCTCAGGAGAGAACTAACGGCGTGGTGTCGAGCCCCTCCACTCCTCCCCACATAGGCATCATTCGTCACGATGGCCAGGAGGATCGCTCCTTTCCGAACGTGGGCGTAGAGGACGCCTGGGAACATCGATTCCCAGCAGATCGCAATGCCAACTGGCCCCAGGGAAGAAGGGAGGGGGCTGAGGCGATTTCCTGGAACAAGATGTGTTTCCACAAAAGGGACAGGAAGGGTTTTATCGTACCGGCCGCGCAAGGTCCCATCGCGGTCGAAGGAGACGACCATATTATACTTTCCTTCCTGGAGCGCCGTGCCAAATAGACCTATACCGAGCCGGCGGGCTAGAGTACTGAGTTCAGAGGCGATCCCCAGTGGCCCGAGGAGGTCCACAGGAAGTGCGGTCTCCGGCCAGACCACAAGTTTTGCTCCTCCGCGCGCGGCTTCCTCTGTAGCAGAGACAAGACCAGAGAGCATCCATCCCAGGGAGGCGGGATTCCATTTCTCTTGTGGCGAGAAATCTGTGAACACAGCCGCCACGGGCAATTCTCCCACTATCGCTGGCATCGTCGTTGCACCCCAGAGGAACGCCCCTACAGCTAGCGCTCCTGAGCACCAGGCCACAATCCAGCGTCTGGAGAGGGCTGCGTCGATTGCGGCATTCCCAAGGGCCACTAGAAACGAAGGTCCATACTGGCCTACGAGGGTAGCTACTTGGAGGGCTGGGAGAAAATTGTGTTGGGAGGACCCAAGGAGTGGCCACGATAGCCCAAGGCTCACTAGGCCTCTCAAGTATTCGGAGCCAACCCAGGCTGCGGCGATGAGCAGGGGAGCGAGCGCTTGACGGCGCACCAGGAGGGCAACGACTGCGAACGCTGCCCAGGGGATCGCCCAATAGACGGCAAGGAGACCATACACCAAGGGAACTAGGTGCTGGTACCGCACCAGGGTCAAAAACCAACATCCCACGAGGAGGTAGAAAGTGAACCCGCTGGCAAACCCCATCCAGATGCCTTCCTTTAGGGAAGCCCTTCGCAACCCCTGCAGCAGGGGGACGAGGGCGATCCAAGCGATCGGACCGAGGTCCAGCGGGGGATAGGCAAGGAAGAGGAAGAAACCCGTGGCCAGGCCGGATATTTGCCATCTTCCGAGCTTTCCTGCAGGAGCCATCAATTCCCGAATCCACTTCGCACGAGCTGAATCACGATTGGGCCGAGGATGATGAGGAAAAGGGCCGGGAACATAAACAAGACAAGGGGGAAGAGGAGCTTCACGGGAAGCTGGTGCGCCTGTTCCTCTGCGTGGCGAAGGTTGAGAGTCCGAAGGAACGAGGCCTGCTCCCGGAGCACCTTTGCCAAGGGGACCCCTAAGGTGATGCCGTTTTCGATGGCGCTAACGACTTGGGTAAGCTCTTCACAGCCTCCTCGCATAATGAGAAACCTGAACGCTTCCTCCCTTGTTTGCCCCCACCCTCGATCCTCGAGATACTGACCGAGGAGCCGCCCAAGGATCTCCCGCTCAACCTGAGTGTACTCTTTCACTGCAGCATCAAAGGTCATCCCGGCCTCAAGACACATCGCCACAAGCTCGATCGCTCCTGGGATCTCCTGGCGCAGCTGTCGTTTCCTCGCGCGGTGCCTCCGGGTTAACCATATTTGTGGAGCAATAACTCCCAGCGCTCCCAACCCCAGAGCAAGCCCCATGGCAGCTGGAAGGGGGACCCCCACAGCAGAAAGCATCATTCCTACCAAGATTCCCCCCATCCCGCCCGTCAAGCGCAGTGCCATAAAGATCGCTGGATCAACCTCCAGTCCCGCCTGGATCAGGGATTGGGAAAGCTTCTGGCGCCACTCTCGGGGAGTGTTCTCCCGGAGGTGGTGTGCTGGCTTCTCCAGGAGGGAAAGGAGGAACCGGGGAAGAACGGATCTTGTGGCCTCTGATCTGCGAGGTGTCTTATGCCTGGCAAGCAGGGAGTGCAAGCGCTGGGTTGCGGTGCTAGCTCTCGGCAGGGTGAGCGCGGAGAACCAGATCACGATATTCAACACGACTGCGGCCACAATGTCCCACTGCATCGTCTATGGGACCCTCCGCATCATGATCCGGATGACCTGAATTCCCACTCCTTGGAGCCCTCCTGCTGTGACCAGAAGAATGCGGCCTAGGGGGTCTGCGAGAAGCGGTTCGAAGAAACTCGGTTGAAGCATCAGGAAAGCCCCCGCCACGAACCCAGGAAGAAGGCCTACAACCAGCGCGCTCAGCCTTGCCTGGGCTGTCAGAGCACGGACCTGGCGGTGGTAGGCGATCTGGAGACGAAGCGACTCTGCTTGTGCTTCGAGGAAGTCCGCCAAATTACCCCCCATCTTGTTCGTCACAGAGATGGCGAGGGTCACCATCCTGAGGGCTCTACTAGGAACCCTCTCGCGAAGGGAAGAGAGGACTTCTTCAAGAGGGATCGCCAGCTCAAGCTCCATGTTGCACTTCCCGAATTCCTCCCCTAGAGGAGGAGGGAACCGCTCTGCGAGGAAGGCAATGGCGACTGGCAAGGTTCTTCCAGCTCGAAGTTGCTGGACTGCTGCAGTGATCGCATCGGGGAGCTGTTCCTCAAAGCGCAGGAGTCTACCTCCCCTGCGCCACTCCAGGATACGCCACACGGCAAGTGTAACCATGAAACTGGCAACGATCCCAACGAGAGGGCCCTTGAGGAAAGCTCCAGCAATTGTTGCAGTGGTAACCAGAAGTCCGCCCAGGACCAAAGCTTCCACCACACGGAGGGAGAGGCCAGCCTGCTGGAGATAGAGGGCCAAGCGCGCAAGGGGATCCCATTTCGTGAAAGCCCTCTCCAGGCCCTTCAAGACTTTAGATGTCCGATGACTCCCGAAGACTTTGAACGAAAGGGACTCTGCGCCCGACTCCAGGAATGGACTCGCTTGCTTTCCTACGAGCAGGGCGAGCCGCTGCCGCGAGGGTTTCGGATCAGGCCAGGCCAGAAAAAGCATGGACGCGAGTGCGAGTATCAGGAGAAGGGGAATCATCAACATGCTTTCCCCTCCTGCCGGTTGGGGAGGGAAGGGATGGTTCCACCCTCTTCTTGAAGACGATCCCAGAGAAGAGGAGTGATCCCCGTCCACTCATGCTGCCCGCCCGCGCGGTCATAACGAAAGATTGCCTGAAGGCGGATTGTCTCTCCCTCCAATCCTTCCACCTCCGCCACCTCTGAGACCACTCGTCGTCCCTCAGGGAGCCTTTCAAGGTGGATGAGCAGGTGGAGAGATGCTGCCATCATGCGCCGGATGACATGCACGGGTAACTCCAAACCAGCCAACATGGCCATGATCTCGATGCGAGAGAGGGCATCGCGGCAGCTATTGGCATGAACTGTGGTCATCGATCCAAGGTGTCCTGTGTTCATGGCCTGAAGCATATCTAACGCCTCCCCTCCCCTTGCCTCTCCCACGATAATCCGGTCCGGTCTCATCCGGAGTGCATTCCGGACGAGGTCCCGCTGGGTGATCTCTCCCTTGCCCTCCAGGTTTGGCGGCCTCGTTTCCAGGCGTACCCAATTCTCCACAGGGAGTTGGAGCTCTGCTGCCTCTTCGATCGTGACGACACGCTCCTGCGCAGGGATGTGGTGGCTTAAGGCATTGAGAAGGCTTGTTTTCCCCACGCCCGTTGCTCCGCAAATCACAATGTTGCGCCGGGATCGGACGGCGATCTTGAGGAACTCCTCCATCTCCGCGTTGAGCGTGCCTGCAAGGATGAGCATCTCTGTGGTCATTGGAGTCTGGCTGAACTTGCGGATTGCAAGACAGGGCCCATCTACGCTCACAGGTGGCAAGACCGCGTTGGCCCGTGATCCATCCGGCAACCGCGCATCTAAGCACGGAGATGACTCGTCGATCCTCCGCCCGGCGAGAGCGGCGATGCGCTCGATAATGTGGCGGAGGTGGCTCTCGTCACGGAACGCAACGGAAGTCCTCTCCAACCGACCCCGTCGCTCCACGTACACGCGGTCCCACCGGTTGACCAGGATATCCGTCACAAGAGGATCTGCGAGGAGAGACTCAAGGGGACCAAAGCCGGTGATATCGTCGCAGAGTTCCTTGGCGAGCTGGTGTCGTTCGGCTGCGGAGAGCTGCGGGTACTCCAGGAGATAACTGTGGATGAGCTGTTCAAGGCGTCGTCGCACTGTTGCAGAGTCCGCATTGTGGAGGATGACCACATCGACCTCCTCGATGAGGCGACGTTGGAGCTGGTTCCGGATGTCCCCATTTGCCTTCATGGATCACCTCGATCTCCCAGGAGCGAAGCCTCAAGTCTCCTTGTAGTCCATGGCTCACCGGAAAGCCGCATGGAGGAGTTCACGACGCTTGGTTCTTATGAGCTCGCCCAATGCCTCTAATTTCCGACACCATGGGAGGTCTGCCCTTGCTTTCACAGCGATCTCCCCGTTGTCTGTAATCCGCTGAATCTCCGGGTTCTCCGGGAGCACAACGTCAAACTTTCGCTTAAGCACACTTTCCGCCTCACGCTGGGAGATCTCCTGGTTCTTCTGGAGCCGGTTCAGCACTGTGAGGAGCTTTCTTGAAACGATTCCAGATTCGCTAAGGAGATCCCACAGCCACCGAAAGTTCCGAAGAGCACAGACGTCTAGCGTTGTCAAGGCGAGAACCGCATCAGCCCTTTGGAGAATACGATGTTGAGCCTCGTGAATCGGTCTCCCGATGTCTACCGTCAGAAAAGGATAGAGGGAAGCCAGAGAATCAAGGAGAGGGGCGATGTGCTCAGTGACAACCTCTTCATCGCGCCTGGAGTCCCACAAGGTAAAGGTGTCGATCCCGGCAGTGTGGTGAACGGCGATGCGTTTCAATAGAGCCGCCTGAGAAGGAAGTCCCTGATGGAAAAGCGCAGCGATGGTGCCGGGAGGAGTGTTCCTCGTAGCGACCATGGTATGAGCGGTGCCAAAACCCGGAGTATCCGCGTCGAGAAGAGCGGATTTTCCCTCTGAAGCCAGGAGGGCCGCGAGGTTGAGTGCTGTCGTGGTCGTACCAACTCCACCTTTTGCACTGACAAGCGCGATGAGGAACCCTCGCAGAGTGGCATTGCCGGATTCTTCCGACTGGAGAAGAGCCAGGACAGACTCCGCGACCGTTGGCCCGTCGGGAGGATCGTTGAGGAGATCCCGAATTCCAGCTTGTATAGCCTTCCGGACGATTCCAAGCTCAACCCCCTGCGCGAGGCCAATCACCCGGACCTGTGGGTACGCAGAGGTCAAAAGGCCAATCGCCTCAAGGGATTCATCGCTGATCTGGACCACGATAACCCCAGGCAGCAGTAGCGTAGCTCTCTCCATGAGGGCCCCGATTTCCTCAACAGATTCCACCGTTGTCCCAAATGGTTCCAGCGATCTCTTGATGGAATCACGAATCGTCGGATCAGGGTGAAACAGTAAGATCGGTCTCTCCCGCAAAGATGGATCTCTGACCATGTCACTCCCTCAAGGATGTGGCTTGGGATATGGCTCACCTTCCCTCAGACCGTACTTGTTGCGCCAGTAAGGGAACACGTCTTGCTCAAGGTTGAGATGTTTCTTCAACACTTCAGGCCAATAGGCGGCCATGTGCCAGTAGATCATCGAGGGGTCGCGCTTGTAGTACTGATCGAAGATGTCGGAAGTCCAGCGGTAGCTGTACATCTCCCCAGATTCTGGGGCCTCGAAGGAAAGTGTAATGGATCGGAACTTCTCCCTGTTGGCCTCCTCGGAATAAATCGTCATCGCTGCGTATGTTGCGCCAGGCGGCATTGTGTGGGGAAGAGCATCCCACGCAATGAGTTTATAAGAACGTCCATGGTCGTCTAGAATAGAGATCTTCCACGCTGGGAATTGCTGGAGGCGAATCGCCTTCTGTGTCCGGTTGTACATCCAAAGCTTCCACACCGTCATCCCCTGGGTCCGCTTGAGATAGTCCAAGACCCAAGCAGCACCACGCGCTCCTGTTGCATAGGCGAGGCTCGCTTCACGATACTCGGGTGTGTCCCAGATCGCCTCGATCGCCAGCACTCCTTGGCGGGCTCTGTGATTCGGTGGATAGACTCTCCCGAACCAGAGCGCGTGCGCATGCCACCATTTCTTCACGTCCATTCCTTCAGGGGCCTTAGGGAGGACGGGGTCTTGGGGCCAAGCAAGGCCTGTAAGAAAGACTATGAGGACACCTGTGGCAACAGCCCTCGAAATATCGTGCATACGCATCCTTCCTGCACCTCGATCCCTCATTCCATGTACCAGCCAAACCGCGATGTTTGATCCTCCCCGCCACTCCCACTCCGAGAGTCTGGTGCTCTCCCCACCTGACCTCGGAGCCGTTGGACCTCCCCTGTGGAGCGATCCAGACCAAGGTAGCTGGTCTGCTCATCCCTCTGCTCTTGAATGAATACGAAGGTGCTCCCCGGGTAGGCCCAATCGTCCGTTGTCGTGCTGGACGGTTGTGGGCTCCTCATCTCGGTGCCGGGGGACAACGGAGGATTTGATCCTTCACTTCCCTGAGAGACCCTTGGTGGCTGCGATGGTGATGCTCTCCCTTGAGATGGAGTGGCGCGTGGAAGCGCGCTGGGGTTGGTGGTCACTTCCAACTCCCTCTCCCGGAAAAACTCCCTTGCAGCAACTTCGAGGGAAGGAGGCGAGGCTACCGTGGGGAAGCTGGAAACCTCCGGAGCTTCCTGTGGACCTACAGCGGTTGAAGGTATGATCGTGGTCTGGCCGCCAGCCCGCACAAGGACGGTGCGGACACCTAGGATCCGGCCGAATAGTGGACTTACTGGGGCTTCTGCATATACTTTCAGCTGGGTCCCCTCTCGCTCTGTCCACACGCGAAAGTCCTGGATGCCGTTTTTGCGAATATTCTCTCGGGCGACCTCGTATGCCCCCGCCATGGCCTTGAGCCACGCATCTCCCCATGTCCTCCCAGTCTGGCTATAGGCGCGACCAGACTGGATCCCTGCATCTACGGCGCTCTGCAGGATCCAGCGAACTTGCAACAAGTACCCCCAGTCCACGGCGAACGCAGCCAACCCCATCAGGGGAACGAGGAGGATCGCCCCAAAGACGAGGACACCTCCGTGTTCACTTCGATGCAGAGTCCACATCTGTGTTCTCACCCCCCTTTCGATTCCGGTTACTTTCCGCCAGCTGTGACATCCACAACCTCGGGTGTGACCAAGAGAACTAGCTCACTTTCACGGCGCTGGAAGGTGGTGGAACGGAAAAGAGGTCCAAGGATGGGAAGGTCTCCAAGGAAGGGGAACTTCTGGATGACCTCCGACTCTTCGTGCTGGAGCAATCCCCCAATCGCCAGGGTTTGGCCAGGGGAAAGCATGACGATCGTGGCCACCTTGCGAGTCTTTAACGCTGGAACCACGAAACTTTCCAGTCTGATCCCGTTGGCAAAATCCAGAGAGGAAACCTCCGGGGTGAGGTCGAGTAAAACTTGGCCATCCTTCCGGACTTCTGGCTTCGCCCGGAGCTTGACCCCGAACTCCTTGAACATGATGGAGACCGTACCCTGAGTCTGCACCGGAACCGGTACCTCTCCACCAAGGAGGAGGTTCGCCTCCTTTCCTGCCATCACCACGAGAGAAGGTTGTGCGAGCAGCTTCGCCCGGCCTTCGCGGGCCAACACCTGGAGCTTGGCTAAAAGCCCATCGAGGCCAGAGGCCTGAAGGACGGGTTGTGTGAGGACCTGAAAAGTGAATAGGCCGGGGAGAGGGGATCCCCCTGGCTGGATGTGGCCTTCTCCCCAGAGGATCCCCAGATCCCTTCCAGCGGTGCGATCCAGCTCAACTACGAGAACCTGGAGTTTGACCTGAACCTGGCGTGCAACCTCGATGAGGCTTACCACCTTTCCCCCAAAGACACGAGCAGCATCCTCGATCCTTTCCAGGTCACGCTGAGAGGGGACTTTCCCTACGAGGAGGATCACCAGACTGCCTTGCGTTCCTGAACCCTGGGAACCACCAGCGGGATCGTTCATGATCAGGACATCCACGGACCCCTCTGGGACAATGGTCTTCAGGACTTCCCGAATCCCTGCGAGGTGATCGTTTCTCCTGCGCACGGTTACGTCGTAAACCCGAAGGCCTCCCTTCCCTTGCCAGAGGAACAACGTCGTTGAACCTGCTTGTTTCCCGTTCACGAGCACCTCTTGGCCGGAGATGGGAACGACACCGATGATGGCAGGATTGCTCACGGCAACCCTGAGGAGATCTGGGACTACAAGAAGCGTCCCGGTTCCCTCGTAGACCTCCAGTGCCACGCGTTCGACAGGAGGTGGGGTGTCTTTCCCTAGAGTCGCTGGAGGGATGGGCACCGGAGCCCCTGAAGGGCTCTGTCTGGCCGGGTGGGAGGGTTTGGAGGGCTCCGGTGCCTTTGCGGGCGGCTTCTGAGAGAGAGGAGCAGGCCGGTCGAGGTGGACCAAGGGTTAACAGGAGGATTGGGCCATCGACCTGCTCCTTGTAGAGCTCCAGGGGGGAGTAAAAGTGTAAGGTAAGACGGAGGCTGTGGTTTGCCAAGAGCGTGACATCTACTTTTTTGATAGCCCCACGCGCGACAGGGAGGAGCGCCGGGGATGCCGTAACGCCCTCCAGTGTGAGAAGGATCCGGACAGGCGAGGAAGTCACTGAATACCTGAACGGTGCAGTCGCAGCAATCGTCACTTTCGTCTCCTCACCCGATCTCTCAATGGTCACCCCGAGGAGTTTTGCAGGAGGCGCTGAAATCGCTTCAAGCGGGAGCAGTGTAGCTACCAGAAAAGCAGCAACGGCTCCGAGAAAGCGCCTCATCGTTCCTTACCTCCTTGTGATTGGGAAAGATTCAGGGAGATTGCCATACGCTGTTCCCCTAAGATGAGCTCGATCTCTTGGAATCTTGGAGGTTGAACGGGAGCGGTTTGGGATACCTGAGGGCGTGGACGGACATTGGTTGCTAAGGGAGCCGTTGGCTGTTTTCCTTGGTTCTTGAGCGCCGTGGCGAGAGTGCCTGCGCGGGCGTTCCTCTTAGGATGTGGTCGAGAGACCCTTGCGACGCCTCGGGGTCTCCCTGGGGCTGCGGGCGAGGAGGGGTCTCGTGCGGAGTGAAGGGCTAACATGAGCTGCCCATGCGCCTGGGCAAGAGCCAGGGGTGGAGTAAGTTCTGGGGGAACTGCGAGGGTGACTTCCACACCTCCACTCCCTGGAGCCCCTGGGAGTGCCCCCTGTCCCTGAGAACCGCTAGGCTTCACATGTAAGACCCTCGCACCTGTGAGGACCGTTCTCGCTTCAGGAACTTGAGATTTTGCAATCACTGCAATGACGTC
>JAUQQG010000042.1 GCA_030550015.1 bacterium | reverse complement strand
AGTAAGGAGAAACGGATAGGATGGTGAGGAGAGAACCTTGAGGGGATGCGGATCAAACGTGGAGACGACGGCGAAGCCTCCCATCCTCCTCGAGCGCTCGAGGAGGGAGCGGACCAGATGTTGGTGCCCGCGATGAACTCCATCGAACATCCCCAGGGCAAGGAACACGGGCCTTCCAGGCGGTTGGAAAGCATCAACCCCGTGGTAGACTTCCATACCTTGATTCCCCCGGTCTTTTTGCATCTCCGCGGACAGGATTTGAGGACCTCTGAGTGGGCAAGTGGATCAAGGGCCCCTGAGGACCTTGATGGGACGCAGGTATCCCTGCTTGACCATGGCGAGGGCAAGTAGCCCTCTCTCATCCCGCAACCGGATAATCCCCCTCTCCTGATCCACCCCTCCCCATCTCACCTTCCACAGTGGAATAGGCTGGCCGTGAATGAGGAGGCTCCGCTGGGCGGCACTCACCTGAATCGCCGGGAGATCGAGGAGCGCCTCGTCCATGGAGAGGAGGTGGTCCTGGATCTCCCCCCGCGCGGCAAGATCATCTACCTCCTCCAGAGTCAGGGCCTGGTCTAAAGTAAACCTGCCAATCCTTGTCCGGAGCATGAACGAAGCATAAGCCCCACACCCCAAGGCCTCGCCGATGTCAAGGCAAAGCCTGCGGACATACGTCCCTTTGGAGCAGGCGATGTGAAGGAGGGCACGCGGGGGATCCTCTGGGTAAAACTTCAGGAGTTCCAGGCGGTAAATTGTGACCTTCCGGGGAGGAGGGGTCGCCTCGACCCCTTTCCTGGCCAGCTCATAGAGGCGCTTCCCCTGGACGTGCACGGCAGAGGCCATTGGTGGGATTTGAACGATCTCCCCCACGAACCTTCCCAGAACCTCTCGGAGCTGGCTTTCAGAGATATTCACCCTCTCCGCCTGGAAGGTCACGTCCCCATAGGCGTCCCCTGTTGTCGTCGCTTTCCCCAAAGTCATCTCGAACCGATACTCCTTGTCCTTCTCAAGGAGGAACTCTGCGATACGGGTGGCCTTCTCCAAGCACAGGACGAGGATCCCGCTTGCACCTGGGTCAAGGGTGCCCGTGTGGCCGACCTTTCTCAGGCGCAGCTTGCGGCGAATGTAGCTGACCACGTCGAAGGAGGTCATGCCAATGGGTTTTACGACAAGGAGAATACCGTCCATCGCAATGTTGGATCTGGGACCTTATGCGCTCTGCAATCCGCAGTCATGGAGCTCTGCGTATACGCGCCGGAGCGTGCGCTCCACTACTTCTTCAAGGGTTCCTTGCAGCGTGAACCCACCCGCCCCTACGTGCCCCCCGCCACCAAAGCTCTCGGCGATGACGTTGGCGCGCGCGCCATCCCTGGCTCGGATCCCGACCTTGATCCCTTCCGCGTTCTCCTCAAAGACTAGGGCGACCTTTACCCCCCGGATCCCGCGGAGCACCTGGATGATCCCTGTCGCGTCCTCTGGCTTCGCTCCTGCTTCTTCCAGCATCTTTTGGGTAATCACCGTCCAGGCGACCGAGCCGTCTGGGCTTACCTTGAGGTTGGTCAGGGCAAGGCCGAGGATCCTTGCACTCCCCACCGACCGGGAGTCGTAGACCTGCGTGACCACCTCGCTGGGGTGAACCCCACGCTCCATGAGATCTGCAGCAATGCGCAGAGTGCGTGGGCTCACATTGGGGAAGCGGAAAGCGCCGGTATCCGTGACGATGGCTGTCATCAAGCACGTCGCAATTGCCCCATCCACCTCCACCCCAAGGAGATGGATGAGATCGTAGACAATCTCTCCAAGAGCCGAAACCTGCGGATCCCAGTAGAGAAGATCTCCATAGTTCGGCTGAGTCATGTGGTGGTCCAGGTTCACCACCCGCCTCGCCTGCAGGACGAAATCCTTAAATCCCCCGGCCCGGTCCAGGGTGCTGCATTCAACCATTACAGCGACGTCGAGCTCCCCATCTGCACGTGCCCCCCACTCCTCGGCCCTAAGGATGCGCTCGCTCCCTGGGAGGAAACGATAGATCTCTGGGACGCCGTCAGGACTCCCCACAGAAACCTCCTTCCCAAGCCTCCCCAGGGCAAACGCCAGGGCGAGGCTTGACCCCAAGCAATCCCCATCAGGACTGATGTGACAGATAATGAGGATGGTTCGAGCCTCAGCGAGTGTCGTCGCGATCCTCTGGAGCGTGTTCGTCATGATGTCCGCTCTCCCCAGACCCGTCTAGGTCATCAGGTTGATGCTCTTGAGGGGGAAGGATCGAGCCCTTAGGAGCCTGGTCTGAACGTCGGGAGGGAGCAAAGCTTTCGCTTTGGGTAGAGGCTGTACCATGCGTCACCTGCCGGAGGAGCTGGATGACCCGTGTCCCTCGCTCAATGGAGTCATCCAGGCGGAAGGTGATCTCGGGGATGTGATGGACCTTGATCCGCCTACCGAGCTCGGTGCGGATGAACCCCAGGGCCCCTTCTAGTGCCTCCATTGTCTGTGCCTTGGCCTGGTCATCCCCGTACACGCTGACAAACACCTTGGCGTGCCGCAGGTCGGAGCTCAACTCCACGTCGGTAATCGAGACGAAGCCTACACGAGGATCTTTCATTTCCTGCTGGATGATGGTACTCAGCTCTTCCTTCATAAGCTCGCGCAATCGGTCGAGGCGGAGCGGGCGCATAGGTAGTCCCTCCATGGGAACGGGGGAGAGATCATCGCAGCTCAATGGTGTAATCGAGAACCACGATTTCCCCCTCGCGTTCAATGAAATTCATCACTTGAGAAAGCACACGGTAGACCGGGTCGGAGTGGTTGCTCACATGGGCAACGGCCAAGCTCGCCCTCTGCCAGGAGTCCTGGTGGTCGACCTCGGCGATGCTGATGTTGAACCGCCCGCGCAGGCGATCCATCAACCCTTTCAAAATCCTCCGCTTCTCCTTCAGGCTAGTGGGAGAAGTGAGGCTCAGCTCAATGTGCAAGATGCCAACAACCATGTGGACCTACTCCCGTACCTCCCGGATCTCGTAGGCTTCCAGGATGTCCCCCACCTTGATGTCCTGGAACCGTTCGAGGCCGATCCCACATTCGTAGCCTTCCGGGACCTCCTTCACATCTTCCTTGAACCTACGAAGGGAAGCGATTTGGCCATCATAGACGACCACTCCATCCCGAATCAAGCGGACGTTTGCGCCGCGCGCCATGGTCCCATGGGTCACGTAACAACCCGCCACGGTTCCCACTTTGGAGATGCTGAACGTCGCCCGCACCTCCGCACGCCCCAAGATCACCTCAACCTTCTTGGGTGTGACGAGGCCGCGGATCAACTTCTGCAAGTCCTCGAGGACCTCGTAGATAATCCGGTAGAGACGGATCTCCACGTTCTCTTGTTCCCCAAGCATGCGAACATGGGCCTCGGGGCGCACGTTGAACCCAATGACAAGGGCCCGCCCTGCCGCAGCCAGCATGATATCCGACTCCGTGATGTTTCCCACTGCTGCATGCAGGATGTTGAGATGGACTTGCGGTGTGCTGAGCCTCTGGATCGCCTGCTGGAGCGCCTCCACTGAGCCGTGGGTATCTGCCTTGAGAATCAGGCGAAGCTCCCTCGGGCCTTCTGTGGCCTGCGTCAGGAGCTCCTCGAGGGTGATTGGGCGACCTCCCATTGCCTCGGTGGTCTTACGGCGTTCCCGGCGTTCCTCGGCAACCGCACGGGCGATACGCTCGTTGGCCACAACCTCCAGCAGGTCTCCAGCCACAGGGACATCGGAAAGCCCTACGACCTCTACAGGCATGGAAGGCCCGGCCTCCTCCACTCGCTGGCCCCGATCGTTGATCATCGCTCGGACCTTCCCATAGACCTCCCCGGCCACCACCGCGTCGCCGACCCGGAGCGTCCCCTCCTGCACAAGAACCGTCGCCACAGGCCCACGTCCCCTGTCCAGCCTGCTCTCAATGATCGTGCCCTTGGCGGGAAGGTGAGGGTTCGCTCTCAACTCCTGGAGGTCCGCTACCAGGAGGATCATCTCCAGGAGGTCCGGGACGCCCTGACCCGTCTTTGCCGAGACGGGGACGACAATGGTATCTCCGCCCCATTCCTCGGGGATTAACCCGATCTCGCTGAGCTGCTGCTTCGTCCTTTCGATGTTTGCCTGGAGGAGGTCTATCTTGTTGATGGCCACGATAATGGGAACCCCGGCCGCCTTGGCGTGGTTCACCGCCTCTACGGTCTGTGGCATCACTCCATCGTCCGCGGCCACAACCAAGACAGCGATATCGGTGACCTGAGCACCGCGTGCCCTGAGGGCTGTGAAAGCCTCGTGCCCTGGGGTATCGATGAAGACAATCGATCGCCCCTGCCACTCCACCACCGAGGCACCGATGTGCTGGGTGATGCCTCCAAATTCCCGCTCAGCAATGTTCGTGCGGCGGATGGTATCCAGGAGGGTTGTCTTGCCATGGTCCACATGGCCCATGACCGTGACCACAGGGGGCCTGGGTAGCCCTCCCTCCTTCCCTACCTGCAGGCGGCGGACCTCTGTCGGGGCGACCTTCCTCCCAGCCGGCTCTTGGGGGGTACGCACCTCGAACCCAAAGGATTCGGCGACCTTCCGGGCCACCTCCAGGCTCACCTGCTGGTTTACCCCGACAAGCAGGCCCTGTTCAATGAGGCGTTTCACGACCTCTCCTGGGCTGAGCCCTAACCTTTGCGCGAGCTCCCCTACCTGAACGGGCCCTTCCAGACTGACCGTCTTTGGAGGTGCCGGCGGTGCTTCTTTGGGGGCCGGCGTCTGTGGGGCAGGTACTGGTCTCTCCGCAGGCGGAGACGGAGGGACCTCCTTCACTTTGGGTCTTTCGGGAGGCTTCGGCGGAGCCTCCCTGACCCGGGGTGGTTCAACAGGAGGCTTTGGGGGCTCCTTGACCCTTGGCGCCTCTAGGGGAGGAGCCTCTTGGACCCCAGGCGGCTCGACGGGCTTGGGAGGGGCCTCGATCTTCTCAGGCGCTGCAACAGGCCCTGGAGGAGCCTCGACAGTAGCAGGAGCTTCCTTGGTTGCGGCTTCTAGGGATGTGGCTTCTGGGGCCTGCACCGGGGCTTCTTCTGCCTCGACTGGTTTTTCCTCCGCTCGCCGGATAATCCGGACCTTCGGGCGGGCAGGCGGAGTTTCTAAAGGAGGCGCTTCCTCCGTGGGCTTCGCTGCTGGACCTTTCTTCGCCTTGAGGAGGTGCGCACGAACGCGCTCCACAGTCAGGTCATCGATGGAGCTACTGTGGCTCTTGATGGGAATGCCAAGGGAGGCCATGATCTCCATTAATTCCTTGCTTCCGAGACCAAGCTCCCGTGCAAGCTCGTATACCCTCATTGTGCGTTCCTCCTCATGCCCTCCTACCCGATAGGAAGGCCTACCCTCTGCCTGAGCTCTCCGATCACCGTCTCAGGGATGGCAACGCCCAGTGCCTCCCCAAGGCGGTTTTCCTTGACTCCCCTCTCCACACAGGAGGGCTCTGGACACACATAGGCGCCCCGTCCGGAGATCTTCCCGGTTGGGTCCACTTTCACCTCGCCGGCGGGGGTTTTCACCACCCGCACCAGCTCTCGCTTCGGGCGCATCTGCCTGCAGGCGACACACATCCGGATCGGAATCTTCTTCACCCGAGCCATCCCCGGTGCCCCACCTTTTCCAGTTCACGCTCCACCGACCGCCTCTACCTCCTGTTCCCCTTCCCTGCGTTGCCCTGCATCCTCAAGAGACGGCGCCTCTTCAGGGATCTCTGCAAAGATCTTCTTGGCCTCGATCTCTTTGATGTGCGACTCGCTCTTGATATCGATCCTCCACCCAGTGAGCTTAGCGGCAAGCCTCGCGTTCTGACCTTCGCGTCCAATGGCGAGGGAGAGTTGGTTGTCTGGCACGATCACGTAGGCGGTCTTCGTCTCTTCATCGATCTCCACGCTTGTCACCTTCGCCGGGCTCAGCGCGTTGGCGACAAATACCGCAGGATCTGGGCTCCAGGGGACGATGTCGATCTTCTCCCCATGGAGCTCATCCACGATCGCCTGGACCCTCGATCCCTTGGGGCCGACGCAGGCTCCCACGGCGTCCACGTTCCTATCCCTCGAAGCCACAGCGATCTTCGTACGCCCACCTGCCTCCCGGGCGATGGCCTTGATCTCCACGATCCCTTCCACGATCTCCGGGACCTCCAACTCGAACAGGCGCTTCAGCAGGCCGGGGTGGGTGCGGGAGACCACGATCTGCGCCCCCCGGGAGCTCGACCGGACCTCGACCACGTATGCCTTGATGCGCTGCCCTTGACGGTAGGACTCCCGTGGGATCTGCTCCGAAGGAGGCAGCACCGCTTCGATCCGACCGAGGTCGATGTACACATTCTTCTTCTCGATGCGCTGGACAATCCCCGTCACAATGTCCCCCTCGCGGTCCCGGAACTCCTTGTAGACAAGCTCGCGTTCTGCTTCTCGCAAACGCTGTACAACAACCTGTTTCGCGGTCTGGGCGGCAATCCGGCCGAACCCTTGAGGGGTCACCTCTACCTCCACGATATCTCCCACCCTCGCAGTGGGATCCCATACCCGGGCCTCCTCAAGGGCAATCTGGGTGTTCGGGTCTGTCACTTCCTCGGTCACGGTCCGGATTTGGTAGGCGCGGATCTCCCCTGTCTCCCGGTCCACCTCGATCCGCACGTTTTGCGCGCCCTGGCCGAAGTTCTTTTTATAGGCAGAGAGGAGTGCCGCCTCCAGGGCCTCGATGATGACCTCGCGGGAGATCCCCTTCTCCTCTTCCAGTTGTTCCAGAGCCCGCATCAGCTCAACATTCACGATCCCTCACCTTCCTTCCGTCCCTCAGGCCTTGAGGTCCGGCCACAGGTCTTCCAGCTCCACCACAAGCTTGGCCTGCGCAATGATCTTCCGGGGAATCGCAAACCGTTCTCCCTCGATGTCCAGGACCACCGCACCCTCGGCGAGCCCCTGCAAAATCCCCTTGAACTTCCGCCTCCCTTTGACCGGCGCGAAGGTGGTAACTTCCACCTTGCGCCCAGCGAACTGGACAAAATCCCGGTCCTTCTTGAGGGGCCGGTCTAGTCCTGGAGAGGAGACCTCGAGAGTATACGCATGGGGGATCAGGTCAAGGATATCCAGCTGGCGCCCCAGGGCTTCGCTCACCTTGGCGCACTCTTCCACCGTGATCCCTCCGGGACGATCCACCAGGATGCGCAGGATCGTCTTCCCCCCAGTTCCGGTCAGCTCAACATCCACGACCTCAACCCCCATACGCAAGGCAATGGGCTCGAGGATCTCCTCGACGACTTTGGTGATCTGTCCCCGTTCCATGGTTCCCTTCTCCCATAAAAAAGAGTGGGCTTGCTGCGACCCACTCCTTCCACACCGCTTCCTCACGCTCTCTTCCTGTGAGGACTACGGTTAGTATAGCACAACGGTTCCCGCGCTGGCAAGTTTGCTACGCTCCAGAGCAAGAAATTTCTTGGCGCGCCTGTCCTTCGACAACTCCAGTGACGGTCTCTTTTGGCGATTGGGCAGGAAGGGGCGAAGGGTCGTACTACCGGACCAAGGAGACCGCCAGGATCTCCCAGGGAGCGAACCCCTCACTCTTCCTTTTCCAGCTCTTCCCGCAGGCGCTGGAGCTGCTCTGGGTCAACCGGGATGGGGTGTGTCGTGGGAGCAACAGGGCGGTTTCTGGTCCAGCGCCACATCACGAACCCCGCGAGCACAAGGCCCAAGACCAGGATCCCATACGGGGCCACCCACAGCACGAGCGCAACACCTCTCTTCGGAGGGGCAGCCAGCACAGACTCCCCGAACTGGGAGACAAAGTAGTCCAGGATCTCCTGGCGCGTCTTCCCCTGCCGGAGCTGCTCCCGGATGATCTGGCGCATCTGCGCTGCCAGGGTGCTATTGGAATCAGCAACAGTCTGTCCTTCACAGACAGGGCACATGAGCTCCCTGGCGATGGCTGTAGCCTGGGCTTCGAGGTCTTCTGGGGGTGTGGCCGCGCTGACAAGCATAGGGAAGAAAACTAGGAAGACCCAGCAAGCAACCCAAACCCTGGGAACTGTTCTTCTGACCTCCATGCGCATCCGCATTTCTCCCCCCTCAACCCCCCCTTCCCTGAATTCGGCGCTCCCCGATGGATCTTCCTTCCCAACCACTATCCCCGTAGACGCCCTGGACTTTTACTGGTCCCCTCTTGGAATGACAGGGTGATTTAAGAAACCCGCCCTTTTCCAATCTCCCTGTTCACGCTATACTAAGGAGCAAAGACTTTTGCCGGAGTATCCAAATCAGCATGGGGATCATCGATAGCCATCTTCACCTGATCACCGCGTCCATGTACCGCCGGATCGAGGATCGGTTCCCCGGGGTCCGCCAGGCCGCGTTCAAGGAGGTTCGTTCCCGCGCAAGTGAGCGATTCCGCCAGCTGGAGGACTTAACCCTGGACGACCATGCGCGGATGTGGCTGACCGCATTCGATCAAGCTGGGGTGGAAGCTGGTGCGTTCATCGCAGTGGGGGAAGCGAACGAAGAGCTGGCCCGGTTCATCGCAATTAACCCAAGGCGTCTTTTGGGCTGGGGCTCCCTTTCAGACCCCCGCCATCCAGACGCCCCTCGCATCCTTGCAGAGTTTCCTGAGATGGGATTCATCGGCCTCAAGCTCTATCCTCCTATCCAGCGTTTCCTCCCTAACGACCGGGCGCTGTACCCCCTTTATGAAAAAGCTGCAGAACTAGGCCTTCCCATCCTCTTCCACTTTGGGATCACCGTGGCCGCCTTCTACGACTTGACCTATGCCAACCCCCTCCCGCTTTCCGCTCCGGTCAAGGAGTTTCCTGAGATCACCTTCATCATCGCGCACTTCGGGGCAGGCTTCTTCCGGGAGACCCTCTTCCTCGCCTATCACACCGAGAATGTGTACGTAGATACCTCGGGGACCAACAACTGGAGGGATTACCACCCGGGGAACCCCAGCCTAGAGGAGATCTTCCGGGATGCCCTGAGGGCCTTTGGACCTTCTCGTATTCTCTTCGGGACGGACTCCACTTTCTTCGGCGGCTACCGTCACCACATCCTGGCAGAACAGGTGGAAATCCTCCACCGCTTGGATCTGAGCGAACACGATCTCCGCCTCATCCTAGAGGGAAACGCCCGCCGCCTCTTCCGCCTTGGATAGAGGAACCCCAGAACGTCTGCGTTCCGAAGGAACGGGTCTTATGGCCGCTTGGTAAAAAGCTCTGTAAGAACTCTCCCCTGCGCCTGGGTCGGCTTGGGGATCCCCAGCATGGTGGCAATGGTAGGAGCCAGGTCGATCATCCGCACGTTCTTGACTTTCTTGCCGGGGATGATCCCTGGACCGCTCGCCAGGAAGATAGAGCGCAGGTTGATGTTCCTCTGCAGATCCACGAGATTTGGGAGGAAGCCGTGCTGGCCGAAGAAGGGGGCGTCCGCCACCTTCCTCCCGGGTGTAGCGGCATCGAACTGGTAGGGGGGCCTGGCAACGACGATAACATCCCCTGTTCTTTCCGGATGGAAGAAGGAAACAACTGCGTCAGGGGCAAAGGCGATTTGCTTCGTCTCCTCTCTCAGGAAGACCTGGGCGATAACCGGTTGCCCCGTCTCGGGATCGACGAGAGAACGGAAGCGAGAAGCCACGCGGCTCCGCACCGCACCATACTGTCCCGGGGAGATCACCCCTTGCGGGTCCCTCCCTTTGACGTTCAGGTAGATCTGGGCGGTCCCGCCGGCCCAGCAAGCCTTCGCTGCATCGCTGGCCTTCCGAGGAAGGCAGTTACTCCCCTGCTCCTCCTCCTGGAGCCCTAAGTCACGTAGGACCGTTCCCGCGTTGATGGCCTTCCAGGTCGGGGCGAACCCGTGATCAGAGGAGATAAAGACCGCTGTATCGGAAGGCATAAGGCTCCGTACCAGGGCTAGCGTCCGATCAGCCCCGCTATATGCCCTGCGAAGATATCCCTCGCGCGCTGCGACCCTTCCATCGGGACGCCGATCACGGTCGGCGTCATCGTACACTGGTGTCCCCGGAGTAACTAGGGCCAGGAACTGGTGGGAAAACTCATCGGTCAGGGGATATCCAACTAGGATGAGGTCAGGTTTGGTCGTGGTGATCAGGTACCGGAGCATGGGCCAGTGAGCGACCTCCCACTGTAGCCCCTGCTGGACGTAGGTCTCCTCATCGATGATCCCCGCCTCGAGGGGTGCGTAATCCGCAGCAGTAGAAGTGGGGAACCGCTCGGCCAAAAGCTCCTCCAAATTGGGATTGTTGGCATTCACACGGGAGATGGAGGTGAAGTAGAGCCGGAAACGCGTCAGATCAGGGGAGAGGTCAATGGCTTTCAGGTAGAACCCCGCGGTACGCCCATCGAGAAGGCGAACCTTGACCTCATAGAGGTTCCCCTTCTTCAGGATCACCACAGCGGAGTTCCCATCCTTCTCCGGTGCGACCAGGACACGATCGTAGTTCACTGCCCCATCATCCGTGCTGTCGTAGATGTAGAGGTGATAACTCCGTGTGGGATTGACCCGCTCAAATGTCGTCGGGATATTCAGGAGAGCCTCTTTTGGAGGGCTGAAGCTTTGCGGAACGTTCCTCCACCCCGACGCAGGTGCCAGGGCGACCCGCTGATACTCAAGCCCGAAGGTCTTCGCCCCTTCCGGTTGCCCGGGAAGATCGTAGTTCACGAGGACCCCTCTCCGAGAGAAAAAGGACCGGTAGTCCACTGCCGGACCCTTGATCTTGTAGTACCTCCCGGCGGGCCACTCAAAGACCAAAACCCTCTTCCCCGCTCGTTCTGCTGCCTCCGCAATCGTCTCAGCCTGGATTACCCCTGGGTCAAACGCTGAAGTCCGCCTGGTAAAGTCCGTGCCGATGACGTGGAAAGTGTTATTGGTAGACCCGTGTACGCTGGGCCAAGCGCCTGTGGCCAGGGTTGTCCAACCGACCCCTGTATTGGGAGGAAACGCCGGAAGGAGGCCATTCTCCCCGCTGGCCCCTTCCCCCAGGATCTCCGCGAACGTCAGCATCGCGCCCCCCCGGGCATAGCGCTCCACAAGATCTGGCCGCATCCCGTCGGCCACGAAAAAGATGACGTGGGAAGCACGCGGGGAGACTGGCTGTCCGCTTGCAAAGGGAATCGCCACCAGAACCAGGAGGACAAAGTAAGCTACTCGATACCACACCCGCCTCCCTCCGGTCCTCATCTCGCACCTCCCATCGGTTCCCCAGCAAGACACCAGCGGGGGAAGTCTCAAACCTGCGCTCTCATCCTGCTTAGATCGAGAAGATTCCCTCAAGCTGATACAGCCGGAGATCGACCCTCCGCTGCTTCGAGACGACTTCCTCGAGGGAGTGAGTGACCACCTCCCCGCAGTGCAGCCCAACCATCAAGGGTTCCGTGGCATGCGTGAGAACCTCCACCGCACCTGCACCAAGGCGGCTGGCCAGGATCCTGTCGAAGGCGGTCGGCGCTCCCCCACGCTGGAGGTGACCCAGGACTGTGATCCGGGTCTCCACGCCCGTGCACTTCTGGATCTCTTCGCCGATTTTCACAGCACGCCCCGCTCCTTCGGCCACAACGATGATCGTGTGCGCCTTCCGCTCGCGCTGCCGCCTTTGGACAATCCTGCACACCTCCTCTAATTGAAACGGCACCTCTGGGATGATCACCACATCCGCCCCTGTGGCGAGGGCAGACTCCAGGGCGAGCCATCCACAATTCCGCCCCATCGTCTCGACGACGAAGGTGCGCTCGTGGGCAGAGGCGGTGTCCCGGATCCGGTCGATGGCCTCCACCACAGTGTTCAAAGCCGTGTCCGCGCCAATGGACATATCGGTCCCGAAGATGTCGTTGTCAATGGTGGCCGGGACCCCCACGACGGAGATACCTGAGCGTGCCAGGACAAGGGCACCGCGCATCGAACCGTCCCCTCCAATCACCACGACCCCTTCAATCCCGATGCGGCGAAGGTTCTCAATGGCAGCGCGTTGCCCCTCAGGGGTCATGAACTCGGGACTACGGGCGGTTCGGAGGATCGTCCCCCCCTCCTCGATGATCCCTCCAACAGAAGCCGAGTCGAGGGGGATGAAATCGGCGCGGATCATGCCAAGATACCCCCGGCGGATGCCGTAGACCTCCATCCCTTTAGAGAGGGCGATGCGGACAACTGCCCGGATCGCCGCGTTCATACCCGGGGCATCCCCGCCACTTGTGACCACCGCGATACGCTTGCGCATCATATGGATAGTGATTCCCCGTCCCCCTTTGCTCTCCTCTTCCTCCCCGCCGCAAAACGTGGGATAATCAGAGGTGCCGTATGGATGAAGAGAGATCCAGCATCGTCCTGATCTTCGATCTCGACAATACCGTGATCTATTCTCATATTGATTTCCGCGCCATCCGGCTTGCCCTCATCGAGATCCTCCACAAGTATGGATCCACCTTCCCCACAGAGATGCTTGTCCGCCATGCGATCCCTGAGCTCGTCGCCATGGGCGAGCATATCGGGCCAGAGGTAGGAAAGGCGATGTGGGAGGTCGTGATGCACCACGAGAGGGCCGGCCTTGAAGGGGCCACGCTGGTCGAGCACGCCCCGGAGGTCCTCAACACCCTTAAAGGTTGGGGCTATCGCCTTGCCCTGCTCACGAACAATGGGAGAGCCGCCGTAGAGGAGGTCCTGCACGCATTTGGGCTCGCAGGGACGTTTGAGGTCGTCGTAAGCCGTGAGGATGTCCATTCCCCCAAGCCCAGTCCGGAAGGGATCACCCTCATCCTCAACCGCCTCCGGGGGTCCCCTGCCCTTGCATACATGATCGGTGATGCCTGGATCGACGGGCTCGCAGCCCAGCGGGCCGGCGTGCGTTTCATCGCCTTCCAGCCTCGCGAAGAGGACCTGCGCTCCAGGGGGATCGTTCCATGGGCGGTGATCCAGGACCTGCGGGAGCTGCTTCGGTTCTTCCCGCCCAAGGAACCCCAGCGCAACCTTTGACAACCTCGCTCAGCAACCAGGGCGGTTTACCAAAGATAGCGAAACTTCCCTGCGAACCTGCGCTCCATCTCCTCACGGTGCAGCCGGTACACCGGGCAGTTTCGCAACATGCAGATGTGGAGGGCCTGGTTACAGAAAGCATCTGGAAGCTCCCAGCACTGTGCGTTCACGTAATATGCCCAGCACACCCCGTGTCGGGTCTGGGGAATGAACCGAAGCCTCTCGGCTTGTCCTTCGTGCCCCTCAGGGGCCTTCACTGGCAAAGGATGGAGGCCCGCCCCGCTCGTCCCTGCCTTTTCCGGCCCTTCCCTCCTCAGCTCCTCCCTCCCCTGACGTCCCTGCTCCCTGATCCCCGCGGGCTCCTCGAACGGATGGAACCCTTCCACGGGCGCTTCCACACCTCGTCCACTCAGCTCCTTCAGTTCTTCAGAGGTGCGCTGAATGAGGGCTCTAAGGCCGCGCCGGAGTTCTGCTCGTTCCTTGCGCAAGAGCGATCACCTCGTCGGCGAGCTGCAGGTAGTCCTGGGCACCCCGGGAGCTCGGGTTGTGGAGGAAGAGGGGGACACCAGCCATGGAAGACTCCACAAGCTTGATATTGAAGTGGATCGCTGTGCGAAACACCTTCTCCCCGAAGTACTCCCGGATGCCCTCCAGGATCTCCCGGCTCACCATCGTGCGCGCGTCGTACATCGTGGGAAGGACGCCAAGGATCTCAATGTGGTGGCCAATCTCTTCCTTGACCATCCTTAAAGTGCGCAAGAGCTGGCGCATCCCGAGCAGGGCGTAGTAGTGCGTCTGGATCGGGATGATCACTGCATCTGAGGCCACGAGGGCGTTGAGGGTCAACAACCCAAGGGAGGGCGGGGTGTCGATCAGCACGTAGGTGTACCGTTCCTTCATGGGCATGAGCTTCTTCCGCAACGTGTTCTCCCGACCGATCCTGGTGACAAGCTCCAGTTCAGCACTGGCGAGGTCAATGGACGAGGGAACCAGATCGAGGTTCTGGACGTTCGTCGGGATCATAACCATTTCCAAGGGAATGGGACCTTCCTCCTCCCCGTGGTCGACGAGGACATGATAGATCGTGTGGGAGAGCGTTGCCGGGTCGATGCCGAAGCTCACTGTCGCGTTCGCTTGGGGATCCATGTCCACGAGGAGGACCCGCTCCCCTCGCACGGCAAGAGATGCCCCAAGGTTTACGGCGGTGGTGGTCTTCCCGCACCCCCCTTTCTGGTTGACCAGAGCGATCACCAACGCCTGGCTTTTCCCCCACTCTTCCATCTGGTCCCCCTTGGGCAAGGCCCCGTCGTCTCCCTTTGACACGCGACCTCGGAGGCCCAGCTGATCTTGTAATCGAAGTTACCGCTTCTCCAGGACGCCTTCCACGCGCCTTTGAGCCGCATCCAGGACAGCGTATACTCCCACCTCTAGGGGGTGCCGCCCGAGCAGGAGTGTGCTTCCTACAAGGTCCTCGCGCCTCTCCCGGTGGAGGAAAGCCACGTGGACAATGACGGCGTCGTTCTGCCTCAGGTGGATCACCTCGATCCCTTCCAGGGAAAGCCGGTAGTCCTCCGGGAGGATGCGGTTGATCGCCTCCACCACGGCCAGTGCCGCAAGGCGGAACGTGCTCGCGCCCTCCTCCCTAGCTTCCCCACTGACCACCTGGTCTTTCCATGCCAGCTCGGCAACGACCTTCTTCCCCTCGCGTTCCTTCTTGAGGCAAATCCCTTGAACCCGAATCTGACCTTGCATTTCTCCTAACCCCTTCAGGCTCGTTCGCTATTTCTACCAATACGGCAGGTTTTCCTCTCCCAGGAAGAGAATAGGAAAAACAAGAGAGTAGATCCAAGTTCAAGGAGGTTCGTGTATGAAGATCACTGTCAGCGTGATCAAGGCGGATATCGGCAGCGTGGGCGGGCACACCAATCCGAGCCCTGAGCTCCTGGCCATTGTCCGGGAGCGCGTGGAGAGGGAGAAGGGGAAACTGCTCATCGACTGCCAGGTCTCCCACACGGGGGATGATATCGCCATCCTCATGACCCACACCCGGGGGACATCTGACCCTTCCA
>JAUQQG010000059.1 GCA_030550015.1 bacterium | reverse complement strand
GTCCAGGGGCTCGATTGCTTTCAGGGCGGCGGTGATGTCCTTGGTCTTCTCGAGTTGTTTCTTGAGGTCTGCCCCGTAGGGATTCAGCTTCTTCAGGTCCTTCATCTCCGCATGGCACACAAGGCACCCGGCTTTAGCCAGGGCAGAGCCTTCCTTGGGCGCGTAGAGTTCCTTAAAGGCGTTCCCTTGGTCCGGCTTGGCCATTGCCTGGCCGTAGGTAAAGACGAGGATCCCCACCACCATCAAGGCCAGGACTGGGAGAAAACCCCTCGTTCGGCTGAGGTGGTTCTTCCTTGCGCACGGGGTCTGCCTCATCGTTCTCCCTCCTTTCTGGGATTGTGCGACATACCTGAACGCGCATTTCTGCTGAGCGCGAGGAGCTCTGCCTTCCACTGTGCCCGGAGGGTTCGGTACTCCTCCTCCGGGAGTTCCCCGGCTTCGAACCGATCATCGAGTTCGGCGATCTCCCGCAGGAGGGCCAGGCGCTTCTCTTCAGCCCACATGGGGGCTTTCTCCGCCTGGGGCCGGCGTTTGATCAGCGGGTAAACCAGGACGGCGCTGAGGATGGCCAGAGCCAGGGCGAATGCGAGCGCGCGGAAGGATCGCGTCTTTGTGGGAAGCCCTTCTATGGCGATCGTGATCCGCTCACCCGATGCGAGCCTCGTTCCCGAGTAGCGCAAGTATCTTCCAGAGGAAGTTTCCAGGACCCCCTTTTCGGCGAGCTGAGCGGATTGCACCGTCACGCCGATGTCGGGGACGAGGAATTCCAGGGTATCCGTGGGTGTGTCGAGGGGCCGCTCAAATGAGACACGGGAAGTGGTGAAGGGGAGCACGTATCCGTAGGCGATCTGTCTCGTCCCTGGTTTGACGTCCATGGTATCGATCAGGACGTTTCCCTTTGAGATGACGCAGCACTCCATGAGCCCGTCCAGGTACTGGACATCCCTTGCTCCTCCGGGGAGGGAGAAACGCAAGGTCTCCCGCCTGCCATCAGGAAGGGTCGTGGCACCGATGTAGGTGCGGTCAGTCCGATTCACCAGCACCACCAGCTCCACGATCTGAAGGGCTCCCTCTTGGACGTCTACAATGATGTGGTGCATCCCGGCACGGACCACGGAAGGATCGGTTGTGGGTTCATAGACCACCATTTCCACCGTTTTGACCGTTTCACTCCCCTGGAGAGTGAACCGTGGGCTCTCGTAGTCCCCTTCTTTGTACTTCACCTGCAGGACGTAGGACCGTCCTGGGCCGGTGGGGAGGCCTCGAAAAGCGAAGCGTCCCGCGGTGTCCGTGGTGGTCGTCTTCTTCTGCTCTTCAGCTTCGTTGACATAGGACGTGAGGGTGACGGGGACATTGGCCACGGGCCTGACCCCTCCGGTCCGGTTCACGACCTTCCCCTGGATTGTCCCCGTTGCCGCTTCCACAGGGAGGGCCAGGGCGGTAAGAAGGAGAGAGGCCGCAATCATGCCGAGAAAATTCAGGCCCCTGTGCCCGTCCTTAATCGTCTTCATCCTTTCGCCACCGCCCTCCCGCAGTGGGGGCAGAACCGCGCACCAGAAGGAAGCGTCTCGCCACATCCCTCGCAAGTGGCCTCCCTCTGACGCCTGCGGAAAGCCTGGATCTCCTCCTCTACAGCATCTTCCAAGCTTACGCCCTTCCCCCCAGCATCCAGGGCCCGTAGGATCGTTACGGCCTTTGCTTCATACCGGGCGCGAAGATCCTGGTAATCCTCGGCCGAGAGCTTTCCCGTCTGGTAGTCGAACTCCAGCTCCTTGATGGCTGCAAGCGTTGCCTCCTTCTCCCGGAGGAGAGCGTCAAGGGGACTTTCCTGTATGTATTTTGACGCGCGCGGGCGCGGAGATGCCGTCACAATTGGCCAGGCGATGTAGACCCCAACAAGGACGATGAGCGCAAGCGTCACCAGGAGCTCCATGGCTCTAGTCTTGTAACCTCCTGAGCTCTTCCTCCAGCCTTTTCCGCTCCTCCGGGGAGAGAAGATCCCATACCCCCTCAGCTGTAGGTTGCACCACCCTGCGTCGGACGGCCCAGGACCAGGCGAGCAGCACCAGCAATCCAGCCCCCGCGATGAGGGTTGCGAACGGAGTGACCCACGCCACGAGGTTAAACCCACGCTTGGTGGGCGCGGCTAGGACGCGCTCCCCGTACTGTGCGACGAAAGCGGCGATGATCTCCGGCTTCGTTTTTCCAGCTGCGATCATGGAGGCGATGGCCGTGGTCATCTGGTCGCGGGGGCCGCACTCCCCGTGGGCGCAATTGGCCAGGGTGAGGCCACACCCGCACTGGCAGATGAATTCCCCAGCGACCTCACCCACCGTGAGGGCATGCGCGATCTCTCCGCCGAACAAGAAGGTAATCGCCACGATCCCGGCGATCATCCACGTCCGCTTCATGGGAATGTACCGTGCCACGCCTTCCACTCCGAACTCCCTTACTCCGTACTAGTTTTTACTCCACCACGTACCTCGCTCCCGGGCGTCTCCCCTCCCGCCGGTCAGGCCAGAAGGCGATGATCGTGCCGATGGCCAACAGGACTCCGCCGACCCACATCCACATCATCAGAGGGTTGATGATCACCTTGAAGCTCGCCGCGCCATCCTCGCTGAATCCCGCAAGGATCACGTAGAGATCCTCCTTCCAGGTCGAACGGATGGCCACCTCGGTCATAGGTTGACCCTCATGGCCTCGGTGAACGTTCTTC
This sequence comes from bacterium, assembly GCA_030550015.1. GTDB lineage: Bacteria > Sysuimicrobiota > Sysuimicrobiia > Sysuimicrobiales > Thermofontiviventaceae > Thermofontivivens > Thermofontivivens primus. Next base: position 12,561 of record JAUQQG010000059.1, on the reverse strand, counting down.
TGAGGAAGGAGCATCCCCACGGGTTTTCCGGAGTTATAAACTGTGAGCCGGGCAGCGTTCACCAGGGCGCTCCGCGTGGGGTATTGGGAGAGCCCTTCGTAGCGCAGAGTGTACTGTTTGATCTGCATTGTCTGCCCGGGTTTGAGAATCGCCTCCTTCTCCACAGAGAACGCCGATCCGGCCATCCCCATGAATAGGAGGATCACTCCGAGGTGCACGATGTACCCACCGTAGCGTCTCCTGTTGCGCAGGATGAGCCGAACGACCGCGAGCGGGTAACTCTCCCTCCCCTGGCGTGCCCGCACCTTTGCCCCCCGGTGGAACTCCTGGAGGATGGTGGCGGTGACGAATAGGCCCAGGGTGAAGGCCAGCAACGCCACAGGCTGGCGGAGGCCTAAGAGTGCCAGGACTGCGCCTCCCGCAAGGGCAAATAACCCAGGGCCGAGGAAGTTCTTTGCTAAATTCTCCAAGGACGCCTTGCGCCAAGCCAGCAAGGGGCAGAGGCCCATGATAAGGAGGAGCGCCAGCCCAATGGGCACGTTCACTTGGTTAAAGTACGGGGGGCCCACGGAGATCTTTACCCCCCGGACAGCCTCGGAGACGAGGGGGAAGATGGTGCCCAGGAACACGGAGAACGCCGCGCCTACCAGGATCAGGTTGTTGAACAGGAAGCTGCTCTCCCGGGAGATCAGGGAATCCAGCTCGTGGGGGCTCTTCAGGGCATCCAGCCGCATGACCAATAGCCAGAACGAGAACAAGAGCACGATGGCGATGAAGGCGAAAAACAGCGGTCCCAGGGAGGAGAGGGCGAAGGAGTGCACCGAGGAGAGGACGCCGCTTCGGGTGAGGAAGGTCCCGAAGATGGACAGAGCAAAGGTGAGGATGATCAGGACCATGTTCCAGACCTTGAGCATCCCCCGCTTCTCTTGGATCATCACCGAATGAAGGAAGGCTGTGCCCGTGAGCCAAGGCATGAGGCTGGCGTTCTCTACGGGATCCCATGCCCAGAACCCGCCCCAGCCAAGCTCCACGTATGCCCACTGCATCCCAAACAGGATCCCGAGCGTCAGGAAGAACCAGGCGAACAGGGTCCACCGCCGTGTCGCCCGGATCCACCGCTCATCCAAATGCCCGGTGACCAGGGCGGCGATGGCAAAGGCATAAGGGACGGTGAAGCCCACGTAGCCAAGGTACAGGGTCGGTGGATGGAAGAACATCCCTGGATTTTGGAGGAGGGGGTTGAGCCCCTGTCCGTCAGCCGGACGGAAGGGAAGCAGCTCGAAGGGGCTGCTGGCAAACGAGAGCAGGAAGAGGAAAAAGGCGGAGGTAGCCATCATGACCGCCATCGCGTAGGGCATGAGATCCGAGAGCCATTCCCTGTTGATCCGCACGCTGATGGTCGCAAATGCGGAGAGCAGCCATGTCCAGAAGAGCAAGGATCCCGCCTGGCCTGCCCAGAGAGCCGAGACCGTGTACCAGAAGGAGAGGTCCCTGCTGGTATAGGAGGCGACGTAGGTGTTGCGGAAATCCCGGGTCAAGAGGGCGTACAGGAGGGCGGCCGTGGCGAGGGATAGGAGGAAGAAGTTGGCCACCACAGCGTTCTCGCCACTCTGAACCAGCTCCTCCCGCCCAGTGCGTGCCCCTACCAGAGGGGCCGCGACCCCATAGAGGGAAACAGAAAAAGCAATGAGCAGAGCCGTGTTCCCGAGCTCGTTCATCGCGTTCTCACCCTGTGAAGACTTACCGCCTCCCCCAGGGAGGATTCACCGGCCCTGCTGGGATACTTATTCGGTACCCCGTGGTGATCCCGTTCATCCCTTGGAGGAAGAGTTTTCGCTTCAGGCGAATAAGGGAAGCGGATCACACCTTTTCTCCCCAAGTCCCCTCATGGGGCAAAGGAGGGAGACAGAGCCGGAGGGTCCAATCGCAGATGCAAGGGGCGATGGTAGGATGGGAATTGCACTTGAAGTCCTCCGGCTCCGTCTTTCCCCTCCATGGCAAGTGTATCGGGGAGGGGGTTGCTTTGCTATCCGGTAAGGGCTGTATTCTCGATCAGGCCCAAGCCTTAGTGTGGTACAAATCATTCCGGCATGAGATGCCGGGGGAGGGGGGAGTATGCGAAAGACTCTGCTCATTGCGCTGGCTGTAGTTCTCGCTGGGAGTCTCGCATCGACTGCGTTTCCTGCCCCTGCTGAGCCGCTTCGGATTGGGATCATCACCTCCCTCACAGGGCGGTTCGCTACCTTTGGGAAGATGCAGATGGCCGGTTATCAAGTCGCCCTTGAGGAGATCAACCGTGCTGGGGGGATCAAGGGCCGTCCTGTCGAGTTGCTCATTGAGGACGATGCCAGCACCGTCCCAGCAGCATTGAGCGCGGCAGAGAGACTGATTGCGAAGGGCGTTCCCATCATCTTGGGGACTTACTCCAGCGGGATCAGCAAGCCCCTGGCAGGATATATGGACCGCCAGAGGAGGGTGTTGTTGGTCTCCGGGAGTGCTGACGACAGCATCACCAGGCCCGGATCTGAGTGGGTGTTCCGAGCTAAGAGCGTGTCCAGTACCTATGCCAGCACCCTTTTTGACCTGTTCCAGTTCCTCCGTGAACAGTATCCTTCCATCCCCCTTAATACCGTGGCGATCCTACACGGCACGGGTGCGTTTGAAACCTCCGTCGCAGATGCGGCGGTGGTCTACGCCAAGGCACGGAAGTACCAGATCGTTACCCGCGAGGCGTACGACAGGGGTCTCACTGATTTCCGGCCCATCCTCAATCGGATCCGGGGGTTCAACCCGGATATTCTGTTCATGGTTTCCTATGAGGAAGACGCTGTGGCGATCATGCGGCAGGCCAAGGAGGTGAATATCAACCCCAAGATCTTTGCCGGTGCTGCGGCAGGGTTTGCCATCGAGCCCTTCATCAAGGGCGCTGGGGATGCTGCCGAGTGGGTGTTCAGCGCGACCTCTTGGACCCCGGATGTGAAGTATCCTGGGGCACGACAGCTTTACGAGAAGCTCAAGAAAGCGGCCGGGATGGAGCCCTCCTATCACGCCGCAGAGGCTTATATGGCTCTGATCGTCGCAGCTGATGCGCTGCGCCGTGCGAAGAGCCTGAGCCAGGAGGATGTTCGGGATGCCCTCAAGGCAACGAAACTCATGACGCCTGTAGGACCTGTGGAGTTCAAGGATTTCCTTGGGTTCAAGAACCAGAACCCCATTCCCATGGTGGTTGAGCAAGTACAGGGAGGGAAGTTCGTGACGGTCTTCCCGGCGAGCATCGCCCCGGGGAAGCCCAAGTACCCGACCCCGCCATGGGATAAGCGCTAAAGGAGAGCTCTCTGAGGAAGAGCGACCTCTCATGACGACATTTCTCCAGGTCTTCATGACCGGAATCTTGACAGGAGGGGTCTACGCCCTTGTGGGCATTGGCCTGAGTCTGATCTTCGGCGTGATGCGCATTGTCAACTTCGCCCACGGGGAATTCGTGGCCCTCGGGATGTACACCTCCCTCCTCCTCTTCCAGTCCATGGGCATCGATCCCTACTTGGCGCTCCCCTTGATCATTGTCGGGGGCATCCTCCTGGGGGCCCTGGTGGAGAGGGTGTTCATCGCTCCCATCATCGCGGCTCCTGAGCACGTCTCCATCCTGATGACAGTGGGGGTTGGGCTGGTGATCAGCAACCTCCTCCTGTTCGGGTTTGGCGCTCATCCCCAGAGCATCTTTACATGGTACTCGACGAAGACGGTGCGCGTCGGCGGAGTAACCTTCAGCGGACCCCTGAGCGTTTCTTTCCTGATCACCCTGGCAGTGATCCTCGGGCTTTACTGGGTGCTCACGCGCACGGAGATCGGGCGGGCCATGCGGGCGACTGCGCAAAACAGGGACGCTGCGGAGCTCCAAGGGATCAACACAGCGGTAGCCCGTATGCTCGCCTTTGGGATCGGCGTTGCCCTGGCCGCGGTAAGCGGGACCCTGCTCCTTCCGGTGCTCTATGTGATCCCCACGATCGGCGGGGTCTTTACCCTGAAGGCGTTCGTGGTCACGGTACTGGGAGGAATGGGGAACGTCCTGGGCGCCATTGGCGGAGGGCTGATCCTTGGGGTGACAGAATCCCTGGGCGCCGCCTACATTTCCAGCGGCTACCGGGATGCCTTCGGCCTCATTGCTTTCCTGGCGGTGCTGTTGCTGCGGCCCGCGGGCTTGTTTGGGAAGAGCAGGGTCTGAACAGCGATGATGCGCGGAGGGAGAGGGGACTCCAAACATGCGGGAACGGTTCAAAACCCTGGCCTGGATTGGAGCGGTCCTGGTGGCGTTCACTTTGTACCCCTGGATCTTCCCCACAAAGCTTAACCTGGGGGTGGTGATCGTCCTCTTCGCTGGAATGGCCACGGCCTGGGACATCCTAGGAGGGTGGGCCGGCCAGCTTTCCCTTGGACATGCGGCTCTCGTGGGGATCGGGGGATATACCCTTGCCCTCCTCTCCCTGCGGGCGGGCATCCCTCCCTGGTGGGGGTTGCTCGCGGGCATGGCCCTGACGAGTGTAGTAGCGGCAATGTGGGGGTGGATCGTCTTCCGCCTGAGGGGTCCCTACTTCGTCCTTTCCACCATTGCCGTGGCCGAGATCCTTCGCCTGGTCGCTATCAACTGGAAGAACCTCACAGGCGGTGCGGAGGGCCTTTTCTTGCGGGAACTTCCGCGGCCGTTCGGCCTGGACTTATTCGACCGGACGGTGGAGTTCTACCTTGGCCTAGCCTTCTTAGGGATCGCGCTCCTGGTGGTATGGTGGTTGAGCTGGAGCCGGTTCGGGTACTCCCTGCAGGCTATCCGCGAGGACCAGGACTCCGCGATGGCCATGGGGATCAACCCCACAAGCACGAAGATCCTAGCATTCGCCTTGAGCGCGGCCCTCACCGCCGCGGGGGGATCCCTCTACGCCATCTACCTCTCCTTCTTTGAGCCGCATATCGTTCTGGATATCGGGCTGAGCGTGGAGCTGGCGTTGATCGCCTACATCGGGGGCGCAGGTACTGTGTTTGGCCCCACCATCGGAGCTGTGGTGCTGCTGGGTGCGGCGGACCTCTTCCGGAATTACTTCCAGCAGGCGAACCTGCTGATCTACGGCATCCTCATCATCCTGGTCGTGCGGTTCGCACCCGAGGGGATCGTAGGAGGATGGCATGTCCTGTTGCGCCGCCTGACCCGTCCAGCTCCTGTGGTGCCTGTCGAGGTTCGAGGGGAGCGGCCATGAGCAGTGGATCGATCCTGCAGGTGGAAGGCGTACACCAGCGGTTCGGAGGCCTCCTGGCCCTCCAGGATGTTTCCCTCTCGGTGGAGGAAGGAGAGATCCTCGGCCTCATTGGTCCCAATGGCGCCGGGAAGACCACCCTATTCAACGTGATCAGCGGGTACCTAAGACCTACGGAAGGTTCCGTGCGCTTCTTGGGGAAAGAGGTGACCGGGCTTCCCCCTTACCGTCTTGCGGCCATGGGGATGGGGCGGACCTTTCAGATCGTACGGCCGTTCCCCAAACTGACGGTACTGGAGAATGTTCTCATCGGATCCTTCCTACGAACCTCCTCCCGGAGGGAGGCTGAGGACCGAGCATGGGAAACGCTCCACCTCACGGGGCTTGCTCCCTTTGCCTCCCGGCCAGCTGCGAGCCTGAACCTCGCTGGGAGAAAGCGCCTGGAGATCGCCCGCGCCCTGGCACTCAACCCGCGCCTTCTGCTCCTTGATGAGGTTGTCGCTGGCCTCAACCCCGCAGAAACCGATGCGACCGTAAAGCTCATTCGGAGGGTCCGGGACCGCGGGATCACGATCATCGTTGTGGAGCACGTGATGCGGGTCATCATGGGTCTCAGCGACCGGGTGGTTGTTCTCAATTACGGTCGGAAGATCGCCGAAGGGAAGCCCCAAGAGGTGGCATCCGATCCAGCGGTTATTGCGGCGTACCTGGGGGAATCTGGAGGAGGGAGTGAAGGAAGGTAAAAGGGTGAGGGAGAGGGATGCTTCTCGTTGAGTCCATCAACGTCGCCTACGGAGACCTGCAGGTCCTCTGGGACGTCTCCCTCTCTGTGCGCGAGGGAGAACTTGTGGCCCTCATCGGGGCGAACGGAGCGGGGAAGACCACGACCCTCCGCGCCATCACCGGACTCCTTCGCCCCAGGAGCGGGCGGATCTTGTTCGACGGGAAGGACCTGACTGGTCTCTCCCCCCATAGGATCGTGGAGATGGGGATCGCCCATGTCCCCGAGGGGCGCCAGCTCTTCCCCCTGATGACTGTGGAGGAGCACCTCCTCCTTGGATCGTTCCTCCCACGGGCCAGGGCTCGGCGCACCCAGAACCTGGAGCGGGTTCTGAGCATCTTCCCCGTGCTGCGCGAGCGTTTCCACCAGGTTGCTGAAACCCTCAGCGGGGGAGAGCAACAGATGCTGGCGATCGCGCGGGCACTCATGAGCGATCCTAAGGTTCTCCTCCTCGACGAGCCAAGCCTGGGTCTCGCTCCCCTCATTGTCAAGGAGGTCTTCGGCATCATCGAACAAATCCACAAGGAGGGAGTGACGATCCTCCTCGTCGAACAGAACGTCCAACAGGCCCTTACGATTGCAGACCGGGCCTTCGTCATGGAGAACGGGCGCGTGGTTCTAGAGGGGAGCGGTTCAGAGCTCCTCGCCCATCCCGAGGTCAAGAAGGCCTATCTGGGAATGTAATCCGTGAAGTCGTAATTCGTGATTCGAGGATCAAGAATGGAAAGGGGGAGTGGTACATGAGAAAGGCATGGCTCGTTCTTTCAACGCTCGTGCTCGTAGCTTTCGTGGCCTCCGTGGGAATCGCCGGCCCGCTCGACGAGATCAAGCAGCGGGGCTACCTGATCGTTGGGGTCAAGGCGGATTTCCCGCCCTTTGGGTACATCGATGAACGGGGAGAACGGGCAGGCTTCGATCTCGATTTGGCCAAGGAGCTTGCCAGGCTCCTCTTTGGGGATCCTTCGAAGGTTCGGTTTGTCACCGTGACATCGGCCAACCGCATCCCCTTCCTCCAGACGAAGCAGATCGACATCATTGTGGCCACGATGACGGTGACCTTCGACCGGGCCAAGGTGGTGGACTTTTCCCAGCCGTACTTCTGCAGCGGGCACCTGATCCTCGTGCCACAGAACAGCACGATCCGCACCTTCCAGGATCTCAACGGCCGACGCGTGGCAACGGTCCAGGGATCCACAGGCGATAGGGTCACAAGCGTCCTGGCCCCGCAAGCACAGAAGATCACCTTCACGCAGAACTCGGAGGCTTTGCTGGCTCTGAAGGGAGGCCGCGCGGAAGCATTCGTCCAGGACGACGTACTCCTGCTGAGCTTCGCCAAGCAGGATCCTTCCCTCAAGGTCGTCGGCTGGCCGCCCCAAATGCCCGCCCCGTATGCCATTGGGGTGCGCAAGGGGGAGAAGGATCTCTTGGCCTGGATCAACGTCGCGCTCGTCAAGATCCGGCAGGAAGGGGTCTATGACCGCCTTTACAAGAAGTGGTTCGGCGAGCTCGCCGGGCAACTCCTGAAACCCAAGGACTGCAAGCCCGTCCTGGTGTTGCCGTAACCTATTTGTGGAAATTCGGAAGGGACCGTAGGGGCGACGCGCGCGTCGCCCCTACATATATGGGTGGAACAATGACATACCAGTTTGACTTCTCTGTGATCGTTCGTTCGCTCCCGATCCTGTTGCGGGGTGCTGTCCTCACAATGGGATTGAGCCTCCTGGCGATCCTCCTAGCGACGGTGCTAGGGGTTGTGGGGGCGGCGGGCCGTCTCTCTCGGTGGCGGATGTTCCGCTTCCTTGCGGCCGCCTATGTAGAGGTGTTCCGGAATACCCCGTTGCTCATCCAGATCTTCTTCCTCTTCTTTGGCCTTCCTGGGATTGGCATCCGCCTTTCCGCCTTCGGCTCAGGACTTTTGGCGTTGTGCCTGTACACAGGAGCTTATAACGTAGAGGTGTTTCGGGCAGGAATCGAGGCCGTGCCGAGGGGGCTCCGGGAGGCGGCGGCGTCCCTGGGGATGACCTCGTTCCAGAGCTTCCGCCACGTTATCCTCCCGGTGGCGATCCGGATCAGCCTGCCGGCCCTGGGGAACAACTTCGTCGCCCTCCTCAAGAACTCGTCCCTCGTATCCACGATTGGTGTGGTAGAACTGACCTTCCTGGCCAACGACCTGAACGCCTGGACGTTCCGCAGTTTCGAGATCTATGGTGCCACGGCGTTGATCTATCTGTGCATGGTGCTGTTGTTGGTGGCTGTGTTGCGCCGTGTAGAGGGTCGCTTACTTGTGTACATCCGGAGGGTCGCATGAAGTGGGGTGTCGTCGTCACCAACTTCTTCTATCTCGCCCGCGGCCTGGAGGTGACGGCTGGGATTGGGCTCACGGTAATGCTCACAGGTACGATCCTGGGATTTCTTGTAGGGTTCATGCGCATCAGCCGCATGTGGCTCCTCCGAACTGTTTCCCTGATGTTCGTCGAGCTCTTCCGGGATACTCCGCTCATCCTCCAGATCTTCTTCGTCTTCTTTGGCCTCCCGGCCCTGGGGATCCGATTGAATTCCCTCCTGGCCGCTTCCCTGGCCATGACCTTCTTTGCAGCCGCGAACGCCGCGGAGATTGTGCGAGGGGCTATCCAATCCATCCCCCACGGGCAGGTCGAGGCGGCGCGCTCTCTAGCCCTTACCTGGTGGCAAACCATGTCCCTGGTGATCCTCCCTCAGGCTCTCCGCCGCATGGTTCCCCCGTTCATGGGGCTGTTCACCACGCTCATCAAGGATACTTCCCTAGCCGCGATCATCGGCGTGTTTGAGCTAACGAGGGCAGGGAGGGAGGTCGTGGAGAGGACCTTGGCCTCATTTGAGATCTGGATCACCGTGGCGGCCATCTACTTCCTCATCTGTTACCCGCTCTCCCTACTGACCCAGCGCCTGGAGCAGCGGCTCACTGCGGAGGCTGGCCACTAGTGGGCGCAAAAGCTTTTTCCTGTTATATCGATGGCGCCGCCCGAGGAAATCCAGGTCCTGCAGGGATCGGCGTTGTCCTCCTGGCCCAGGACGGGACCGTCGTGCGGGAGATCGCCAGGTACCTGGGGGAGACCACCAACAACGTTGCCGAATACCATGCGCTCCTGGCCGCGCTGGAGGAGGCCCTGCGCCAAGGTGCGGAAGAGGTTATCATTTACAGCGACAGCGAGCTTCTAGTTCGCCAGGTGAATGGTACCTACCGCGTCCGCAGCGCCCACCTCCTCCCCCTTTTCCAAAGGGCTCGCACGCTCATGGGGAGGTTGCGGAAGGTCTCGGTTCGCCATATTGAGCGGGAGAAGAATGTGCGAGCGGACAGGCTGGCAAACCGCGCCATCGACGAGAAGTTGAACTCCTGAGCTGCCCTCTGGTACCATAGAGAGGGAGCAGGCCGGGGAGCCGCTCCTCGCCGGGGATCTTGGAGTTCCCGGGGAGGGGAGGAAAGTCCGGGCTCCACAGGGCAAGGTGCTGGGTAACACCCAGCGGGGGCGACCCCAGGGAAAGTGCCACAGAAATGTAAACCGCCTTTGGAGGGGTGATCCTCCGGGGTAAGGGTGCAACGGCGGGGTAAGAGCCCACCAGCAGCCAGGCGACTGGCTGTCCCGGAAACGGGGGTCTTCGGGTCCTAGAGACCTGGGAACCTAGGTAAACCCCACCTGGAGCAAGGCCGAATAGGGGGAGATGAGGTGGCCCGCTGATCCCCGGGTAGGCCGCTTGAGGCTGCAGGCAACTGCATGCCCCAGAGAGATGGCTACCCGCCCGCTTCCCCGCAAGGGGCGCGGGTACAGAACCCGGCTTACAGGCCTGCTCCCCTTTTGTTTGGATCGGGTTCATCACGTTTCTTGCGTTCGGCGGATCGGGCTGGGCGCCCTCTTGAAATAGCGGGGTCCCCAGCAAAATCTCGACAAGAGATTTTGGTGGGGTTACATTGTTACATTAAGGAAGGTTCCGCACCTAGTGGAACGGGGGAGGAACCGGCTACAAGCGGAGAGAACTATGAAAGAAAACCCTCCTCCTGCTTCCTTTTCCACGAGCAGGAACGAAGGCGGCCAAATGGAGGGTGGAGGAAGAGAGGAAGCGGCCGATTATTTAGGAGAGGTCGAGAGCTATGCGGTGCCCGGAGTGCGGGAGCGAGTATGTGATCTCCAACGTGACCATCCGCTGGCACGCGGTGCGTGGCACCTTCCTCTCCCAGCGGGGCCAGTACTGCGCCGCCTGCGGGAAGACCTTCAAGGCACAGGAGAGCGATGCCATCCGGTCTGTCCGGGTGAGCAAGGTGACGGAGGCGCTCAAGAGCCTTCAGGAGAGCGGGGACATCATCATCGTCCGCCACCGCAACGGCACCCGTGAGGTCATCTTCTGAGTAGCTTCTGGAATCTGTTGAGGGGATTTCGCTACGGCCCGTTCTCCCTCCCTTGAGGTGAGGGTAAAGGAGAATTGTTTTGTGTCCTCGAATTCCACCCTGCCTGAGTCACTCCACCAAAACCCTGGGATGGGTTTCGGTGGGACCCCAAACCAGTGAGGTGACGCGTGGGCGACTCTGTCGGAGAAGCCGCCAAACCTGCCCCCGCTGGCTTCCTCACCCTCATGCGCAACCGCAACTACGCCCTCCTCTGGACTGGGCAGCTCGTTTCCCAGATGGGCGACCGCTTCCACTGGCTTGCCATCTCCCTCTGGGTCTATTCTCTTACCGGTTCTGCCGTCCACGTTTCCCTGGCTATGACCGCGATGACGCTGGGGCAAGTGCCCCTGGGGTTGCTGAGCGGGGTGCTGGTGGATCGTCTGAACCGGAAGGCCGTCCTGATCGCCTCAGACCTGGTCCGGGCAGTGGTTGTGGCGACCATCCCCTCACTGATCATGCACAGCATCTGGTACGTGTACGTGACGATCTTCCTGATTTCTGTCGCTTCGGTGTTCTTCCGGCCGGCGATGTTTGCGGTGATCCCCCAGGTAGTCAGGAAAGAGGATTTGATGCCCGCCAATAGCTTTTTCTCCGCGATGGATACAGGTACAGAGGTCATCGGCCCTATCCTGGCTGGGATTGTGGTCATGCGCATGGGGTATGCGACTGCTCTTTACCTGGACGCCGCAAGTTATGTGGTGAGTGCCTTTCTTGTTCTCGCCATGACTGTTCCCCCGCTCGCGCGCACCGTGGAAAGCTGGTGGCAGGGGGTCAAAAGAGATATGGTGGAAGGGTTCCGGTATATCTGGAACCATCCACTTCAACGTGGTCTCTTCCTCTCGATCTTTGTGATCTTCTGGGTCGCAGGGTTGAACAGCCTACAAACGCCCCTGGCAAAGGGTGTCCTGGGGGTCACTGATGCGCAATTCGGCTTCATGAACGGTGTCCACGGAACTGGTTTTCTTACCGCTTCTATCCTGATGGGATGGTTCGGGACCAAGTTCCCGAAGGGTGCTTTGATCATCGCTGGAGCTATTGTTTTCGTGCTTGCCACAGGAGCTGCCGGGTTGGCTCCCTCCTACGAGGCTTTGCTCGCCGCCATGTTCGCATGGGGCTTTGGCAACATCGTCTTCCTCATCAGCCTCGTGACGTTGATCATGGAGATTACCCCGCAGGAGATGGTGGGTCGGGTGATGGCCAACCGCCAGGTTGCTCTCGGTGTGGTGAATGCACTCGCTCTTCTAGGATTTGGGGCTCTTGCCGATATCCTAGGGGTGAGGGAGTCCATCCTGATTATGGCAGGGCTCACGATGGTCCTCCTCCTCCTGTGGGTCTGGCGGAACCCCGAAGTCATAGAGGACAGCAGGGGATGGTGGGATGTGCTCTGGCGGAGGGTTACCGGGTACGTAGACCCGGAGTACGACGAGGTCCAGCAACGCTGGCTCAACCTGGTCACGATGGCTATCGTGGCTGTGGGGTGGGTTCTCTTTACCATTCGGCAGCCTGCCATCGGGTTTGAGATTGCGGGAATAATCCTAGCAGCGTGGGGAGCTCGGAAGATGATGGAGAGGCTTAAGAGGAAGGAGTGAGGAGTGGAGTGAGGAGGAAGTGAGGAGAAATAATTAAGAGGATACGGAGGGAGGAATTGATGTAAGTTTGGCGAAAGTAAACTCCTGACCGGCCGGCAGCTCAAAAGGGCGGCAATCCATGTCGCGCGATGGTACCTCCGGCGTGTAGGAGAGGCGATGGAGCCTCTGCAAAGACGATGTGTGCCGAAGGTAATGGCGGGCTCTCGTGAGACGCTGTGATTCGGTAGATCGGTCAGGTGTTTGCCCGTGAAAGTGGTCCGCATCCTTTCCTCCGTGCTCTTCCGCGGTTTTCTAGGTGGCCTAAGGGAGATTTAGCTGACGGTCAGGTTTATCTTTTAAGGGGGAAATATGCGCCGCTTTCGTTGGGCTTTGTTTTTTATTGTTCTATGGACCACTCTGCTCTATGTAGGTGCGTCATTGCTGTTTTCTCGAAACGGATTGTGGCAAGAATGGTACGTCCTAGTTACGTTTGTGGTCCTCATAACTCTGGGTACAAGTTCGCCCATTCAAGATCCAAAAGGTATTACC
>JAUQQG010000030.1 GCA_030550015.1 bacterium | reverse complement strand
AGCCACCAAGCGCCTCTCCGGCCGTCCCCACCTGAAACCCCTCATCGACATTCCCAGGATGGAGGAGATCTTTCAGGGGATGCTCGCGGACGCGCTGAATGCCTACATCAACAGGGACCCAGACCTCGCCGAGCGGATGACCGCGCAGGACGACGTGGTGGATGCACTCCGCACCCAAGTCTTCAGGGAGCTGTTGACCATCATGATGGAAGACCCCAGAACCATCTCCCAAGCCCTTGACCTCATCCTCGTCGCCCAGCACCTTGAGCGCGCCGCTGACCACGCCACGAACATCGGGGAGCGGGTCATCTACATGGTCACCGGCGAGTTGAAGGAGCTCAACGTTTAAAGATCGGGTATCCTCACCTGGGAGAGCTCGACGCCGGCCTGCTCCAGCACCTCTCTTGCCAGAGGGTCGGGGTATTCCCCTGCGAACACCAAGCGGCGCAGTCCCACGTTCACGATCATCTTGGCGCAGATCAGGCAGGGTTGGTGCGTGCAGTAGAGGGTCCCTCCGGCGATGGCCACGCCGTGATAGGCTGCCTGGAGGATGGCGTTCTGCTCCGCGTGGAGGCACAGGCAAGTGTCATGGCCCTGGCCGGAGGGTACCTCAGAGGCACAGCGCGCGCAGCCCCCGTCGCCGCAGTTCGGAAGGCCTCGTGGGGTGTCGTTATAGCCCGTGGAGAGCACCATGCGGTCCTTGACGATGACGGCCCCCACCTTCCTGCGCAAGCACGTCGACCGCGTTGCCGCAAGGTGGGCCATCCGCATGAAGTACTCATCCCAGGGAGGCCGCATCGCCTATTTCGTCCCGTAGAGCCTATCCCCGGCATCCCCCAGGCCAGGGACGATGTAACCGTGGTCGTTGAGGCGCTCATCCACCGCAGCTGTGTAGATCTCCACGTCAGGGTGCGCTTCTTGGACCCTGGCGATCCCCTCGGGAGCTGCGATGATGCACATTACCTTGATGTTCTTGGCCCCGTGGTTCTTCAGAAGGTCGAGGCAGGCAACGATCGATCCCCCTGTCGCGAGCATCGGGTCCACGACCATGACCTCCCGCTCCCCGATATCGGAAGGGAGCTTGGAGTAATAGGTATTTGGCTGGAGGGTCTCTGGGTCACGCCAGATCCCCACGTGGCCAACCTTCGCTGTGGGGATCAGGCGCAAGATCCCTGCCTCCATGGCAAGGCCCGCTCGGAGGATGGGGACAACAGCCACCTCCTGCCCTGAGATGGTCTTCCCCTTGGCCACGCCGAGGGGCGTCCGGACTTCCACCTCGGTGGTCGGGTGGGAGCGGGTCACCTCAAAGGCCATGAGCATGGCCAGCTCCTCGACGAGCTCGCGGAATTCCTTGTGGCCCGTCCGCACATCCCGCAGGATGGTGAGCTTGTGCTGGACGAGCGGGTGATCGATCACGATGACCTTGGACATGGGGCGCTCCTCTCAGGTTCTCACAGTTACAGGCTCTGCGTAGATGGGGTAGTGCGCCGTCAGCTCCCGGACCTCCTGGCGCACACGCTCGCGCACGCCCTCGTCGTCGAGGTGGGTCAACACCTCATCGATCATCCTGGCGATGTGGCGCATCTCCTCCACCCCCATTCCCCGCGTGGTGACGGCGGGCGTGCCGATGCGGATGCCGCTTGTGATCATGGGCTTCTGGTCGTCGAAGGGGACCATGTTCTTGTTCACAATGATCCCTACAGAGCCCAACGCCGCCTCCGCCTGCTTCCCCGTCAGCCCCTTGTTCCGCAGGTCCACGAGCATGAGGTGGTTATCTGTCCCGCCGGAGACGAGTTGGTAGCCGCGGCGCATCAGCTCCTCGGCAAGGGCCTGCGCGTTCTCCACGATACGCCGGGCATACTCCTTGAACTCCGGCGTGCTTGCCTCCAGGAAGCACACCGCCTTCGCTGCGATGGTGTGCATCATCGGGCCACCCTGAGTCCCCGGGAAGACCGCCTTGTCAATGAGGGGAGCGAGTTCTGCCTTGCACAGGATAAAGGCAGACCGCGGCCCACGGAGGGTCTTGTGGGTGGTGGAAGTGACGACGTGGGCATAAGGGACCGGGCTTGGGTGGACGCCCCCCACGATGAGGCCGGCGATGTGGGCAATGTCCGCCATGAAGTAAGCCCCAACCTCGTCGGCGATTTCCCGGAACCGTTCCCACTCAATGATCCGGGGATAGGCGCTGTACCCGGCGATGATGAGCTTGGGACGGTGCTCGCGCGCGAGCGCGGCAACCTGGTCGAAGTCGATCCGCCCGGTCTCTCGTTTTACGCCGTAGTAGGCGACCTGGAAGTAGTTCCCCACCATGTTCACGGGCGCGCCGTGGGAGAGGTGCCCGCCGTGGGAGAGGTTCATGCTGAGGATACGGTCCCCCGGTTTCAGGAGCGCATAGTAGACGGCGATGTTTGCCTGAGTCCCGGAGTGCGGCTGGACATTGGCGTGTTCCGCCCCAAATAAAGCCAGGAGCCGCTCGATGGCCAGGCGCTCGGCCACGTCCACGAACTCGCACCCGCCGTAATACCGCTTGCCAGGGTAGCCCTCCGCGTACTTGTTCTGCAACACGCTCCCCTGGGCCTCCAGAACTGCCCGGCTGGCGTAGTTCTCCGAGGCAATGAGGTTGATGTGGGTCCGCTGGCGCTCCTCATCCTGGAGAATCGCCTGGTAGATCTCCGGGTCGGTGCGCGCGAGGTATGCAAGATGTTCCATGAGAATCCCCCCGTCTAGATTTTTTGCGCCTTCACCATTTCTCGCTCGATGCTCTTGATCTTCTCCACCCTGCGCGCGTGGCGGCCCCCCTGGAACTCGCTGGCCAGCCAGACCTGGACGATCTCCTTGGCCAGCTCCACCCCCAGCACACGTCCGCCCAGCGCGAGGACATTGGCGTCGTTATGTTCCCGAGACATTCGTGCAGTGTAGGACTCGTGGCAGAGGGCCGCGCGCACGCCGGGTACTTTGTTGGCGACGATGCTACTCCCGATCCCGGTACCACAGATCACGATGCCACGTTCAACCCTCCCGACGGCCACGGCCTCCGCGACCATGCGGGCGAAGTCCGGGTAGTCCACAGAATCCAGGGAGTGGGTCCCGACATCCTCCACCTCGTGCCCGAGGGCCTGCAGGAAGGCCTTGAGCTCCTCTTTCAGGAGGAACCCCGCATGGTCACACCCAATGGCGATCCGCACGCTACACCCTCCCTGAAACCACGAGCTCTCCCAGGACCTCCCGGAGGAGCGCCGGGTCCAAGGCACCCACGCGGACGATCCGGGGCGCTGGCTCTGTGAGATCCACCACCGTGGAGGGGACCCCATAGGGGGTTCTCCCCCCGTCGAGGATCAGGTCGACGCGGTCCCCGATATCTGTGGCGACCTGGGTCGCGGTGACCGGGTTAGGCGCCCTGTGGGAATTGGCGCTCGTCCCCACAATGGGAACGCCTGCTTCTTGGATGATGCGCAGCGGGATGGGGTGGTTCGGCATGCGCAGCGCAATCGATCTCCCTCCCCCGCAGACCATCTCCGGGGCCCTGCTCGTTCGCGGGAGGACGATGGTCAGGGGCCCTGGCCAGAACCGCTTCATGAGGTCCCTGGCAACGGACGAAACCACAGCCAGCTCCTCGGCCTGGGCGACATCGGCGACCAAGACCGGCAGGGGCTCATTCGTTGGACGTCCCTTCACCTCGAAGATCCGACGCACGCCTCCCTCCTGGAAGATACTGGTCCCCAGGCCGTACACGGTATCCGTAGGGTACGCAACGAGCCCTCCGGTGCGAATGAGCTCCACAGCTTTCCGGGGCATTTGCCTTTCGTCTTGGTCCACACGGATGATGGTGATCTTTGGGATGGAGAGTGTGGGATGATTCCAGAAGGTCCGGCTGTAGAGACTCATCGTCATCACCACGTCGGATTCGCATCGATTGTTTTTTGTTCCGTTTTCTTGGATCCTCCCATCAGGTCCGCAAGAGCGGTTTCGCTAGCGAGACGGATGTTTCCTTCCTCTCGATCCTTTTCCGAATCCCCTCACGAACTCCCTGAACCCGGAGCCGTGGCCCATCCAACGACCACGCGAGGGATCCCGGCAAGGTCCATCACCGACTCCACTTGCTGGAAGAACCCTGTCCTTTCTATGAGCTCTTGCACAGCATCTGCCTGGCCTGCCATGACCTCGATGGCGAGGAGGCCCCCAGGCCGGAGGAATCTGGGGCTTTGTTGCACGATCCTCCGGATGTATTCTAGGCCGTCCTCACCCCCATCGAGTGCGGGGAGCGGTTCGTAGCAACGGATGGATGCGGGGAGATGAGGGATAAGCCCGCTTGGCACATATGGGGGGTTGGTGGCAATGGCGTCCACTTGACCTTGGAACCCCAGGGCTTCAAGAGGGTCCAGGAGATCCCCCCGCAGGAAAGCCACCCTGGTTGAGACACCATGCTTGCAGGCGTTCTCCCGGGCTACCTCCAGGGCCGGGCCTGAGAGGTCCGTTGCGACGACCCTGGCCCCATCGTGGTACACGGCGAGTGCGATGGCGATGGCGCCACTTCCTGTCCCGACGTCCACGACGAGGGGATGGGGGAGAGGCGCGAGTTCCCGGAGGAGCCTCTCCACGAGCACCTCCGTCTCCGGCCGGGGGATGAGGACCCGCTCATCCACGAGGAAGTCCAGTCCCATGAACTCCCTCCGCCCGATGATGTACGCCAGAGGCCGACCCTGCGTGCGCTCCTCGAGGAGATCGACGTACGTCTTCCATGTCTGCCAGGAGAGGGAGCTCTCCCACCGCGCGTACAGGGAGGAACGCGGGATCGGCTCGACGACCCCCCTGTGGTGGGAAGAGGAAAGAGGGGAAGTGCCCGGAAAGAGCCGATCCCAGGCGATGGCATAGCGAAGGAGGACCTCCGCCTCCACCTCTGGGGAATCCACACCTTCGGCGCGGAGGTGCTCCCGCCCCAAAAGGAAAGCCTCCCGCATCGTCCCCTGCCATTGCCCTCTGGCAGTTGGCAAGGGCTCCTCCCTGGGATCACACTGGATGCAAGCAACCATCGACGCTTTCATGGAGCGCTCTGGGTCGTAGCGGCCATGGCCTCGGCCCGATCGGCGGCGATGAGGGCGTCGATCAACGGGTCGAGCTCCCCATCCAGCACGGATTCCAGCTGGTAGAGGGTCAGCCCGATCCGGTGGTCGGTGACGCGGTTTTGGGGGAAGTTGTAAGTCCGGATCTTCTCGCTGCGCTCCCCGGTCCCCACCTGCTGGCGCCTCTTCGCTGCGATTTCTTCCTGCTGGCGCCGCTCCAGGAGGTTCAGGAGGTGCGCGCGGAGGATCCGCAACGCCTTCTCCCGGTTCTGCCACTGGGAGCGCTCATCCTGGCAGGTGACCACGATTCCCGTGGGGAGATGCTTCACGCGCACCGCAGTCTCCACCTTGTTGACGTTTTGCCCGCCGGCACCCCCCGCGCGGAAGGTCTGGATCTCCAGGTCCTCCTCCCGGATCTCCACCTCCACCTCCTCCGCCTCTGGGAGGACAGCCACCGTGGCGGTAGAGGTGTGGATGCGGCCGCTTGCCTCGGTCACCGGCACTCGTTGCACCCTATGGACTCCGCTCTCGAACTTCAGGCGGCGATAGGCCCCCTTCCCCTGGATGCTCAAGATCACCTCTTTAAATCCCCCGAGATCAGAGGGGCTCGCCTCTAGGATTTCCGTCTTCCATCCCTTCCGCTCTGCGTACCGCATGTACATGCGCAGGAGGTCTGCGCTGAACAGCGCAGCCTCCTCTCCCCCTGCACCAGCCCGGATCTCCATGATAATGTTCCGATCGGCGTAGGGATCCGCGGGGAGGAGCAGTTCGACGAGCCTTCCCTCAAGCTCCTCGAGCAGTCCGGCGAGGCGTTCTGCTTCCTCCCGGGCCCACTCGCGGATCTCAGGATCTGCCTCCTTGCGGCTCATCTCCCTGGCCTCCTCAAGATCCCGGGAGATGCGCCGGTACTCCCGGGACAGGGAAACCACCTCCTCAAGGGCGCCATACTCCTTCGCCAGCTTCTGGTAGCGGTCCCCATCCGAGAGGATGGCGGGGTCGGCGAGAAGCTTGGTAAGCTCTTCATACCTGGCCTCAAGGGCCGCCAACTTGTCCAGGATCTGAGGTTGGGCTGCCATCGCCACCATTATATCAAAAAGAGTGTTTCCAGGTTGCATGTTTCAGGTTGTGATGGGCTCAACAGAACGTGCAAGCTTATTCACGTGCTAACCTGGAACTGATCTCCCCTCCCTCGCGGCGCACGACCTCCTCCAGGGCAGCGATGGCCACCTCCACCTGACCGTCATCGGGCTCCCTGGTTGTGAGGCGCTGCAGCCAGAGTCCAGGGATCACAAGGGGACGCATCCAGGGGAACCGGGCACCCCCGCGGATGACCTCATAGCCCAGCCCAGCGATGACCGGGATGAGGAGGATCCGGGAGAGGATGCGCAAGGGAAGGGGAGGCCGTCCCAGGAGGGAGAAGAGGAGGAGGGCGAGAAGCATGACGATAAGGATGAAGCTCGTCCCGCAGCGCAAGTGCAGCCGGCTGTAGGACTGAACCACAGAAGGGATCAATGGGGCCTTTGCCTCAAATGCGTTCACTGCCTTATGCTCAGCCCCATGGTACGCAAACACTCTCTGGAGATCCTGGATCCTGGCAATGCCCCAGATATAGCCGACGACAAGGGCCACCCGGACCAAACCTTCCCCCAGATTGAGAGCCAGTGGGTGACGGAACCACCCCTCGACCGCGCGCAGGAGGAGCGTAGGGAGGACGAAGAACAACCCGATCCCAAGGCCTAGACCAATGGCCAGGCTCAACCCGGCCTCCCATCTGGAGAGTTTCTCCTCCTCCCCCAGAGTCTCGTTCGCCGAGAGGAGGAGTGCCTGAACGCCCAGCACGAGCGCCTCATAGAGGACGATCGCCCCGCGGAGGAGGGGCAGGTTCAGAGGACGGTAGCGCGCGAGGAGGGAGTCGGCTCGCCGGGTGTGGGTGGCGATGGACCCGTCAGGCCGTCGCACAGCCACCGAAACCCAGTGGGGTCCCCGCATCATCACCCCCTCGATGACCGCCTGCCCCCCGATCATCAGAGGACGTTCCCTTTCACCTTTCACTTTTCACCTCTTTCCCTGGCACTTGATGGCATTTGCGGCACCTCGCCTCGTAGACCTCCTGCGCTCCAATGAGGATCACGGGATCATGGTAGCTTGCAGGCTTCCCGTTGACCAACCGCTGCGTCCGACTCGCCGGCTGGCCGCAGACCATGCAGATCGCCTGGAGCTTGTCCACCGCCTCGGCAATCGCCAGCAGGCGGGGCATTGGGCCGAAGGGTTCACCGCGGAAGTCCTGATCAAGCCCTGCCACGATCACGCGCAGGCCGCGGTCAGCAAGGGCATTGCAGACGTCTGCGAGCCCGTCGTCGAAGAATTGAGCCTCGTCGATGGCAACAACCTCCGCGTGTGGATCGACGCGCTCCAGGATCTCCGCGCTCGAACGGACACCGATGGCCTCGATGCGGGCGCCGTTGTGAGAGACCACCTCCCGGGCGCCGTAGCGATCGTCGAGGGCATGCTTGAACACGCATACCCGTTGCCGGGCAATCTGGGCCCTGCGCACCCTGCGGATCAGCTCCTCGCTCTTCCCACTGAACATGCTCCCACAGATGACCTCAATCCTTCCCATTGCCGCTTACCGCACCCCCGTCCACAGAGTCCTCTGTTGAGTGCCGCCTCTCATTCTTCTCCACGCCCTTCTGCCGGACTCCCGACAAGCTCCCCTGGCAAGTGGCTGCCGTTCGTAGCCCCGACAACACTTTCCTGGCTTTCTCGTTTTTACTGGAGGTAACGCAGCGGATCCACTGGGGTCCCGCGGATGCGGACCTCGAAGTGGAGATGGGGGCCTGTGGTGTAGCCTGTCCTGCCAACACGAGCGATGAGCTGTCCCTGTCGGACCACTTGCCCCGCCCTCACGAGGATTCTGGAGGCGTGGCCATAGAGGGTGGTCATCCCGCTCCCGTGGTCGATGATCACGGTAAGGCCATAGCCGTAGTACCACCCGGCGAAGATGACCCGCCCATCCCTGGCTGCATAGATGGGCGTCCCAATCGGCCCAGCCAGGTCGATGCCGGTATGGTGGCGGCGCCACCTGCGACCGAATCCTGAGGTCAGCTTCCCGCGGGATGGCCACATCATCCCCGCCACCTGGCGGACGCGGGAGATCGCTCCTCCGCTCCCAGGGATGACCAGCCGCTGGCCAACACGGATGGAATGGATGTTTGTGAGCCCGTTGGCCGTTGCCAAGGTGTTCACGGGAACCCCAAAACGCCGGGCGATTCCAGAGATGGTATCTCCAGGGCGCACTACGTATACCGAGGATCCCTGTGGCCTCGGCTCGGGTCTATCCCAGGAAGCCGTGTCTACAGCGTGTTCAAGGGGGATCACCAGTTTCTGACCAGGCCAGAGGCGATCGCGATCAGGAAGTTTGTTCGCCTGCTCAATGACGTCAATAGTCACCCCGTAGCGCTGGGCGATATCCCATAAGGTTTCGCCCGCGCGCACGGTGTGAATGGCCCTCCGGGAGGTGGATGCTTTCGCGGTGGGCCTCTTCGAGGCTGTAGAGGCAGTGGAACGCCCCGAGGGGATTTGCAGGCTCTGGCCAGGCTTGATCAGACCTCCCCGTAGCCCGTTCGTCCTTGCAATGGCTTCCACAGTCACCCCGTACGCCCGGGCGATCTCCCAAAGTGTCTCCCCCTGCCGGACTACATGAACCCTTGAGGCCTCAGGTGCTTTCGCTGGATTGGGCCTTGCGCTGGGGGAGGTGCGTTTTCCCGCTGGGCCGGCGGGGGAAGGACGGGCACCTCCCCCTTTCCGCAGGACCGAATGGAGGGATTCCTGCGAGAGAATGGGCAAAAGTTCGCGGGGAAGAGCGGGGGCACCAAGAGAAGATCGTAGCGAAACCCCTGGATGCGCAGAAGCGATGGTCACCACCACACCTGCTACGGATCCCCAGAGGAGGAAAGGTCGCCAGGAGCGCCAAACCTTCTCTTTTCCTCTAAACCACCTCTGCCCCCGGCGAAGGGTTTCTACCAGGCCCTTCCAGGCACCCCAAACGGGGACCCAGAGGGGCCTGTAAGGTTCCCGCTCCGCCATTGTCCCCTTAAGAGTTCAAAATTGACAGTAAATTCTGAGAGCGTAAGCTTACCTTACTTTTTCGCGGGAAAATCAGAGATTCCTGCCTTACTTATACAAGTTCCTCTTCGGCGCTCTTGACAATCGACCGGAGGAACGCGGCGTTGTTGGGGGTCTTACGCATGCGGTCGAGGATCAGCTCGGTCATTGCCACGGTGTCCAGCTGCTCCAGGCTCTTGCGCAACACCCACACCTTGCGTAGCTCCTCCTCAGTCAGCAGGAGCTCCTCTCTCCTAGTCCCAGAGAGCTTGATGTCGATGGCCGGGAAGGTCCGGCGTTCTTGCAGCTTGCGGTTCAGATGGAGCTCCATGTTCCCTGTTCCCTTGAACTCCTCGTAGATGACATCGTCCATGCGACTTCCTGTGTCAATGAGGGCGGTGGCGATGATGGTGAGGCTCCCTCCTTCTTCTACCTTCCTGGCTGCTCCGAAGAATCGCTTGGGGCGGTGGAGAGCAGCGGGATCCAACCCTCCCGAGAGGGTCCGCCCGCTTGGAGGGATGACCAGGTTGTTTGCCCGGCTGAACCTGGTGAGGCTATCTAGGAGGATGACCACGTCCCGGCCACCTTCCACCAGGCGCTTCGCCCGCTCGAGGACGAGGTCGGCAACCTGGATGTGTTCCTCGGGGGGACGGTCGAAGGTGGAGGAGATGACCTCCGCCTCTACAGAGCGGCGCATGTCCGTAACCTCCTCTGGCCGCTCGTCCAGCAAGAGGACCATGAGGTAGATCTCGGGATGGTTGCGCACAATGGCCTGGCCGATCTTCTTGAGCAACGTTGTCTTCCCGGCCTTGGGCGGGGAGACGATCATCGCGCGCTGGCCCTTCCCAATGGGCGCGAACAGGTCTACGACACGCACGGTGAGGTCGCCGTCAGGCATCTCCAGCCTGATGCGCTCGTAGGGGAAGACAGGGGTGAGCTGGTCGAAGTTCGGCCTGTTCCTGGCTTGCTCGGGGTCCAGCCCGTTGACCCCCTCCACCCGCAGGAGCGCATAGTACTTCTCGTTGTCCTTGGGCGGCCGGACCTGCCCTAGCACCTCATCGCCGACGCGCAGCCCGAATCGCTTGATCTGGGATGGGGAGACGTAGATATCCTCCGGACCTGGCAAGTAGCCGTTGGTGCGGAGGAACCCATAGCCTTCCGGCATGATCTCCAGGATGCCTGCGCGGAAGAGGAGCCCTGTCTGTTCGGTCCTCGCCTGGAGGATCCGGACGATCAGCTCCTGCTTCCGGTATCGCCGGAAGTTCGGGATCCCCAGATCCTTGGCGATATCGAAGAGTTCGTTGAGCGTCTTCGCCTCAAGGTCTACAAGTGTTGCCACCCCTGTCCACCTCCGTACCTGCTCCCCTCCCTCCTTGGAGTTCCTCTGGCTCTTCCACAAGGTGAAGGGAGCATCTTGCGCTTGCTCTGCACGTGGGGCTCGTTACACTTTCTCCCGCATGGCACTCAGCGCGGATTCCAGCTTCCGCCAGTCTGCGAGGAACCGCTCCAACCCGATGTCTGTGAGAGGATGCTTCAGGAGCTGCTCGAGCACAGCGAACGGCGCAGTGGCAATGTCTGCCCCTGCTAGGGCTGCTTCCACGATGTGGCGTGGATGCCGGATACTCGCCGCGAGCACCTGGGTGGGATACCCATAGTTCTTGAAGATGCGGACGGCTTGGCGGACGACCTCCATCCCGTCGTGACCGATGTCATCCAGCCTCCCCAGGAACGGGCTCACGTAGGTGGCACCTGCTTTGGCAGCGAGGAGAGCTTGGGGGACGGAGAAGACCAGGGTGGTATTGACGCGAACCCCCATCTCAGCCAAAGCCCGGATCGCCCGCAACCCTTCTTTGATCAGGGGAATCTTCACCACAATGTTGGGAGCCCAGGAGGCAAGCTCCAAGGCCTCCCGGATCATTCCCTCTGCATCCAGGCTCGTCACCTCCACGCTGACTGGGCCAGAGACGGTGGCACAGATCTCCTCCACCAACTTCCTCGGCTCCTTCCCCTCCTTGGCGATCAGGGTGGGGTTGGTGGTGACACCGTCGAGAATCCCCCAGCTCTGGACCTCCTGGATCTCGCGCAGATTGGCGCTGTCAATGAACAATTTCATGGGTTGTCCTCCTCCCGCGCGCGCAGTTCAGAGCAGGAAGCGTGCCGGCATCCTCATGGGCCCTTGGCCTCGATGTAGGTCGCATCCCCGGCAACCCGGGCGGCGAGGAGCATCGCGACTTCATCGCCTGGCTTCAAGGCTCCTAGCTCCACAGGCTGCCCGTTCCGGTAGATGGCCACGGCGGTAGCGACCCGGTAGGTCCGCACGGCCCCGGAGGGATCTTTGATCGTGATCGTGCTGGGCCTTCCCACGCGCACGGCTTCCACCGTTCCACGCACGTACTCGTACCGGCTCAGCCTCTCCATGAGCTGGTCCACGGCCACTGCAACGTCCGCCCGCGTGGCCGGGGCGTGCGCCCGGATCGTCTGGTCGGCAAAGGGAAGCAGGATCTTCCGCTCCACTGCTACAGCGACATAGCCCCGCGCCCACGTCTGGATTGCTGCACCATCAGCAAAGGGCAACGCCGCATCCTTTTTCGCCAGGGCCTCACCCTCCAGCCCCAGGGCACGGAGCACCACTGCAGCCAGCTCGGCCCGGGTCACCTCTTGACGAGGGCGGAAAGTTCCGTCGGGGTATCCAGCGATAAGCCCTTTTTGAAAGACCAACGAGACCGACGTGGGATTCGTTTTGGTGGTGTGGACGGCGATGATCTCATACCGCCCTGGCTCGACGGGTCTGTCGTTTTGATCCAGCTGCCTCCATTTGGTAGTGTACTGGAAAGATTTCCCAGGCGCAAGGGGTAAAGTCTTCTCCACCTCGGTGAAGGCCTTCCCGAGGGACCAGCGCGCTATCTCTTGGCCATCCTGGCGGATGATGAAGTCATACTCCTGCCCGTTGGCGAACTCGAACTTGACGATCTCCGAGGTCGTGTTGGTGATGGTGAAGGTCAGATTGACCTCCTCCCCTGCGTTGTAGATGGTCTTATCGGCCACCAGGGTGTAGACGATGCCGCCCTTCCGGACCTCTGCCTTGGACGGGGAAGCGATCCCCACCGAGAGGATAGCAGCAACATACGGTCTTGCCTCCTGGGGGATCTCCTGGATGTCTTTGTAGGAAGGAATCTCCTTCGACTCGGTGGAGAGTCCCAGGGCACGCACGAGGATGACCACGAGGTCAAGGCGGGTCACCGGGGCGTCGGGCAGGAACTTCCCATCGGGAGTTCCCTTGATCACCCCAAGGGCGCCCACCCGCTCAATAGAACGCTGCGCCGGAATCCCCTTGATATCTGTGAAAAGCTCGGCTCCCGCAGGCAAGGCCAGGAGTCCAACGAGGAGGAGAAGCAGGATCCATCTCTGGGTGCGCATTCAAAGACCTCCTTACTTTGGATTTGTACATCACATCCTTCACATACGCTCGGGGGCGCTCACGCCAATCAACTGGAGGGTCTTGCGGAGCACCACCCGCGTGGCATCGACAAGGGCGAGGCGGGCTCCCGTGAGCTCCGGATCATCGGTCAATACGCGGCATTGGGTGTAGAAGACGTGGAATGCCGTCGCCAGCTCCTGGGCGAAGGCACACAGGCGATGCGGCTCCCGGCGCATCCCCGCAGTGAACACGACGTCTGGGAAATCGGCCAGCTTCCGCATGAGCGCGCGCTCGGTTTCGTGGGTGAGCGTGGAGAGATCGAGATCCCGCGCCTCGTTGAGATGGACGTGGGGATCGCCAGGATGCGCAACCACGAACTCCCTCCCCACTGGGTGTTTAGACGCTTCCCGCAGGATGCTGCAGATGCGCGCGTGGGCATACTGGACGTAGTAGACGGGATTCTCGCTTGATTGCTTCACCGCCAGATCCAAGTCGAACTCAAGGGGGGTGGAGGGGTTGGTCATCACCAAGAAGTACCGAGCGGCATCGGCACCCACGGTCTCAAGAAGATCCTGGAGGGTCACGATCTCCCCGGCGCGCCGGGACATGCGCACGCTCTCTCCTCCGCGCCGGAACAGGACGTGCTGGTAGAGGATCACCTCGAGCGTCTCCGGATCGTAGCCCATGGCCTGCACAGCCGCCTTGAGGCTTCGCACCTGCCCCTGATGGTCGATCCCCAGGACGTTGATCAACCGCTGGAATCCCCGCTCGTAGATCGAGCGCCTGTAGGCGATGTCCCCTCCGAGATAGGTCGGCGTCCCGTCGCTGCGGATCACTACACGATCCCGCTCGTCCCCAAAGGCCGTGGCTCTGAACCAGAGAGCCCCTCCTTCCTCGTAGAGAGCGCCACGGGCGCGAAGGAGCTCTAGGGTCTTCTGGAAGTCGCTGCGGGCGTACAACCCAGCCTCGCTAAACCACCCGTCGAAGCGGATCCCAAACGCCTCCAGCGTCCTGCGGATGTCCCCCACGATCTCTGCGAGGGCGAACTCCCGGAAGTAGGCATCGCGCTCCTCCTCTGGGGCATCCAGCCAGCGGGGGCCGTCTCTCTCTGCGATCTTCCGCGCGATCTCCACCACGTACTCCCCCCGATACCCATCCTCGGGGAAGGGGAGGCTCCGCCCGAACAGCTCGGCGTAGCGGCACGCCACCGACCTCGCCAGGGCGAGGACCTGGGCGCCATAGTCGTTGAGGTAGTACTCCCGGAAGACCTCGAACCCCAACGCATCGAGGAGGTTCGCGATGCAATCTCCAATCGCCCCGTTTCTGGCCGTCCCCACATGGAGGGGCCCAGTTGGGTTGGCGCTCACATATTCCACGTGGACCCGGATGCCCCTTCCTACATCCCACCTGCCGTACCGCTCCCCCTTCTCCAGCACAACCCGCACGACCTCCTGGAGCCAGGAAGGCGAGAGGAAGAAGTTCAGGAAGCCAGGGCCGGCGATCTCCACGCGCTCCACCTTCTCGGGAGGAAGGCGGAGGTGGCGCGCGATGGCCTCGGCGACCCTGCGCGGGGGGAGGCTCATACTCCTCGCCAGCACCAGGGCAACGTTTGAGGCGAAATCCCCATGTTCAGCCTGACGCGGGGTTTCCAGCTCAACCTGGGGGACCTCCCCAGGGGGAAGGTCACCGGCCTGCTGTGCGCGCAGGATAGCCTCGCGAATGGATTCCTGGAGTTGCTGGCGGATCATCCCCAAGCCTACTTTGTGTGCCGCGTTTGTCGCGTTTGTCGCGTGAGAGGCGGAATGGACGCAATGTGCACCATGAATTCAATAGACGCCATGAATACGGGCTCAGCGAGGGCGTTCTGCCAGGGTGACTCGGACGGTGAGACGCTGCGAGCCACGGACGATGGTAATTTGGACGGTCTCCCCGACCCGGCGGTTCATGATGATGCGAACGAAGTCATTCCAGGAGTCGACACGCTCCCCGTTGATCGCCACGATGATATCTCCAGGCTGAATCCGCGCCTTCTCCGCGGGGCTCCCGGGGACTACACCCCGGACGACCACGCCGTGGTCTACCGGCAGGCCATAGGCCTGAGCAATGGAGGGATCGACATCCCCACCCCACTCAACCCCCACGAAAGGCCGGGCCACCCTTCCCCGGCTGATGAGCTGTTGCATGATCGCCTTGGCAGTGTCGATGGGGATGGCGAAGCCGATTCCCTGGGCTTCCCGGATGATGGCCGTGTTGATGCCGATAACCCTCCCCTTGCTGTCGACGAGCGCGCCCCCGCTATTCCCCGGGTTGATGGCGGCATCGGTTTGGATGAGGTTCTCCACCACAAGGTTGGGGAGCTGGATGTTCCTGTTGAGAGCGCTCACCACCCCGACGGTCACGGTGCTCCCAAGGCCAAAGGGGTTTCCAATGGCGATGGCGAGCTGGCCGACCCTCAACCCGCTGGATGTCCCAAGCTCCGCCGCCGGAAGCGGTTCGCGGGTGTCCACTTTGATCACCGCGAGGTCAGAAAAAGGATCCGCTCCCACGATGCGGCCCTGGAGGGTCTTCCCGCTGAGGAGAGTCACGGTGATCCTTCTGGCATTCTGGACGACGTGGTTATTGGTGAGGATGTACCCATCCGGCCGGACGATCACACCTGAGCCGGCACCTTCCTGGGGGAAGAGCTGGCCGAAGATATCTGGGGTGACGGTGAGGGTGTTCACGTTCACCACTGCCGGCCGGACCTTCTCCACGGCTTTGATGATCGCGGACTCCTCCGTCTCGATGACGCGCGTGACCGGAGGCGCTGCTGGGGATGTTCCAGGCGGAGCTGCTGGGGCAACCGCCGGTCGGATTTGCAGGTAATA
>JAUQQG010000104.1 GCA_030550015.1 bacterium | reverse complement strand
TGATTCGGGAATCCCTGAAATCGGAGCTGAGAAAGCTCCTCGGCAGCCCGAGCCCTTTGCTCCTCGATCCTCCCCCTGCAGTGGTCCTTGCTTTGGGCGTGAATGGATCCGGGAAGACCACCACATTGGCCAAACTCGCCCATCGCTTAAAGGCCGAGGGAAAGAGCGTGCTTCTTGCCGCCGCGGACACCTTCCGCGCAGCTGCCATTGAGCAGCTGGAGGTATGGGGAAAACGGGTAGGGTGCGAGGTGATCCGGCACCAGCCCGGGGGAGACCCTGCGGCGGTGGTATTCGATGCCGCCCAGGCAACAAAAGCCCGCCGCTTGGACGTCCTCCTTGTGGACACGGCCGGTCGCCTTCACACGAAGGTAAACCTCATCGAGGAGCTCAAAAAGATCGACCGTGTCCTCACGAGGGAGCTGCCTGGAGCGCCCGAGGGAGCTGCCTGGAGCGCCCGTGGAGCGTCTCTTGGTGCTTGACGCCACAACAGGACAGAACGCTATTGTCCAAGCCCGAATCTTTACCCAGGCGGTGGGGGTGACGGGGATTGCCCTGGCGAAGCTGGACGGGACGGCCAAAGGGGGAGCAGTGGTAGCGATCTCCCATGAGCTCGGCCTCCCGGTGAAACTGGTGGGGACTGGAGAGGGCCTTGAGGATCTTGAGGCCTTCGACCCCGAGGCATTCGTGGAAGCCCTCCTTGCACCCTAAAGAGGGAAATAGCCCCAGCAAAACCTTCGGCGTACAAGCAAAGTATCCAGATATCTCATTCTTTGCGCAAGAAGAGCACATTTGTGCTCTTGACGTTATCCCCCCTGGGGAGTACACTCTACCTGTAAAGCCTGTAAAGATAAATTCCTTTACACCATGCGCATGGAACGCGCGCTCCGCGAGCGGCATACCATCGTTCAGCTGGTGGACGTGTACGGTTCCCTGCTTACCCCCAAGCAGCGGAGGCTTCTGGAGCTCTATTACTTCCAGGATCTCTCCCTCGGGGAGATCGCCGAGCGGTACGGGATCACCCGGCAGGCAGTGTATGACAGTGTCCGTCGGTCGATCCAGGAGCTCCGCAGGCTAGAGAGGAACCTCGGGGTAGTGGGACGCAACCGGCGCATGGAGCACCTTGCCACGCGACTCGAGCGTGCGGAACGCCTGCTCGTCCAGTTCATGGCGGATCTCAGGGAGTCTTCAAGGGATTCGAGGCGACGTCAGGGGAGATCGAAGGGGCTCTTCAGGGTGCTGTTGAGAGAGCTCCGGATGATCCGGGAGAACCTACGGAGGTGAGGAGGGTGGCGCATGGCCATTACTTCACCTCCCATCCGGTGGCCCCCCACCACCTCGTGGAGATCCGGACGACCCTACGGGGCCGAGAGTTCCGGTTTCTCACCGACCGGGGTGTCTTCTCTCGCGGTCGGGTGGACCGGGGAACCCGTCTCCTCATCGAGGCGATGGAGATCGATCCAGGGGATATTGTCCTGGACCTAGGGTGCGGGTATGGGCCGATCGGCCTCGTCGCAGCTACCCTTGCCCCGCGGGGATGGGCGTACCTTGTGGATGTCAATGAGCGTGCTGTGGATCTGGCAAGGCGAAACGCCATCCTGAACGGGTTGAAGAACGTGGAAGTCCGACTTGGAGATGGGTTCGAGCCAGTGCAGGACCTGCTCTTTGATGTGATCTTAACGAACCCGCCCATCCGGACGGGAAAGGCAAACCTCTCCCGCCTCTTCCAGGAGGCTTTCCTCCACCTCAGGCCTGGGGGGAGGTTCTACTTCGTCGCCCGAACGAGTCAAGGTGCGAAGACGCTTGCTTCCCGGGTTCAGGAGATCTTCGGAAACGTCGAGGAGGTCGAGCGAGGAGGGGGCTTCCGCGTGTACAAGGCAGTACACCATGCTTGAGTTTGTCGTAAGGCACAGCGCGGGGTCCGGTATAAGATCCGGGTGAAGAGGACGATCTGCCGTGTTCGACACACTTCAGCAACGGCTTGGGGAGATTTTCAAGCGGCTGACAGGGAGAGGAGTCCTGACCGCCGAGGACGTGGATGCAGCGCTTCGGGAGGTGCGCCTTGCTCTCCTGGAGGCGGATGTGAACGTTCGGGTAGCCAGGGAGTTCATCGCGCGCGTGCGAGAGGCTGCCATCGGGCAGGAGATCTGGAAAAGCCTGACGCCCGGGCAGATGGTCATCAAGCTCGTCCACCAGGAACTCACGAGGATCCTCGGGGGAGCCCACCGAGAGCTTCGGTTCCGCCCCACCCCTCCGACGGTGTTCCTGCTCGTAGGGCTTCACGGGACGGGGAAGACGACCACAGCAGGGAAGCTCGGATTCTACCTGAAGCGCAGGGGCCGCTTCCCACTCCTCGTGGCTGCGGATCTTCGACGGCCAGCCGCGGTTCAGCAACTCCAGGTGGTTGGGAGGCAGGCCGGGGTCGACGTTTTCGGGGGGACCGAAGGGACGGATCCCGTGGAGGTGGTGCGTCAAGCCGTACGGCAGGCGAAGCAGCGTGGTCATGACGTGGTCATCGTGGATAGCGCCGGGCGTCACCAGCTCGATGAGGAGCTGATGGAGGAGTTACGGAGGATGCGCGACGAGGTCCAACCTCAGGAAGTCCTGTTGGTCGTGGATGCCATGACTGGGCAGGGCGCGGTGAGCATTGCCGAGGAGTTCCATCGCCGACTGGGGATCGATGGTCTCATTCTGACGAAACTCGATGGGGATGCACGGGGAGGCGGGGCTCTTTCT
This sequence comes from bacterium, assembly GCA_030550015.1. Lineage (GTDB taxonomy): Bacteria > Sysuimicrobiota > Sysuimicrobiia > Sysuimicrobiales > Thermofontiviventaceae > Thermofontivivens > Thermofontivivens primus. The sequence continues at coordinate 12,856 of JAUQQG010000104.1, read as the reverse complement.
ATAGTCTCTGTCACAAACCGGCCGATCCTGTTCGTGGGGGTGGGGGAAAAGGTGGATGCGCTGGAACCGTTCCACCCCGATCGCATGGCTTCGCGGATCCTCGGGATGGGCGACGTCTTGACCCTGGTGGAAAAGGCCCAAGAGGTCATGGATGCGGAAGCCGCCAGGGAGATGGAGCGCAAGCTGCGGAGGCAGGAGTTCACCCTGGAAGACTTCCTCGTCCAACTCCGCCAGCTCCAAAAGATGGGACCCCTTGAGCATCTCCTGCAGATGATCCCTGGCCTACCGCGCATCCGGGGGGTGCCTATCGCTGTGGATGAGAAGCAATTGAAGCGTATTGAGGCGATCATCAACTCGATGACGCCCCTGGAGAGGAGGAAGCCGGAGATTATCGATGGGAGCCGGAGACGGCGGATCGCCCGAGGTAGCGGGGTCACCGTGCAGGATGTCAACAGGCTCCTTCGGCAGTTTGAGGAGGCACGACAGCTCCTCCGGCGACTGGGAGGGATCGAGCGCAAGGGGTAGATGGAGGGCAGACCCCAGGGATGGCCTGGGGAGATTGAGAACGGGAGGTTAGAGAGCATGGTCAAGATTCGTCTGATGCGCATGGGTGCGAAAAACCAGCCGTTTTACCGTATTGTCGTGGCAGACTCTCGAGCACCGCGAGGAGGAAAGTACATCGAGGCCATTGGTTTCTATAATCCTAGGACAGAGCCTTCCACCATCCACATCGAGGAAGAGAAGGCCCTCCTATGGCTGGACCGAGGCGCGCAGCCGTCAGAGGCGGCCCGTGTCCTCTTGGAGAAGACAGGGGTGCTGCGCAAGTGGAGGGAGAGGACGCGGAAGTAAGGAGGCTGGGGGATGATGGAGATGAAGGAGCTTGTGGAGTACATTGCTAAGTCCCTCGTGGATGATCCTGAGCAGGTAGAAGTTCGCCAGGTGGAAGGGGAGCGCTCGGTGATCCTGGAGGTCCGTGTGGCCCCAGGGGATGTTGGGAAGATCATCGGGAAACAGGGACGCATTGCCAAAGCCCTGCGTACCATCGTGAAAGCCGCAGCCGTTAAGAACGGGAAGCGGGTTCTCGTGGAGATCATCCAGTAACAGGTATGTCGTACATCACCCGCGTCCCGCGGGGATTCTCGTGGGGTGCTGGAGACTTCCTGCGGAGAGGAGGCGCAGAATGACCTCGTCCATTACCTTGACCCGTCCTGTGGTGATCAAAAGCATTGTGACAGAAAGCTTCAAGCGATCGTATACGGCTGAGTTGGAGGATGCACTCAAACGGGTGGAGGAGCTGATTCGACAGATCGAGGTACAGATCCGGCGCCTGGACCTAGAGCGTCACATCACTGAGCAATCGCGTGCCCTCCGCCAGCAACTGGAGGTGGAGCGAGCCAGGCAAGAAGCCTACAGGGCAGATCTGCAAGCACGGTTGCGGGAGGTTCAATCCCTAGAGTTGAACAGCGAATTCGCCCAGGGTACAGTCGAGAGCTTGGTGGAGGTGAAAGTGGGGGATAACCTGTTCCACAAGCTTACCCGGGCGGAGATCGTCTTGAAGGATGGCATTGTGATGGAGATCCGGGAGGGGTAGGGTGCATGCCCAGGGCGGCGAGCTTCCGAAGGGCCTCCTGGTGATTGGGCAGATCCTCAAACCACACGGTGTTCGTGGGGAGGCCAAGGTACTCCCAGAAACCGACTTCCCTGAGAGGTTCTTCGGCCTGAAACGTGCCTTCCTTGTCCAGGAAGGCACGCTCAGAGGGGTGGAGATCGAAGGGGTCCGGACCCACGGCCGCTACCTCCTGGTGAAGTTTCGGGGGGTGGAGGCACCGGAGGCAGTCCGCTCCTTGGCTCGAGCGTGGCTTGCCGTTCCAGAGGAGGAAGCTGTTCCTCTTCCCCCCGGACATTACTACATTCACCAGATCATCGGACTTCGGGTGTTCACGGAGGAGGGGAAGGAGCTTGGCAGGGTCACAGAGGTGATGCGCTCGCCTGCCCATGACATCTACGTCGTTCGGGGAGCTCCGAAAGGGGAAATCCTCATCCCCGCAGTACACGGAATAGTTCAGGCGATTGACATCGAGGCAGGGCAAATGGTTGTCCGTCTCCTGCCCGAGGAGGGGGAATAAACCTCCTGCTGGGAGGGGCAAGAGATGCGCATCGATATCGTCACGATCTTCCCAGAGGCATTCACTCCCTTGGAGCTGAGCATCCTGGGTCGTGCCCGGGCTGCGGGTATCGTGGACATCCATATCCACAACCTCCGCGATTTCACTACCGACCGCCATCGTACCGTGGATGATTATCCCTACGGGGGCGGTGCGGGGATGGTCATGAAGCCCGAACCGTTCTTTGCAGCTGTAGAAGCCATCCTGCGGGAGGCCCGCACGGAGCGGCCTCGTATCATCCTCACCACCCCCCAGGGGCGGTTGTTCAACCAGGCGATCGCTCGGGAACTTGCCTCCTGCGACCACCTGATTCTCCTCTGTGGGCACTACGAGGGGGTCGATGAGCGGGTTGCCCTGGGTCTGGCGACAGATGAGATCTCCATCGGGGATTACGTCCTCACTGGAGGAGAGCTCGCTGCCATGGTGATCGTGGATGCGGTGGTGCGCCTGATCCCTGGAGTGGTTGGGGAGGAGGAGTCGGTTCGCCAGGATTCATTCAGCGAGGGACTCCTGGACTATCCCCACTATACTCGCCCTCCTGAGTTCCGGGGGATGCGCGTCCCGGAGGTCTTGCTCTCTGGACATCACGAGGCGATCCGCCGCTGGCGCAGGAAGGAAGCCCTGCGGCGGACACTCCTGAGGCGTCCTGACCTCTTGAACAGGGCGAATCTGACGGAAGAAGATCGCAGGTTCCTTGAGGAGATCCGGCGGGAGCTCGCGGAAGACACATAGGATTCGCGTTCCTAGAACTGGTTGCTGGGGAGAATGGCCTATGTTATAATGTACAGCCGTGCGAAGGGATTTTTACGGGATTGCATACTCCGTCACTAGGTTCCTAGACTTTTGCTGGGAGGACCCCTCCCACGGGGTCCCCACAAATGGGGAATATTTGTGGGGGGCAAAATAGGGTCTCTCGTGAAATCTTGTCAAAAGATTTCGCTGGGGCTACTCTGAAGGAGATCCTGTCATGGATCAGACAATTGTGGCAGAACAGCTTAGGACAGACCTCCCTGAGTTCAGACCGGGAGATAGCGTGCGAGTCTACTTCAAAGTCATCGAAGGCGGCCGAGAGCGCATCCAGGCCTTCGATGGCGTTGTCATCCGCCGCCGAGGATCGGGGATCCAGTCCACATTCACCGTCCGCCGCATCGCCCACGGTGTTGGTGTTGAGCGAACCTTCCCCTTGCACTCACCTCGGATTGAGCGGATCGAGGTACTGAGGAGGGGGAAAGTTCGCAGGGCCAGGCTCTACTATCTCAGGGAGCGCGTCGGCAAGGAAGCTACCCGGGTCAAGGAGAAGCGATAGTCCATATGGTAGGAGAACTCGTCGGGAGGCTCCCATTAGGAATTCCCTCGTTCATCCTGATCCTTACTGCCGTCCTCTTTGCGGCACGCATGGCGTTGCGGCACGCGTACCGGATCCCTCCCACCTGGAGAGCCTCGATCGTAGAGACCTTAGATGCCGGGATCTTTGCCGCCCTGTTGAGCTTGGTGATCATCACCTTTGTGGTCCAGGCGTTCTTCATCCCCTCCGGTTCCATGGAGCCCACTCTGCAGATCGGAGACCGGATCCTTGTGAGCAAGTTTATCTATCGGTTTACCCCGATCCGGCGGGGGGATGTCATTGTCTTCCGCTACCCGTTGAACCCGGGGAAAGATTTCGTGAAACGAGTTGTGGCTTTGCCAGGGGAGAAGGTTGAGCTCAAGGACGGGGTTGTGTTGATCAATGGAAGGGCAATCCCAGAGCAGTATCCTACGGTGCTTCCAGAGAGCGACCGCGCGTGCACATCCAATTACGGTCCTGTGACCGTCCCTGCCAACAAACTGTTCGTCCTCGGCGATAACCGGTGCAACAGCGAGGACAGCCGCTACTTCGGGTTTGTACCGGTAGAGAACGTCGTGGGGAAGGCCTTCCTCATCTACTGGCCCCCGCATCGTATCGGGGTCGTGCGGTAAGAAACCTGTGATGTTGCGCACCCCACAAGTGCTCCACACATTCCTAGGAGGGGGTGCCCTGGGAACGTCAAAAGATTTTTGCCAGGGGATCGAGGGGAAGCCAAAGCGCCATGGGTCTGGATCTGAGCGACCTGAGCGTTCGGGAGATTGAAGAATCCCTTCGCCAGCTCCCTGAGATCAGCGAGACCTTACTGGCTTGGCTTTCTCGGGATCCCAGAGCGAGCGTGCGGTTCATAGCAGAGCGGTGGAGGAAACGCTTAGAGCAGCAACGGAAGGAGCGGGATCGCCTCCACGCCCTGTTTCATTTGGAACAGTTGAAACGCCAGGAGGGATACCGTTGGATCGCAGGGGTGGATGAGGCGGGGCGCGGACCCCTCGCGGGCCCTGTGGTCGCGAGCGCGGTCATCCTCCCTGAGAGGTGCGAGATTCCCGGTCTGAACGACTCCAAGAAATTGTCCCCTCGCGCGCGGGAGAAGGTCTACGAAGCCATTATGGCCACAGCCGTTGCGGTGGGTGTGGGGATGGCCGAGGTGGAGGAGATCGAGCAGTACGGGATCATGGAGGCGACGCGACTTGCCTGGCGACGCGACTTGCCTGGCGGCGCGCTGTCGCGCAGCTCTCCCCACCTCCAGACCTCGTCATCCTGGACGGCAGGGTTTCCTTGAACCTCCCTATGCCTGTGCTGACTGTGGTGGATGCCGATGCCCTTGTCGCTTGTGCAGCCGCCGCTTCTGTGGTTAGCAAAGTGACACGCGATCGTCTCATGGAGGAGCTCCACCAAAGGTTTCCCCAGTATGGGTTTGCTTCTCACAAGGGGTACGGGACCAAAGAACACCTCCAAGCCCTGGAACGGTTTGGTCCTTCCCCTGTTCACAGGAGGTCGTTCCTTCGTGCCCTCCCGTTTCTTCCCTCTCCCCTGGCCGGGGAGGGCGGAGGGTGAGAGGTTCTGATCCCGATGTGGGGCGGTCTCCTCCACGCGTCTGCGAAGATCCATGTGCGACGTTGCGCACAGGCGAGGTGCAGAGGACAACTGCTCTCCACCGATCTGGTGTGCCCTCGGTGTCAAGCTCTCTTCCTTCCCTTAAACGGGATTGGGATTGCCACACTGTGGCTCGCTGGGCTCCTCTCTTTGGTGGGCGCAACCATCTTTGGGGTTGCGTGGCCGGTGTACCTTTTTCTCTCCCTGTTGAGCTGGGGGCTGTGGGTCCTTCTGACTTTCCGCAGCATGCCTTTGGATAGGATGATTGCCTATGCCACCCTTGCCATTGCCGCTCTGCTCTCCATGGGGTTGGCTTTTTCCCTTACCGGGCTCTACGCACGGAAGCCTTGGCCACCAGCGGATTTCGCCGTGGATCTCCTCGCAGCCCTGAGCTTCGTCATCGCTGGGCTCGTGATGACAACCCTCGACGTTACCCACCCGCGATGGCCTGACGTGGTCTACGATGCACTCCTCAGCGGCGGTGTGATCGTGGGATCCTTAGCCATCCCTTTAATCCTCCTCGCCGGCAAAGGATCAAAGGTGGCTTCTGTTCTATGGGTCGTTGTGATATGGGGTTTCGGTCTCGTTGTGTTCCGGTCCGTTGTCGAGGGCGTGCGCCGGGGGATGAGGAGATCCATCCCAAGGAGACATTGGGCCCCCCAGATCTCTTCATATTTCGTGGGATTCGCCCGTGGCCTCGCGCTGGAATCCCCTTTGGTTTTCTGGGGAATCCTCCTCTCCGCTGCGGATGTTCTTGTGGGGTATGTTCTTCCCATGGCTTCGTTCATCGTCATTGCCGAGTTGCTTCGTAGCCTCTCCCTGGCAGTCGTGAGGTTCCTCCGTCAGCCACTCCTCTCTGACCTCGGAGCGATTCTCTTCCTTGCCCTCGGCATCTACCTTACCATGACTGTGGGGTTAATTGGGCTGTTCCGTCGCCTGGAGGTGTGGACAAGCCTAACTCTTGGGCTCCTCCGGCTGACCGGCCCGGCGATGTTCTGGACTGCCCTGTACGCTTTGGCCCTGGCTCTCCTCTTATCCATCCACGGGCGATCAGAACGCGGGTTATTCCTGGGAGGCGCCCTGTTGCTGCTCACAGGCTGGCTCATGCTCTTGGGGATCGGATACCTCCAGGAGGTCCGCATGAAGTTCCTACAGGCCCATCAGTCCAAGGGGGGCAAACGTGGATAAGAAGATGCTAGGCACACTGGGGGAAGAAGCAGCACTAGAGCTTCTACGCCGCCGGGGGTACAAGATCCTTTGTCGAAACTTCCGCTGCGCCCTAGGAGAGCTAGACATCGTTGCGCGCGAAGGGGCGACTGTGATCTTTGTGGAGGTGAAGTCCCGGAGCACGGAGGAGTTCGGGGACCCACTTGAGGCGGTGGGACGAGGGAAGCAGAGGAAACTCGCGCGGCTTGCCCAGTACTATCTCCTCACCCATAATCTCCATGGGAGCCCCTGCCGGTTCGATGTAGTCTCGGTGCTCCTCGGGACAGATGGCCGGATCCATTCCATCGAACATATCCCTAACGCCTTCGAGGTCTAAGGACCCCTCACCCCTCTACACGGAGCAAAAGGCCCAGGCGTCGAGCAACTGCCATCGCCCACTGGAAAATGCCCATCGCCGCGAACAGGTAAATGACGTTCAATCCCGTTGCCCAGGCGAGGTGCGCCCAGGAGAGTCCTCCCCCGGCAATGATCTGGCGCATCCCCTCGAAGACGTGGGTGGTGGGAAGGTACCAGCCGACCACTTGGACTAGTGGGGGGAGGACGGAGAGGGGATAGAAGACGGCTGAGAACGGCTGGAAGAGAAATGCCAGCGCCCAAGCCAAACTCTCTGCGCCCTGGCCGAAACGCAAGATCAACCCCGTTGTCAAAATCCCCACCCACCATCCTGTAAGGATAAGGTTCGCAACCAGGGGGATCAGGGAGAGACCAAGGTGGAAAAGGTTGAAATGGTAGAGGGAGAGGGCCAATACGACAAGGAGGAGGCTCGTGACGGTGACCTTGAGAATTCCAAGGATCATGGTGGCAGTCAGAAACTCCCCCACGGAGAGGGGAGTAATGAAAAGGTTGATGAGGTTACGGGCCCACACGTCCTCCAGGAAGGAGATGGCGATGGCTTGTTGTGCTCGGTAGAAGATGTCCCAGAAGATCATCGCCCCGAGGAAGAAGCCGATGACTGGGGGGAGTTTAGCCGGGACCTGTGCGATATACAGACTGACAAACCCCCACACAAGGAGATCCATGACGGGCCAGTAGGCTACCTCAAGCATCCGGGTGAGGCTCCGGCGGTAGAGGTAGAGGTGCCGCAGCAGTAGCCCAGCAATACGCTTGGCGCTCATTGTTTCCTCGCCACCTCCAGGAAGAGCTGCTCGAGGGACTCCTGCTGGAATCGTCGGAGTACCTCTGCTGGCGATCCCTCTGCGATGATCCTCCCTCGGTGCAGGAAGATGATCCGGTGGGAGAGGCGCTCCACCTCTTGCATGTTGTGGGAAGTGTAGACCAGGGTCATACCCCGCTCCTGCTGAATACGCAGCAGGGTTTGCCGCACGTGCTCGGCGGCGTCTGGATCCAAGCTCGCTGTAGGCTCATCGAGGAACAGAATCTCCGGGTCGTTGAGGAGGGCTTTGACAAGCCCGAGGCGCGTGGCCTCCCCAGAGGAGAGCCTCCCCGTTAGCTGGTGGGAGTGGGTGGAGAGGCCGAAGATCTCCAGGAGCTCGCGGATCTTTTTCCCAGGCGCTTGCACGCCATATAAGTGGGCGAACACGAGCAGGTTCTCAAGGACGGTGAGGTTGTAGGGCATGGCCACGTAGGGGGAGCTGAAGTTCACTCTAGCCAGGATCCGTTGCCGCTCCTGGGGCATAGACATCCCCAGTACCTGAATGGTGCCTGCAGTAGGGGTGAGGAGGCCCAAGATCATGGCGATCGTGGTGGTCTTTCCTGCCCCATTGGGGCCCAGCACTCCGACGATCTCACCCCTTGCCACTTCAAACGAAATCCCGTCGACGGCTCTGAGACCATTGAACACTTTGGTTAGGTTGGTTACCTTCAGGACTGGATCCATTGCATTCCCCTGATCCTTCTCTATACCCCGCTCGTTTGGCCCCCATAGTAGGTTACGGCGAGGCGGTCTAAGGGGATGGCTCCCCCTCTCTCCGTAATCAACCGGATCAAACGGGGGACGAATTCCCGCTCTACCACCCAGGACTGCCCCGGCCAGAACCACACTGTGGCTCGCCATATCCGGGTCCCATCAGGGAGCTCCCTGACTCCCTCGATCCTCATTCCACGGAAGGCTTCAGGGTAGAGGGTCTGGAGAGTCGTGGCTACTTGCTTCGACGCCCCCTCAAGGGCGGGGAGCTCCATTGGATCATGGAGGGGAAGGTCTACCCATGCCTGCGCAGAGCCCAGGAGGTACCTCCCGGCCATCACGATGGACCGGTTGGGGATATACAGGACCTCCCCGCTGAAATCCCGGAGCAGAACGTAGCGGAGCCCCATGTCCTCGACAAGTCCAATTTTCCCCGCCACCTCGACCATATCCCCAACGGAGAACTGGTTTTCTAGAAGGATGAACAGGCCGCTGACGAGGTCCTGGACCAGCCCCTGGGCCCCGAAGGCAACGGCAAGCCCGATCAGGGAGACACCTGCCAGGTACGCCCCAATCGGAACGTGGAGTTCCCTCAAGATCAGACCTAACGCCAAGAAGTAAAGAATGTAGCGGATCATGCTCACGACGAGGTGAAGGAGGGTGCGCGTGCGCTTGCGGCTCTGAAGGACAGGTCTTGGGAGACGGGCATCAAGGGAGAGCACTGTACGGACAGAGAACTCCACGGCATCCAGGAGGAACTTCACTCCTACAAGGATGACCGCAATGGTTACGATCCGCCCGAACGTCCTTTCCAAAAAGGCGTACATCCACGTGGGCATCCCCATCTCCCCTCCCTCTCCCTGGGCGGTCCCTCCGCTTCCCTAGCGCTTGAGGAGTTCTTTTCTCATTTCCCCTAGCCAGGGGGCGGCCAGGATGATCATCACGGCGAGGGCCATCAGGAGGATTCCTCCTCTGATGGCCAGGTCCCTTGTTGGTAACGGCAATCCTGAGAGGGAGACGACTACAGGAGGGCCAGGACGAAGTTTCTCCGCCGTGTACCGCTCAATCCACTGGCCCCGGATGATCCGCGGAGATTTCCTCGCCAACTGCGGGCTTTTCACCCTGAACCCTGAGGGGACAAACAGGTCGAAGCTCCCCGTGGGGTATTGCACAGGGAACTGGAGGATCGCCGTCCTCCAGCGGTAGGGAACTTCGTAATCCAATACGGTCTCGATAGGATACGAGGTCGTAGAGATGCGGTAGATCACCATCTCCTTTTCCATCAACATGACAGTCTGGCCCCCGCGTACCACGGAGACCTTCCTGGCCCTTTGGGGGAGAGGGAAGAGCACGGTCTCCTGTTCCCCTGGCGTGCCGTCCGCCGGGGCGAGGGTCAAGATTTCCCGGATATGCAGCGCTCCCCGACTGGCCTCTTGGATGAGGACGATCCGGAAGGGGATGCGCCAATGGTCTGAAGGTGCCCCGGGTGGGGCTCCCAAAGCAATGGAGCCTGGCAACGTTTCAGAAATTTTGTCAGGACTGCTTGACTACTTGGAAAGAGGATGGCTCCCCCGAGGAGGATTGTCAGGAAGGCGGCAAGTGGACGCCCCATGATTCACTCAATCCGTGGCGGCAGAAGGCTGTATGGTATCCCCCTCCCATCTTTTTTCCATCGAACGAGCTTCGGGCCATGCAGCGAAACCAGACCCGAAGAGGAAGATCAGGCCACCGAGCCAGATCCAACGCACGAGGGGGTTAATCCAGATTCGGAACGTGGCTTTCCCTTCTGGGGAGACGTTCTCGAGAACCACATAGAGGTCTTCCCTCCATGAGGAGTGGACTGCAGGCTTGCTCAGGAATTGCTGGAAACTCGGGTAGAACATGCGCTTGGGCCTCATCAAGAAATTGCTGCCATCCCCTTGGACCTCTACCACCGCCGCGACTCCTTCCGATGTATCTGTCCGCGCTTGTTCCATTGCGCGGTAGATGAGGGTATACCGGCCGACCTGTAGCGAGCCAGCAGGCGAGAGGGTCGCTTGGCGTTCCGTTACATAGGCGTGGCTCCCAATGATCCCCACTACCATGATAGGCGTGGCTCCCAATGATCCCCACTACCATGAGGAGGAAGGCGGCGTGGGCGAGATAGCCGCCGTACCTTCTACGGTGTCGCAGCACAGCCCTCCAGAGAGCGGGAAGGTAAGATTCCCCCGTCACCCGGCTACGACGAGAGGCTGCTCCGTGGTACTCCTGAACGACGGTCCCAAGGGCGAAGCTCACCGTCGCCAGAGCGAGAACCACGAGCGGCCGCCGGAGCAAGACGAAGAGAGCAATGAGCGCTACGAATCCTGCAGCGACAGGCCAGCGGAGTTTCACCAGGAGGTCCTGGAAGGGGGTCCTGCGCCAAGCGAGAACGTGCCCGAATCCCATGAGGAGGATCAACAAAAGACCAAAGGGAGCAATCACCTGTATGTAGTAGGGTGCCCCGACGGAGATCCTGGAACCCTGCAACGCCTCAGAGAGGATTGGGAAAAGCGTTCCCAGCAAGACAGCGAACGCCATGCCCAGGAAGAGGACGTTGTTCAGGAGGAAGGCGCACTCCCGGGAGGCCAAGGACTCAAGCTCAGCATGGCTGCGCAGGTCCTCTAGGCGCCATAGGAAAAGGCCAAAGGAGCCCACGAACAAGATCCCGAGGAAGCTCACGAAGTAGGGCCCAATCGCTGACTGGGCAAAAGAGTGGACGGAGAGGACGATCCCGGTACGCGTCAGGAAGGTCCCCAGGATGGCCAAGCTGAAGGTAAGGATGATCAGGGCCACGTTCCATGCCGCGAGCATCCCCCGGCGTTCCTGGACCATGGCAGAGTGGAGGTAGGCAGTCCCTACGAGCCAGGGCATCAACGCGGAGTTCTCCACGGGGTCCCACCCCCAGTAGCCTCCCCACCCTAATGTGCGGTATGCCCACCACCCGCCTGCAACCATTCCCGTCCCAAGGGAGATCCAGGCAACCATCGCCCAAGGGCGTGCGACCCGGATCCACTGAGGATCCGTCCTCGTGGCCATGAGGGCTGCCATCCCTATGGCGTAAGGGACAGCGAAACCAATATACCCGAGGTAGAGGAGGGGAGGGTGAATAAGCATCCCCGGGTCTTCCAGGAGGGGGTTGAGCCCTCTTCCATCTGCAGGAGGGTTAGGAAGGCGTGCGAACGGATTCTCTACCGAGATCAGGATCAGCAGGAAGAAGACGCTCATCCCCATGAGAACCCCAATCGCTGGATACACAAGCTGGCGGTCCTTGCCGTCCCGGCGGAGGGTGAACGCTGCGCTGTATAGGGAGAGGAGCCAGGTCCAAACGAGGAGGGAACCTGCTTGCCCACCCCAGAGCCCCGTGAGAGTGTAGAGGGGAGGAGTACTTCGGCTATGGTTGCGCCCACCCCAGAGCCCCGTGAGAGTGTAGAGGGGAGGAGTACTTCGGCTATGGTTGCGCGCGACATAAGCAATGGAGAAGTCGTGAGTGAGGAAGGCCAATGTGAGGAGGGAAACCGCCAGAGTAAGGAGCCCAGCGAGCACGAACACACCGTTCCGTGCGCTCGCTAGGAGCCTTTCACCCTTCGGATCCTCCGTCTTACGGGCTCCGGAAAAAGCTGTGACGGCAGCGTACAATGCTGTGAAGAGCCCTAACCAGAGTGCTGCCTCTCCGATCTCTGTCATACCTCAACTCCTTGTTCCTCAGCGATTCCCTTTCTCCTCGAGGAGCTCTTCTGTCCACTGGATGAGACGCTGGTATCCTTCCTCCCCCAGGAAGGCGCCGAGGTAGGTACGCCGGATCCGCCCATCCCTTGTGATAAAGATCGTTGTGGGGAGGGCAGTCACCCTGTATGCCGTCATTACGTGCTGAGTGGGATCCCGGACGTTCGGGTAGGTGACCTTGAAGGCCCTGAGGAACTCCCTGGCGTCCCCCTCATCGTCGACGACGTTGACCCCCAGGAAGACAACTCCGCGATTGCGGAAGGCCTTCCAGGCCTTCTCCAGATTTCGGGCTTCAAGCTGACACGGACCACACCACGATGCCCAGAAGTTCATCACGATGGGTTTACCCAGAAGATTGCGCAGGCTGAGGGTGCGACCTTCGAACGTCTTGAGGGTGAAATCGGGAGCAACCGAGAGGGGACCGGGGGAGAGCTCCCGCTGGATACGCCTGGTCTGCCGTTCTGGGCCCTGGGGGACCAGGAGACGCCAGGCCCCAAACCCGGCGAGGGCGATCCCAAGCGTCACAGCCACCGCAAGCAGGAGTTTCCCTTTCCGCACGCCATCCTCCCCGAATGGACTAAGCCACATCAGGTGAACGACGGTACCCAGTATACCATCCCCTCTTTCTTCTGGGGAGATCTTCTCCTTCTTCCCAGGGATGGGTTGCTAACTCTCTACTCAGGCGAGCGCAGCAGGTAGAGGATGCTCCCTTCGTCCTTCTCAGGGGACGCCAGGGTATGCTAAAATAGGGCAGACGGTGGCCGTAGCTCAAGGGTGGAGCGCCAGACTGTGGCTCTGGAGGTTGCGGGTTCAAGTCCCGTCGGCCACCCCACCCAGAATCCTATCAGGATGCCCCCTACAGGAAGAGTCACGGTTTTCTGACAGGTTTTCCCCAAAGCGTTTTTGCAAATGGCAGCTTCC
>JAUQQG010000080.1 GCA_030550015.1 bacterium | reverse complement strand
GATTTGGGCCCCGGCGATCAGCTCCGTGGCCTCGTCCCAGGTAACGCGCTTCCAGCCACCCTTGCCCCGGGCGGATTTGTACGCCCGAGCCCGCTCCTCGTTCTCCACGATGCTGGCCCAAGCCTCTACAGGGCCTTTGCCTGCCTTCCGCTCCTGTTGGTAGAAGTCCCACAGAACCTTGCGGACGTAGGGATATTTGGGTCTTAAGGGGCTATAGGGATACCAGGAGGCGGTCACTCCCCGCTGGCAACCCCGCGGCTCCACGTTAGGGATGTCGGGATCGATCTGGGGATAGTCTACTTTCTGGAGTTCCCAGCAGATGAGCCCGTCCTTGACAAAAACCTCCCAGCTGCAGGCCATGGAGCAGTTGACCCCATGGCTCGTCCGCACGGTGTAATCGTAGGACCATCGACGGCGGTAGAAGTCCTCCCACGACCGGGATTCGTTCGTGACGTTAAACCATTTGCTCTTCATCATCTGACCTCCACTTGTTTTCTGCCCATGCGAAGCCCCAGGGCCGTGAGGGCTATCAGGGCAATGAAGGCTGCGAGAAGTGTGGGTACGTAGAGGGACGGCAAGGCCCGCGCCGCAGCAGCACCAGGGCGTCCGAACGTTCCAAGATAATTGATGATTGCCTCCACCTGTTGGTCCGTCAAGCGCAGATTGGGCATGGGGACGTTCTTGTACTCCCGCAGCAATTGCGTGGCAATGGGATCTCCCTCATGCAGCATCTTGTCTGGCTCCTTGATCCAGCGAGTCAGCCAGGCTCGCTCTCGCCGCGCGGTAACGCCCTGGAGGTCCGGCCCCACCAGGGGACCTCTACCGATGGTGTGGCAGGCCGCGCATCCCTTCTCTTGGAAGAGGGCCTTTCCTTCTTCAGCGGTTTGAGCCAAGGCGGAATCCCAAACCAGTCCAACGGTTCCCGCCAGCAAAAGACCCACGAGCAGGAAGAATAGCCAAGCCCTCATGGACCGAGTGCAGTGCGAGCCAAAGAACGCTGCAACACACATTGGGTTCGAGATGCTCTGTATGTTCCCCATATCCCCATCGCCTCCAAGGTTCAACAACCCATCAATACCCGGTTTCCCCCGACTGGAAGCTTGTGAAGGACGAGAGCCCCTTTAAGTCGCGAAGCGCTTCCTTGAGATCCCGGCTTCGCGCAGGCACTTGCCGGCTGTGGTAGATCTGCACGGTATCCCTTTCCAGGTCGACGCAGATCAAAGGGAGGTTCGCAAAACGCTCCAAGAGGTGGCTGGTCAACTGGCTCAACTGTGGAGATTTTACCCCTCCGGCGAGGATCACAACATCAGGACGCAGGAAAGCCACACGATCTATGCACTCAGGCGCTATCGCCTCCATCCCGACCACCTCAATCGCTGGCTCCTCCTTCAGGAGGTGCTGAATCCCTTCGCCCAAGACCGGGTGGTTCGAGAGGATCAACACTCGCTGCTTTTCATGTGAGCCTTTCGCCACCACGCGGCTCCTGATCCCCGTCTCGGGCTCACTATAACCTGTAGTCCTTGTCTGGACAATCCTTCGCACCCCTGGCACAGGGGTGAAAAAAGAACGATTTTGAGATCGCCTCTCCAGGAAGATAGAACTAATTCACCTGTAGCCGGATTAATCCAGACGGGGAGGATGGCCATGTGGGAAAGGGATGAGTATCCGTAATTCGTTTTCGAATCTTAGGGTAGGCTAGCGCTCGCGGGGCTTTGGTGGTGGGATCAGGCCTTCGCGGATGGCAAAGAGAGCTGCCTCATAGCGGCGGTTGAGGTGCAACTTAGACAGGATGTTTCGCATGTGGCTCTTCACGGTATTGACGCTGACACACAGGGCATTGGCGATCTCTTTATCCGTAGCTCCTCTTGCTACCAGGCGGAGCACCTCCTGTTCCCGGTGGGTCAGGGGTAAAATCGCCCCCTCCGGCGCACGAGGTGCGCGCTGGCTTAAGCGGCGGAACTCTTCGAGGATGCGACTAGCCAAGATCGGGGGAATGGCCGCCTCCCCACGAACGGCACCTCGCAAGTACTCAAGCAGTTCCTGAGACCGCGCCGTCTTCAGAAGGTAGCCCTGGGCCCCCGCCCGGATCGCCTGGAAGAGGGCTTCATCATCGTCGCGGACAGTGAGCACCACGATACAAGTAGCTGGAAGTTCCTGTTTGATAAGCCGGGTAGCTTCCAAGCCGTTTGTCCCCGGCAAGAGGATATCCATGAGTACCAAGTCGGGGACAAGCTCCCTGGCTTTCACCACAGCTTCTGTCCCGTCGGCAGCCTCCCCGACGACTTCAAAGTCAGGCTGGGCATTGAGGATCCCCACCAATCCCTCCCGGAAAAGGGCGTGGTCATCCACGACCAGCGTTCGAATAGTTTGTTGCGTGCTCATTGTGCTGCTCCTTATCACCCCACCAAAATCTTGAAATGGATTTTGGTGGGGACCCCGACACGGGAGAAGCTCCTTTTCGCAAATCCTGTTACGTGTTTTCTGTCCCGCTACGCAGGGGCCAGCGCAGGAGAACCTGTGTCCCTTGCCCCGGTGCCGAATGGATCATGAGCTGCCCGCCGATGCGGGCAGCCCGTGCTTGCATGATGCTCAACCCGAAGTGTGGCCGTCCATCATCCGGGAGCCGTTGTGGATCAAAACCGATCCCATCGTCCTCCACACAAACCACCCCCATCCCCTCCTCCTGATAGAGCCGGACGGCAACATGGTGTGCACGGGCATAGCGGCAAGCGTTGGTCACCGCTTCCTGAACAATGCGTTGCACCTCGGTGGCCGTTTCGGGAGGAACCGTCCAGTCCTCCACGATTTCCAGTTTGGCCGCTCCGTCGATAGGGAATCCCTGTATTGTCTGGGACAATACCTGACGTAACGATTCCCCAAGGGAGCGAGGGAAGACCGTCCTCGTGTGCAATGTGGTGATGATTGCCCGCACGTCCTGGGCAACCCGAAGCAACGTCTCTCGCACCCGCATCAGCCTGTCCCGAACGTCGGTCCCTTGGGTTAACTCCTCTAACGCTGCATCCACTTGCAGGTGTAAGTAGCTCAGGGTCTGGGCCAGGCTATCGTGCATCTCCCTGGCGATGTATTCCCGCTCCTCTAGTGCGGCCAGTTCTTTTCCTTGTTGATAGAGGCGGGCATTGTTCAATGCGATCGCTGCCGCATCTGCCAACATCCCCAGCAACCGGCTCCCCTCGGGAGGGATGTGGTGGGTCTCAGAGGTAATGACACACAAAGCTCCCAGAAGCTCACCTCTGATCCGCAGGGGGGCTGCCAGATGGTTGTGCGCAAAGGGCATGGCGATGAGCGCACAACACGTCTCTTCACAATTCGTACAATGAAATACAGCCTTTTGCCCAAGGACCATATTATGGCTCAGGCCATTCCCTACGCGAGTGTGATTCCCTTTCAGGACCTCCTTGGGTCCGCTGAACGCAGCAAGGTGTAGGGTTCCACCCGATTCGTCCACGAGGCAAAGCGCAGCTGCTTCTCCACCCAGTAACATCCTTGCCTTCCTTACGACCGAATCCAGGATCTGCCCTACTTCCAGCCGGGAGACCATGTCCTGGCCGACCTCGTAGATCGCTTCCAACTCCCGGGCACGCGCCGATACACGAGATTCTAAGTCATCGTGGGCGATTTTGAGTTGCTGTCGCATGGTCTCAAGGCTCTTCGCCAGCCGATTGATCTCCCCGATCCCTACGTATGGTACAGGGCTGGCGAAGTCACCATGCCCAATACGGTGGGCTATCTGCTCTAAGCGGTGCAAGGGGCCCACCACCTTGCGGTAAGTCCACCAGGAGCCCCCAGCCAACAAGCCGAGGGCCGTCAGAATGAACGCCCCCTGAAGCCACCGCAGTCGCTCGACCCGCCTTGTGGCAGTTCGTTCGAAAGAACGCACGGCGGCGTCTGTTGCCGCCAGCAAGGGTCCAGAGAGACGGTCTATCTCACCCAGGGCCTGAAAAAACTCCGGTTCGCCCGGTTTAGAGGCTATAAGGGCTTGCACTTGGGCCCGGAACCCATCCCATAGACGGGCGACTTCGTCCAGCCGGGCGGTAGTCTCCGAATCCGATGGGACGGGGATCGTGGCGATACTCCCAGGGAGATAGGGTGCCTGGCCACCAGAACGGAGGGCGGCGAGCGTCGCATTGAAAGTCCTGAAGGCCTCCTCCAGGGCCTGGGCGTTGATCTCCGATG
Organism: bacterium; assembly: GCA_030550015.1. Taxonomy (GTDB): domain Bacteria; phylum Sysuimicrobiota; class Sysuimicrobiia; order Sysuimicrobiales; family Thermofontiviventaceae; genus Thermofontivivens; species Thermofontivivens primus. The sequence goes on along the minus strand of JAUQQG010000080.1, from coordinate 11,642 downwards.
GTTTCACGGCCTGAGCCAATGCCCTGCGAACCATGGTCTGGACCAGCATCCGCTGGCGACCGGCCAGGTTCATCACCAGGGCATCTTGGCGCTGGATGGTTGTGAGATGAAACGTAGAAAAGCCCGATAGAAAAACCAGCAGCAGAAAACCGCCGAACAGGAGGGCGAAACGACCCACCAGGGAACGAGGCATACCTAGCCCCCGAAATCTACTTTGCCTTATTATACCGTAATCCCACCGTTAGAGGGAGTCCCGAGATGGTTGCGGGGGTCTCTTCCTCCATCACGGAGCCCTCTGGAAGCTCCTGCAGGAGGTGCAGTAGCGCGTGAGCACAGTTTGTAGCGAAGGATCTTCGTTGCCGAGTAACGCCATCACCCGCTCGAGCATCCGGTTGGGAGCAATGGGCGCACCGCAGGCCACACAGCGTGCGACCGCCTCCCGGTAGACCACGGCCTTCCCCTCTTGGAGACGCTTCTGGTCGAAACCTCTCCTGAGGCGAATGGCACCTCGCTCCCCCTCTGGGCACACGGGGAGACATTGCCCACAAGCAGTGCACAGGCTGGCGTCGAAGTGGAGGAGAGCTTGCCCCTCCGTCTCCTCAAAGACCAGCGCTTTTGAGGGGCAGGTCCTTCCACACATCCCGCACCCCGTGCAAATATCTTCCTGGATCTCCACAATCCCAAGGGGAGAGAAAGGATGCTCCAGAACGACGGACTTCTCAGGCGGGGAGACCTCTAAGATCCGGAGAAGAATCCTTGCCATTGTCGCTGGGCCAGGGCTAAAGGCGGATCCGTCCAAATCGCCCCACGGCCTCCACTCCCTCGGAGGCTCTCCATCCCTTCCCGGCGGTCGATCGAGAGGTGGGAGGATCTGGACCAGCCCCGCTGGGGCTCCTACCCGCTCAAGGAGCTCCTGGCAGAACCTCACCCTCCCCTGAATGATCTCTTCATGCCCTTGCGGGCAATCACCGGGACAAGGTAGGACCCCGACCGCGCGCGCACCCATCAACAACGGGGCAAGAAACCAGACGGGTGGTGCCATTGCCAGGGATGGAAGGAAGAGAGGCATCCATCCCGGATGCCAAGATCCTGCCGTCTCCTGGCCGTGGGAACAGGCGAAGAGAATCCCACGGGGTTGGAGGTTGCCAGTATTTGGATCGAGCATCGCGCGAACCCGGGCTTCCACTTGTCCTGGGGTATAGCCTGGGAAGAGGATGGCCTCCAAGGGGCAAGCGGTCGCGCAGAGGCCGCAGGACGTGCACCGGGACTTCTCCAGCTTCACTTCACCGTCTACGACCTCCAGGGCATCGTACGGGCACGCCTGGACGCAGAGTGTACATCCTACCTCCGCGACGCAACGCTCCCTCTCCACCGACGGAACTGCCCTGTAGCCAAAAGGTGGGAACCGGAGGAAGGAGCGGCGGCTCAACCGGGAGAGTAGGTAGGGCTTCACGTTGGCCGGGGAACTCCCGGGGAAGGCTCGTGCGCTGGCCACAGATCCAGCCAGGAGGATCTTCGCTTTCTCCGTCGCCTCTGGCCGAGGATATGCTTGAGCACACAACCCTCCAAGGTCTACGACCTCCAGGCCCAGAGGATCGATACCTGCTTTGCGCACCTGGACCTGAACCTCCCCTTCCTCGTATCTCCTCCTGCACAACCCGAGGACAACACGCGTGGCACCCTCTCCCACTAGGATCCTGGCAAGGCCTTCGGGGTTATGGCATAGGTCCGGAAGCGTGTGCAGAGCAACCGCCGGATCCCTCTCCCTAAACCACTGAAGGATCCCGGGGACGTCAAGGCCTTCCCCCAGGCGGGAGATCTCGGCGCAAAGAAGGACCGCGACCCGGTCTCGCCTCGACCCTAGTGTGCGTTCCCCGAAGGACGCAGAGCGCATCAGTCCACCCCTTCGAGAGTTTCCAGCAGGAGCGGCAAGAGATCGAGGTCGTGGAGGATGAAGGCCTCGGCAGCCTCGGCGGCGGCTCCGTAGAGGCCACCCTTATCGCATCCCTTGAGGTTCCGGGCAAACGCCGGGAACCAACGGCCGAGGTGCCGCTCCAGGAAGGTGCGTTCACGCTCCAGGATCTTTACCCCCTCCTCCCAAACCGTCCCTTCCCATGCCTCTCGCTCCTGCCTGCAGAGGAAGGCCATGTACTCCAGCTCCACAGAAACGTGGTCGGGAAGCTCATGGAGAGATGGCGAGAGCATGAGACCGGCTGCGGCATATTCCTGCTCTAATTGTGCGGGGATCCGGCCGACGGCCATCCTGTCAGGGTCAAGGTAGGAGGATGCATAAGGAGAGCACAGCGGGCCAGCGGGGCCGGTCATAAAAAGCCTAGTGTATTCCTCTTCCAATTCCACTGTCTGGAGCAGCTCCTCTCCCCTGAGCCGGTGGAGCAACCGTCGCCAAGGTAGGAAGAAGGGGAAGACAGCAAAGGCCTCCTCTGTGTGCAGCACCTGGGTAGCTTCTATGAGTTGTGCGACCCGTTCTCTCTGCGGATAAAGAAACAATGCCGCGAGGAAGCGATAGACCGCCTGGCGGAGCTGCGCCAACTCCCTCAAGAGGAGAGGAGCAGAGGTGCCATGGGGTACGGATACCTTTTCTCTGCCCCTCAGCTCCTCAGGCCGCATGCCCTCATCCCCTTTGCCCAGAATCGGGCAGGAGTTCATACACAACCGCCGCCAGAAAGACCAGCATCACACCAAGGATAAACAGAGCAGGTGCGAAGGGGACGCGCGGGTTGCTGTAAACTGGGCTGGTTGGGATCCCCCACGGCGCGGCGAGGAAGAAGTAGCTCACCGCCTGCAGGGCGAACCCGCTTACAACCATGAGTATGGTGAGGGTTGTACGCATCAGTGGCCTCCTTCCTCAGCGGTTCGGACCTCCATGATCGGGAAAAACTTGACAAACAACAGGTAGAGCAAGGTCCCCAAGGCGAAGAGACCCCCAATGATGCTGTACTCCACCCACGTAGGGGTGTAGGTGCCGACCCCATAAGGGAGCAAGGTCCCGTACGTCTGGGACGGGACAACGATGAGGAGGCGCTTGCCGATGGCAGCCAGGTTGACCAAGAGACCACTGACCGCGGCGCTGGCAACGAAGCTGGTAGTGAAGAGGGGGAAGAAGGACAGGACGAACAGGACCAGGAACACCGCCAGGAGCCAAGGGATCCATCGCAGCACCTCTGGAGAGAGCATCAGGAGTGCCCCTCTTGGAGGACCCATTCGCTGGAGGATGAAGAACACCCCCACGACAAACGCAGTGAGGCCTGTGGCCAGGGCGTATCCTGGTTGGAATGCGGGGAACCGCACACGCAGGGGCTCAGGCAGGTACGGGAGGAGCAAAGAGACAAGGGCCAGCAAGAGCGAGGCTACCACGCCCCAGAAAAGCCAGGCATACCCGCCGGTGAGGAGGGCAAGGGTCACGCGTACCTCATGGTGATGTCCGGCATAGGTCGTCGTGAGCAACTCTACCACCATGAAGTAGAGATAGATCAGGATCAGGACCACCAAGAACATCCCCAACCACTTGAAGATGCCCTCGTGCAGCTGTTCCCGTTCATTCAGCGCCTGGCGCAAGATAGCGGCAATGACGGCCAGAAGCCCTATCCCCGAGACACCAGCCATCACCACAAACCCAGGTGCTTGGAGCGCGCTGAACCAGCCCGGCCGGCCAGATTGGATCCCAAAGACAAAGCCCAAGGTGGAGTGGGCTGTGACCAGCAGGGGCAAGATGGCAATGGCCAGCCAGAAACTTGCCCGATCGTGGCGTTCCCGCTCGGCAGGGGTATCCCTGTATCCTGCCGCCCACAGGCGGTAAAAACCCTGCAACGGCCCTTTTTCCTTGGCGAGGATCGCCGCATCCCGCCGACCGTCCAGGTAGAGGTAGACGAGGCTGGCGAAGAGATACCCTGAGACCACCAAGGTGAACGTCCCGAAGAAGGGCGACTGAGGGCGGGCGTAGCGGAAGAGATTGATGATCCCTCGCACCGGCTGGCCAAGATCCGGAAGGACGCTGAAAGCAGCAAGGATCAAGGAGACAACGGTGAGCACCTCCGCCATGCGGGAGACGGGCTTGAGGTGCTTGAGGTGAAGAAGCCGGATGAGCGCAGCCGTGGTAATCCCGGCAAAGCTCACGCCCACAAAATAAATGTCGAATGCGATATACAGCCCCCAAGCAGCTCCTCCCATCGTGCCAATGTCACGGAGCCCTGTCACTACCAAGCCTTCCGTAAATTGACGGGAGTACGCGTAGATTCCCCAGCCGACGACCATGAGGAGAACCACGAGGAGGAGGTACAAACCCAAGGTGAACCGACCGATGCCATAGGGCAGTCTTTCGACACGCGTCGCCATGGCTCACACCCTCGCTTTCACTTCTTCAATCTGGCGGGCTTCCGTATCCGGCGGGTGACCGCCCACGTAGTACACCCTCGGCCTCGTACCAAGCTCTTCCAGGAGTCGGAAAGAGGGTTTCCTCCGCAGGAGCTGGGAGACGGTGCTATTGGGATCGTCGAGATCTCCAAAGTGCAGGGCGAAAAGCGGACAGTTCGCCACACATGCTGGCTGGAGTCCTTTCTCCACCCTGTGGACGCAGAAGGTACACTTCTCAATGACCCCCTTCAGACGGCCACCTCCGGCGGTGCGGCGCCGTTCTTTGCCGTAAGGCTTCTCCAAATCAGGATTCCTGTAAGGTGGGACTGCTCCGTTGGTGATCGGAGAGAGGTCTTTGTCTCGCCAGTCCAGGTAATAGTTTTTTGACGGCTCCTTCCAGTTGAAGAAGTTGACCCCGTAAGGGCAGGCCACCTCACAGTAGCGGCAGCCGATACAGCGATCCCAGTCGGTGGCCACCAAGCCATCCTCTCGCTTATACCTGGCGCCCACGGGACAGACCTTTACGCAGGGTGCGTTATCGCAGTGCATACACGGCCGGGGCATGAACCAGATGTGGGTGTTCGGGTACTCGCCCTCCTCGAAGCGAAAGACATACATCCAGAAGGTCGCAGTAGGTGTGTTGTTCTCTACCTTGCACGCCTCCATGCAAGCGCGGCATCCCGTACATCGGTCTAGATCAATGACCATCGCGTACCGTGCCATGTAGGTACCTCCCCTCTGCTCCCATGCTCCTCAGCTCCTCTGCTACTTATACACCCGTACTTTCACGTGGAAGGACTGATCGGCCGTGTTGGCGACGTAGCCCTCCCCAGTGAAGAACAGACTGTTCGGCGTCGGGCCTTGCCCTCTGGTCCATGGATGCCGTGCAACCTCTCCATAGTGGTGCGGCATCCCCACAGTATCGGGGCGGATGCTCTCGCGGTAGCGCGCGACCACGCGTACTTTCCGCGTCTCCCCAGTGATCGCATTGTGAGACTCCACCCAGACCTCATCACCGTCGTTGATCCCTCTTGCCCTTGCCGTCTTGGGGTTGATCTCTAGCCACTGCCGCGGGGCCAGCTCGGCAAGGAGGGGGATCTGCGAGGAGCGCGACTGCTTGAACTCAATGAGCTTGTAGCTAATGAGGTAGAGGTCGTACTCGGGAGGAGAACCCTCCATTGTGGGTTTGCGCCAAGTAGGGAACGGTGTGTAATCCCTCCAGTAAATCTCCGCGACGCCCCTCTTCCGCATCTCCTCGCGGTAGCGCAGCAAGGACTCACCGTAGAAGCGATGGCGGATTCCCCCAAAGGGCGGGTCGGTGGCATACCCATAAAACTTTGTGGCTGGGACCGGTCCCTTCACCTTTACGCCGTTCTTCTCGAAGTAGGCAACTCCCTCAGGAATACCCTCTGACTTCGCCCAGCGGTCGAAGATCTCTCGGACGGTTGGCTTGCGATCGAGAGGGAGTTTATAAGGATCCTTCAGCTTGAGGGCCTCGTTGAGGTGATCGAGATAACCGCCTTTCCCATAGAGGATCCCGGCTTTCTCGCACAGGTCCAGGTAGATCTCGATGTCTCCCCGGCTCTGGAAAAGAGGCTTCATGGGCGGAACCCGTAGCGCCGTCGCATCGGTGTACTGGTCTGTAGCCGCCAGAGGCCCCTCGTACTTCTCGATGGTGGCAGCAGGGAGGACGACATCGGCAAAGAGGTCCGCAGTTTTAGAAAGCCAGGGATCGATGACGACGACGAACTTGAACTTCTTATATGCTTCCATGAAGTCCGGCTGGGAGGCAAACGCCACGAGGGGGTTGCTCATGTGGACGATGAGCACCTCGGGGGTATAGTTCACGCCGTATTTCTCAGGATTCTGCATAACCTTGGCCACAATGGCCGAGTTGTTGCTATTGATGGGGAAGAACTTGGAGTCCTTCAGGTAGATGTTGTAGGGTGGGTCCTTGATCTCGATTTGATCTAGCTTCTCGAAGTTCTCGTGGATCTTCCAGGGGCCTACATCAATCCGTTGCCCTCCCACTGCCCCAATGGCGCCTAGGAGCATCATCACCGTAAGCATGGCCCGCACCGCCTGGAAGCCCAGCTCCTGTTGAGCCATGTGGTAGGCCATAATGGCCACGGGACGATAAGGAAGGGAGACGCCATCCACCACAATGGTACTCCCAATGTGGGCGTTCTCACCCAGCTCCCTGGCGACGCGCTGAATCGCCTCGGCTGGGACGCCGCACACCTCAGCAGCCCACTCAGGAGTGTACTGGGCGACGTGCTCCTGAAAAACCTGGAAGGCAGGTTTCACGCGCATGCCATCCACCACGAAAGTACCCTCGAGGGCAGGGTCAATCCCCGCAGCATCGTATGGTCTTGGGGCATTGCTCCGGAGGTCCCAAACCTGCTCCTTGCCCTCCCTCTTGAGGAAGAACCCATCTTCCTTGACCAGGAAGGGCGCATTGGTGTACTTCGCGAGGTACTCCCGGTCTATGGTCCCCTGGGCGATGAGGAGGTGGCAGAGGGTGAGGGCAAGGGCAAGGTCTGTGGCCGGTCGGATGGGGAGCCACTCATCTGCGAAGTGACCGACACCGCGCAGCCGTGGGTCAATCGCCACGACTTTCATCCCACGCTCCTTAGCCTGGACGAGCTGCTGGGGCCAGGTGATCCAGCAGAGCTGGTTGCCTCCGGCATTGGTGAGGTTCCATCCCCAGGCAAGCAGGTACCGGGTGTACCGGAAGTCCGGGTTCAGGACCCCGCTGATGCCAACGGTGTACTCGCTGGCCCGGTAGCCAGCATCGGAACAGAACGCACCGTGGTGGAGTTTGGTGGCTCCCGACGCTTTCACAAAAGCTTCGTCGTAGAAGGCCTTCGACTTACTCCTCCCTTTCTGCCAGAGGAGGAGCCTGGGATCCTTAGCCCGGACTTCCCTGATCTTTTGTCCTACGAGGGTTAATGCCTCATCCCAAGTGGCCTGTCGCCACTTCCCGGGGACCCCTTTTTCGTTGGTCCGGATCAAAGGGGCCTTCACCCGGTTGGGGTCATAAAGGGCCATGATCTGGGCCACACCCTTAGGGCACAATGTCCCCCGATTTCGTGGATGCGCAGGGTGACCGACGAACTTCACAACCCGCCCATTGATCCGCCTGGCCAGGATCCCGCAGTCCTGCTTTCCGATCCAACAGGTGGTGGGAACCCACTCCTCAGTCGCAGGTACGCTGGGAGGCTGTCCGGCAACCAGGGTCTCTAGCCCCCCAAAGAGGAAGCGACTCGCGAGGAGCCCGCCACCAGCAACGGCAGAGGTCTTCAGGAAAGTCCTTCTGCTGATCTTCATCGCTCCACCTCGCTCTGCGTTGTTCCACTCCTGACCATTGGCGATTTCTCCCCGCTCAACCTTACCATTCCCTGTAGCGCAGGGGGATCGGGGGGGCTCTGTAAACAGAACATCGGAATGTGGGGAAAATCCCTAAAGACATCCTCTGCGGAACTGAGGGGAGCTTCGGTCAAAGAACGGAGATGTGCGCGGAAGGGTGATGGGAGAAACCGATCCAGTGGGCTCGAAGCCTGCATAGGCAGGATGCGGGGAATTCTCGCGAGAATGTTCCCATTTGGGGGTGCATTGCTGGTGAGCAGGTTGATCCGGATCCTTCTCATCGCTTTGACCGTGGTCCTCCTTCTCAGCGGCTGTACTTCCCGTCCCTCCTACCGGAAGGTCCGATTGAATGAGGTGAGGGAAATCGCTTCCACTCCTCACCCATCGAAATTGGCCCTGAGAGTGGCAGTGGCAAACGTGCTCTCCCCGCAGAGTTCTGTGAAGACCTACGGAGAGCTTCTGGCCTATCTCGAGCGAAAACTGGGTCGGCCGGTGGTGCTCATCCAACGTACGTCCTACGCGGAGATCAACGATCTTATCCGGTTTGGCGGAGCCGATATGGCTATCGTCTGCTCGGGGGCGTACGTCCTTGGACGGCGAGATTTCGGCATGGAACTCCTTGTGGCGCCCCAAATGAATGGGAAAACGGTGTACTACTCCTACCTGATCGTCCCCTCGGACAGCCCGGCACAAACCCTCCGCGATCTTCGAGGCAAGATCTTCGCCTTCACTGACCCGTGGTCGAACTCCGGGCGCATTGCTCCGACTTATCAACTCTTGAGGTTGGGCGAGCGGCCAGAGACATTTTTTAGTAAGGTCATCTTTACGTATAGCCACGACCGGTCTATACAGGCCGTGGCAGATAAGCTGGTGGATGGGGCGGCGGTAGACAGCCTCGTCTACGATGCGCTAAAGGTGGGAAACCCTGAGATGGTCGCAAAGACGCGGGTGATTGCAATCTGGGGACCATACGGAATTCCTCCCCTTGTGGTCCATCCAGCCCTGAATCCGGAGATTAAGACCCGGCTGCGGCAGGTTCTTCTGGATATGGACCGTGACCCTGAAGGCCGGATGGTGCTCGCAAGGTTGCGGATCGATCGGTTCGTCCCCATCAAGGATGCAGCCTATAGCTCGGTCCGCACGATGGTGGAGGCGATGGGTCTATGAACCGGCGATGGGTCACGCTCTTCTGGAGGCTCGCAGGGTCCGTGCCGGTCCAGATCAAGATCATGGGGATTGCCATCGGTCTTGTTGCACTGCTCGGGGCATGGGCCACGATCCAGATGCGGGCTACCCTCAGCCAGACGTTGCTAGAACAGTTGGAGGCTCGCGGGGTCTCCATCGCGAGCGATTTGGCCGCACGGAGTACAGATTTGATCCTTACAAATAACCTCTTTGCCCTCTACGAGCTGATCCGGAATACCGTGGAGAACAACGCAGATGTACGCTACGCCTTTATCACCAACGTGCACAATGAGGTTCTGGTCCACTCCTTCCAACGCGGTTTCCCAACAGACCTCCTCCAAGCCAACACCGTTCGCCCTTCCGACCGGTACCACCTGGAGATTTTGGATACGGAGGAGGGTTTGATCCGAGATGTGGCAGTCCCCATCTTCGGAGGAAAGGCTGGAACGGTTCGCATTGGGTTATCTGACCGATCGGTGAGCAAGACGGTTGCATCCGTCACACGCCAGCTTGCCATCGCCACAGCCGTGGTATCGCTTCTCGGCGTGGTGGCGGCGTATGTCCTGACCAAGGTCCTGACCAAACCGATCTTGGACCTCGTTGAAGCAACCCGTGCCGTGGCCAGAGGAGACCTGAGCGTGCAGACGGCCGTATGGGCAGACGACGAGATCGGCCGTTTGCAGCGGGCTTTCAACACCATGATCGCAGACCTCGCCCGTACCCGCGAGGAGGGGAATCGGCTCTGGGAGGAGTTGAAGAAGAAGGAGGAGATCCGACGGTACCTCCTCGCAAGGGTGATCTCTGCGCAGGAGGAGGAGCGCAACCGCATCGCCAGGGAGCTCCACGATGAAGCCGGCCAGGCACTGACCTCTCTCATGGTAGGCCTGCGGGTCCTCGGGGAGAGCGGAAGTCTTGAGGAAATCCGTCGGCGGGCAGAGGAGCTTCGGGATATAGCGGCGAAGACGCTTGAGAATGTGAAGAATCTCGCCGTAGAGCTCCGGCCGAGGATCCTCGACGACCTCGGGCTTGTGGCGGCGCTAGAGCGCATGACCAAGCAATGCTCCCGGCAGTTCGGCATTCGCATTGACTTCCAGGCAATCGGTTTGAACCGGCGCCTCCCTCTGGATGTGGAAGTTGCGGTCTACAGGATTGTTCAGGAGGCTCTGACCAATGTGGGCAAGCACGCCCAGGCGGAGAGTGCGAGCGTCCTTCTGGAGCAACGCGATCATTCCTTGATCGCCATCGTGGAAGACGACGGCAGGGGGTTCGACGTCGAGCAGATCTTGCAGGAGAGCCGGCTGGATGCTAAGCTCGGGCTCTATGGGATGATCGAGAGGGCTGATCTCATTGGGGGGAAGCTCTCTATCGAGTCCCGTCCCGGCGGGGGGACCACGGTATTCCTTGAGATCCCCCTCCCCTTCGAGCACATCGCTCCTGAGTCCACACACACAACAGGGAAGGGATAAGGGATGGATCCAATCCGCCTCATCATCGCCGACGATCATGCTGTGCTCCGGGCTGGTCTCCGCCTGCTCTTAGAGAGCCAGCCTGATCTCCAAGTAGTAGGGGAGGCAGGAGACGGGTGGGAGACTTTGCAGCTTGCAGAACAACACAAGCCCGACGTCATCCTTTTAGACCTCTCCATGCCCGGGCCAGGGGGATTAGAGGTCATCAAAGAGATCAAGCGCCGCGTCCCCAGAGCGAAGGTCCTTGTGCTGACCATGCACGAGGATGAGGGGTACCTCCGAAGCGTGCTCAAGGCAGGCGGGTCGGGGTACGTGGTCAAGAAGGCTGCAGATACAGAGCTCCTCTCGGCGATCCGGTCGGTCCACAGAGGAGGTGTATACATCGACCCCTCCCTTACCCGCGGTCTCGTCGAGGAGATCCTTGAGGAAGAAGCCCCAGCCAAGAAGCTGGGCGAGGAAGTATTGAGCGAGCGCGAGCGGGAGGTCCTTGTCCTCCTCGCGCTGGGCCACACCAACCAGGAGATCGCAGAGAAACTTTGCTTGAGCGTGAAGACGGTGGAGACCTACCGAGCCCGGATCCAGGAGAAGTTACAGCTCCGCAGCCGGGCCGCCCTTGTCCGGTACGCCCTTGAACGAGGGCTCCTCAAAGCTCAGTAAGAACCAAGCCCCTCGCCAGATAAAACACTCAAGACTTGCATCTGGAGCGGCGGATCGTCCATACTCCTACTAGGGTGGGGACGTAGCGCAGCTGGGAGAGCGCTTCGTTCGCAATTCGACCTCCATAGTTCTGAGGAGTATACGGGAATCTCTGTAAGTCAATCTGGGTGCGGGTTCCAGCTGTTTCACTGTAACTCTGAGCATGCCCCTGTACAGCGGGATTTTTCTCCTCTCATTTGCAATCCATTTGCAATTTTGGCGAGCTCTGGACAGGGGTCGGATAGCCGATGGCCACCGCAGGCAGAGGTGAAGGAGTCAAACTACCTGCGGTGGTCTTTCCGGCGGATTCCCGAGCCTGCGCACTCTGAAAACACAAAGCGGGCATGATTCCAGGACTCTCCCGGATCTAAATAACTTTTCATGAAAGTTGAACATTGCCATCATGCCGCCTTGCGGATATTGCTGAGTTGGACGATCTTGCGATTGTGTTCATGGAGGTACTGCTCCGCTGCCGACATGAGCCAGTAGATGGACTTGTACCGGTGATTCCGCGTGACGTTGCCATGGAAATCTCTCCAGAACCGTTCAATGGCA
>JAUQQG010000082.1 GCA_030550015.1 bacterium | reverse complement strand
AGGTCGGCCACCAGACCAGGATGAGGGCGATCATCACTTTCTCCAGACCCTGCCCCAGGATCGCCACCACAACGACCGCGAGGACTAAACCAGGGAAGGCGTAGAAAATATCCACGAGGCGCATTAGGGCTTCATCAAGCTTCCCTCCGTAGTATCCAGCAAGCGCCCCAAGGAGAATCCCAATGAGAACGGAGACCCCCACGACGACGATTCCTACCTTGAAGGCCGTTCTGGTCCCCCAGATCACCCCGTAATAGATGTCAAACTGCTGCTCCGTGGTCCCGAAAGGGTGTGCCCGGCTTGGCGGGAGCGGATCGGGGGAATACCCCTCATGGGGGATCATGTAGGGATCACGCCATCCTTCCGGGGGCGGTGCGAAGACCGGGGCAAAGATCGCGATGAGGATGAACAACAGAATGATCACCGTTCCCGCCAGGGAGAGCTTGTTCCTAATAAGCCGCCTAACAAACCACACAAGCCCGGAGACGGGAACACGCTCCAGCTCCACAGGAACTGCCTTTTTAGGGATCTTCTCAATAACCTTCGCCATCGCAGGCACCCTCGTGTATTTTTGTGAGTCGTGAGTCGTAAGTCGTGAGTCGTTTTCACGACTCACGGTTTTCTGCTCTCTCGACTTACGATTCACGACTCACGACGTCCGACTCACCTCAACCGGATCCGGGGATCCACGTACGCGTAGAGGATATCGGCCACAAGGTTCCCAAAGACGGTCAAGGTCGCGAAGAAGAGGGCGAACCCCGCCACCGCCGGGATATCCAGATGAAGGGCCGCCGCGGCCCCCCATCGGCCGATCCCCGGGTATTCGAACACCGTCTCCGTGATCACCACCCCACCAAGCAACCCCACAAACAGGAGACTGCTGAGGGTGATCACCGGGATCAGCGCGTTCTTGCGCGCATGTTTATTGATAACCACAGGTTCCGCTAGCCCCTTAGACCTCGCCGTTCGCACGTAATCCTGGCGCAGGACCTCCAGCATCGACGATCGCGTGATACGCACGAGGAGGGCTGTGTCGTGGACGGTCAGGGTCAGCACTGGCAAAGCCAAGTGACGGAGAGCATCCACAAAGATCCAGAACTCGCCATTGAGCAGGGCATCCACGGTCAAGAGCCCAGTGAACCTGCGGAATTCCGGCGAGTTCACATAGAGGCTGGCCTCCAGGGAGAGGCGTCCGGGAGGGAACCAGCGGAAGTGCCCATAGAAGAGCATTAAGAGGAAGAGCCCCCAGATGAATGTAGGGAGGGAGTACCCGCTGATCCCGAAGAACCGGGAGAGGTGGTCAATGATCCTGTCCCTGTGGACGGCCGAGAGCGTCCCCAGCCAGATCCCCACAAGCAGAATGGGGATAAACGAGAGCAAGGCGAGCTCGAAGGTATTGGGAAAGAACGATTTGATGGCTTGGAGGACCGGCATCCTCGCTGTCTCCGACCACCCCCAGTTCCCTGTGAAGACCGCCTTCATCCAATTCCAGTACTGGATGTAAAAAGGAGCGTCGAGCTGGTAGGTCTTGATGATCTCGTGGAGCGCCTGGAGTTGCCTCGGATCGGTGACGAACAGGGCCGCCCGCATCGTCGGAGAAAGGAGCTGCAGAAGGATAAAGATGAGGAGCGTCACCCCGAAGGCAACGATGGGAAGGAGGACAAGGCGCCGCGCAATGTAAGCAGTCATACGAGATCCCAGACTCGCGGGCTGGGGGTCGGTCCACGACCCCCAGCCCGCGTCCACCTCCTATCCCTTGGAGATCGGGTAGAAGTAGGTCCCAGGATGGATGGGGTTGTAGTAGTAGCCGCGCACCCAGCTCCTGAGAACTGTGAAGACCACCGGGCTCACCAGGTAGAGCTGGGGAACTTCCTTATACGCCATATCCACCAGCTTGAAGTAGAGAGCCTCCCGCTTCTTCGGATCAGGCTCGCTCTTCGCCTGCTCGATCAGCTTGTCCATCTCTGGGTTCGCGTACTTCTGGACAAACGGGAAGGTCCCCTTGCTGTGCAGGAAGTGGAAGGCGAAGTTATGCGGATCAGGGTAGTCCGCCAGCCACCCGATGAAGAACACCGGCAGCTTGTGGGCGTCCATCTCGGCAAGGTAAGTTGGCCACGGCAATGCCCGGATGTCCACCTTGAACTTGGGGTTCAGGGCCTCGATGTTCTCCTTAAGCATGCGGGCCCCGATCTCCCGGGGGACGTTCCCGGCGTTATACAGGATGGTCAGCTTGAAACCGTTGGCCCAGACCCTTCCGCCCCAGGCCTCCCGGAATTCGGCGATGGCCTTCTCTTTGCTGTACGTGTAGTACTCCTGCCTTGGGTTATAGCCGAGCATCCCAGGCGGGATCGGTCCCTTGGGCACGACTCCCTTCCCGCGGTAGGCGTCGCGTAGGAAGGCCCCGTAATCGAAGGAGTAGGCGAACGCCCTGCGCACATGGACATCCTTGAAGAAATCTGGTGGGATGCCATTCCCGTCGAGCTTCCCGCTCCCGATGTGGGGGCTTGTGGGGTCGATCTCAAAGGTGAAGAAGACCGCAGGGCTGATCAGGTACTGGGGCAGGTCGTCGATGATGCGCACGCCCTCCACACCCTGGACTTGAGGCAGCTCACGGCGGGAGAGGGCGATCTGGTCTGCATCGCCGGCCTTGATCATAAGGATGCGCGTGGCCGCCTCTTCCACGGTCTTGATGATCACCCTCTTCAACTTCGGGGGTGTGCGCCAGTAGTTATCGTTCCGCTCCAGGATAACCTCCCTGGCTGCCCTGTCCCAACGCACCAGTCTGAAGGGGCCGGTCCCGTTGGCCTTGGCGAAGAAGGCGGTGTCCTCCTTCTTGGGGTTGTTAAACTTCCGCATGGTCTCCCGCGTGCCGTCCCAGTCGCCATTGGCAGCAGCCCACTTCCTGGAGACGACATACGACCACTGGGCCATGATGGAGAGGAACGGCCCAAAGGGCTCCTTGAGCGTGATCACCACGTTGTTCCCCTGCACCCGCACAGCGCGCGTGAGGTCGGAATAGGTGACCTTGATGTTCCCCTTTTCGTCGCGGGTGCTCGCGACACCCAGGATAGGCTCAAGGAGCAGGGAGGAAGGTCCACCGGCGCGGTCAATCCACAGGAACCGGCGGATGGAGTAGGCGACGTCTTCAGGGGTCAGCGGGGTGCCGTCGTGGAACTTGACGCCCTGGCGAATCGGAAAGGTGTAGGTCCTGCCGTCCTTGGAGATCAGCCCATTGGCCACGCTAGGGACCTGCGTCGCGATCCCCGGGACGAACCGGTCGGTCCTGCTCCCGTCGTAGAAAATAAGGGTATCATAGACGTTAAAGATGACTTCGAAACTAGCCGTATCATAAGCCCAAGCGTAATCCAGCGTCTCCGGATCCCCAATGGTCGCCAGGATAAACGTGTCCGGATTCTTCACCGCCTGGGCACTGGAGGGAACTCCTGTCAGGAAAACTAGCGAGAGGACGAGGACCAACGTCACCATCCCACCGATCGTTCTCCTCATCGTTTACCCCTCCCAAAGGTAAGGATTGAGTTGCTCGTTGTTTCGGCTTTCACCTCCCCTACACAAAAATTATACCTCCCACCCATTCCCTTTGTCCTCCCATCTCAGCAGCCCCAACGGGACTCTTGCCAGAGAACTTAGCTACTGGGGACATGGCTTTACACCCTACACCATGCGTGGCGTTCCGTAGAATCTTCCAAGGAAGGAGGCTCACTCTCTGGCTCCTGCCTCCTTTTTGATCACGGCGGCCTTGCTGCGCTGCGTCTTGAAGGGCAGCACCCAGCAGGCGGCGTAGTGGCCAGGCGCAACCTCCTCCAGCGGCGGTTCCTCCACCCTGCACTGGTCCCGCGCATACAGACAGCGCGTATGGAAGCGGCACCCTGGGGGTGGGTTGACCGGGCTGGGAACGTCCCCGGGGAGGATGATGCGCTCCCGTTTCACCTCTGGATCCGGGATAGGAACGGCCGAGAGTAGGGCCTCGGTGTAAGGGTGCTGGGGGTTCTCGAAAAGTTGGTCTGTAGGCGCAAGCTCTACGATCTTCCCCAGGTACATCACGGCAACCCTGTCGCTGATGTGTCGGACCACGGAGAGGTCGTGGGCGATGAACAGGTAGGTGAGTTTGAACTCTTTCTGGAGATCTTCAAGAAGGTTGAGGATCTGGGCCTGGATGGAGACGTCAAGAGCGGAGACGGGCTCATCACAGATAATGAGCTTGGGGTTCAACGCCAAGGCCCGGGCAATGCCGATGCGTTGTCTCTGGCCACCGCTAAACTCGTGAGGATAGCGGTTGACGTGGTAAGGGGAGAGGCCGACTACCTCGAGGAGCTCCTGGACGCGCCGCAACTTCTCCCTCCCGCGAGCGATGTTGTGGATCTCCAGCGGCTCCCCAACGATATCCCCCACGGTCATCCGGGGGTTCAAGGAGGAGTAGGGATCCTGGAAGATGATCTGCATGTCCCGGCGCATCCGCCGGAGTTCTTCTTTATTGAGGGCAAAGACATTCTTCCCCTCGAAGATCACCTCTCCAGCGGTGGGCTCTTGGAGCCGGAGGATCACCCTCCCTGTGGTCGTCTTTCCACACCCCGACTCCCCAACGAGCCCGAGGGTTTCCCCACGGCGGATGGTAAAGGAAACGCCATCGACCGCCTTGACCGCACCCACCTGGCGTTGGAAGATGAACCCCTTGGTAATGGGGAAGTACTTCTTGAGGTTTCTCACCTCGAGGATCGTCTCATCCTGCACCGTTTCTCCCCTCCCACTTCTCTCCTCAATTCAATGGTATTTCACGCGACAGACGCAACCACGCAATCAACGCGATAAACCCTATACTTCCCGCGTGGAAACGGCAAGCCCAACCTTCACCGCCTCCCGCTTCTTCTCCTCCGTAGCCCGGTCGGTGTACAGCCAGCACCTCGCCATGTGCGCCTCGTTCACCTGGACATCTGGAGGGTCCTCCCGTGGGCAGATCTCCATGGCGAAGGGACACCGCGGCGTAAAGGGGCATCCCGGAGGGAGATCGATGAGGCTCGGCGGTTGTCCCTCGATGGGGACCAGCCGCTCCTTCCGGCCGTAGAGCCTAGGGATAGAGTGCAGCAGGCCCCACGTGTACGGGTGTTTGGGATCCTTAAAGATTGTGCGCACATCCGTGTGCTCCACCGGTTTTCCGGCGTACATCACCACGACCTCGTCCGCCATCTCGGCAATGACACCAAGGTTGTGGGTGATCAGAATGATGGCCGCGTTGAACTCCTGCTGCAGCTCCCGCATGAGGTCCAGGATCTGCGCTTGAATGGTCACGTCCAGCGCGGTCGTTGGCTCGTCTGCAATCAGGATGGAGGGGTTACAGGAGAGGGCCATGGCGATCATGACGCGCTGGCGCATCCCCCCGCTGAACTGGTGGGGGTAGTCCTTGACGCGCTCTCGGGCCAGAGGGATCTTGACCTTCTCCAGCATCTCCACCGCCCGGTCCCAGGCCTCCTTGCGCCCGAGCCCTTGATGAAGCATCACCGCCTCAGCGATCTGCTCGCCAATCGTGAGAACCGGGTTCAGGGAGGTCATGGGCTCCTGGAAGATCATGGCGATACGGTTTCCTCGGATGCGCCGCATCTCCTCCTCCGTGAGTTTGAGCAGGTCCCGCCCCTCGAACCAGACCTCCCCGCTCACGATCTTCCCAGGAGGCTGGGGAATCAACCGCATGATGCTGAGTGCGTGCACGCTCTTCCCGCACCCGGACTCCCCCACAATGCCCAGGGTTTGGCCTCGGTAAAGGTCGTAGCTCAGCCCGTCTACTGCCTTGACCACGCCTTCATCAGTATAGAAGTAAGTTTTTAAGTTCCTCAACGACAGGAGCGGTTCTGCCACTTCCATCCCTCCCTTAGTACGGTCTACACGCTCTGCACGGTCTACACAGTCTACACGGTCTTAGCGTATGTGTCGATCTCGCCTGTCCAGAGGAAGATTCGGCTCACTGGGATGTTTTCCCTTGTCACTTTTTATGTTCCTATACCTTAAGCCTTGGATCCAGTGCATCGCGTAGCCCATCCCCAAGGAAATTGAAACACAATACGGTCAAGAAAATCATCGCTCCCGGCCACACTGCCAGCCAGGGAGCTGTCCAAATAAAGTCCTGGGCATTCTGCAACATGTTTCCCCAGCTTGGCGTAGGTGGCTGGATCCCCACTCCGAGGAAGCTCAAGGCTGCCTCCAAAAGGATAGCCGACCCTACCGTCAAGGTAGCGGCGACAATGACGGGGGCCAGCGCGTTGGGGATGAGATGGCGCACCAGGATCCGCACATCGCTTGCCCCCATGGCCCTTGCCGCCTCAGTGAAATCCTGGTTCCTTAATTTGAGGATCTCTCCACGGACCAAACGCGCAGTCCCCATCCAAGCGAACAGAGTCAGCACGAACACGATCCCCACAACGCTCCCACCCATATACCTAGCCAGGATGATAATCACCGGGAGGTCGGGTATGGAGAGCATGATGTCGGTGATCCGCATGAGAACGTTGTCCAGCCACCGGCCATAGAATCCCGCAAGCCCCCCAATGAGGGTTCCAAAAAACGCCGAGGTAAGGGCAGCTGAGAATCCCACAGTGAGGGAGATCCTCCCAGCATACAGGAGCCTCGTGAGGACGTCGTGACCTAGGTCGTCTGTGCCCAGAAGATGCTTGAGGCTTGGAGGGGCCTTGCGGTTGAGGAGGTCGATCTGCTCAAAACTATATGGCGTAAGGTAAGGAGCGAAGATGGCCAGGAGGAGAAAGAGCAAGATCACCGCCCCTCCCAGCAGAGCAACCCTATGGTGCTTAAACCGCCGCCAGGCAATCTGCCAGTAGCTCTGGCCAACGGCGACCCCAGCAGGAACAGCCCTTTCTGGAATGGCTACTGCATTCCGCGCCATCTCAAGGTCCCTTCGAGTCTATCGCGTCTGTAGCGTTTATTGCCTCTAAATGCGTCGTCGCTTCTAATCATACCTTATTCTGGGATCCAGCAACGCGTAAGCAATGTCCGCCAGAAGGTTGAACACGATTACCAGAAGCGCCAGGAAGACAATGATCGCCTGAGCAACGGCGAAGTCCGCGCCTAGGACCGCTTCTACGAGCAGCCTTCCGATCCCCGGCCACGCGAATACCGTTTCCGTCAAGGGAGCTCCCGCGAACAGGGCGGGGATGGAGAGGGCGAGGATGGTCACGATGGGGATCAAGGCGTTTCGCAGAGCATGCTTGTTGATTACGACGCGCTCCGGTAACCCTTTGGACCTGGCTGTGCGCACGTAGTCTTGCCGGATCACCTCCAGCATGCTCGATCGGGTGTATCGTGTCAGCGCCGCCATCTGCAGCAGGGAAAGAACGACCGTCGGGAGGATCATATACCGGATCCGATCGAGGTAGAAGGGGAGCCCTTCTGGCACGCCGGGCGTGGCGAATCCGCCAGGGGGGAGCCACTTTAAGATCACCGCAAAAAAGTAGATCATCATGATGCCGAACCAGAAGGCGGGGATAGAGACCCCAAAAAAGGCGAAGAACGTGGCAAAATAATCCATGGGGGAGTACTGGTGCAGGGCTGAGTATACCCCCACGGGGATCGCCACGATGAGGGCCAGGAAGAAAGCAGGTACCGTGAGCCAGAGGCTGTTGCTCACCCGCGCCAGGACGAGCTGGAGCACCGGCTCCTTGTATGTCATCGAGTACCCGAAGTCCCCCACCGCAGCCCGGCTCAACCACTTGAAGTACCGCACATAGATGGGTTGGTCGAGCCCATACAAATGCTTCAAACGGGCGACGTCCTGCGGGCGGACGTTGGGATTCCCAAAGATCAAGAAATCTACCGGATCCCCAGGTGCCAGGACCAGCAACAAGAAGATGATGACCGAGAGCCCCAGCACGAGGGGGATCATCTGGAATAGCCGCCGCACGAGATATCGTCCCATACTCTCTAGTCTACTTCCTCACCTCGACAATAGACTACTTGAATGTCTCCAACCACAGGATCCCAGCGAAATCCTCAAAAGGTTCCATTAGGCTTTCTTCGTTCAGGGGCAAGGGAGAGGGCAGGCTACGGGTTTGTGAACCGGAACCTGCCCCCTCCTATGGTCGTACCAGCCAGTTACATCCGCGACCACTTCCACTGCACGGCGTTCCAGGTCACAGGCGTCGTGATCCCGGTCGGGAGCCAAGGCTCAAGCGCTGCCTTGTGAGTGGTGTAGTCAGACCTCAAGTACAGCGGCAACGCCGGGAGATCCTCGACCAGGATTTCCTGGACCCTTTGGAGCAGTTGAATTCGCTTCCGCTCATCCAGCTCTTCGCCGATGGTCGGGACGATCCTGTCCAGCTCCTCGTTCCTGTACCCTGGGAAGTTCGCCCCTGCAAAGTTGTTCGCAGGAGAGGGGATCTCCTTGGATTGATAGATGTCCACAAGGATCGAAATCGGCGAGAGGACCCAAGCAAACATTCCCAGGTCGTACTTGCGCTGGGGCAGGGTGTCCCCGAAGTAGACGCGGGCTGGCTGGTTGCTGATCTTCAGCTCGATGCCAACCTGGCGCCACTGCTGCTGGAGGATTTGCTCCACTGCCTCGCGAACGCGGTTCCCGGCGGTGGTGGTGATGGTCAGGGAGAGACGCCCCACACCCTCCTTCACCAGAATGCCATCAGGGCCTGGCCGATAGCCCGCCTCGGCAAGGAGGCGTTTCGCCCGCTCTGGATCGTAGTTGTACTTCTTCACCCGAGGGTTGTAGCCCCAGTGCTTCTCGGGGAGGAAGCTATGGGAAACGGGCTGCTTGCCTTCAAATAGGCTCCGCACAATGGCCTCCCGATCTGCGGCATAGAGGAGGGCCTGGCGCACGCGCTTGTCCTTGAGGTGTGGGTTGTCCAGGTTCACGTCGATGTGCTCCCAGATTAGACCCGGAGTTGGTTCGGCGATGATGTCCCTACGCCCCTCCGCCTTCAGCCTCTTCTCCAGCTCCAGACCTTGGGCGAAGGGGATAGCCGTCTCATCCGTGGCATCCGTAGCCCCTGCCAGGACGTTGGCGATGATGGTGTTGGTGTCCGAGATGAACCGGAAAGTGATGCGCTTGATGGTGGGCTTCTGGAATGGCCACTTGTCAAACGCCTCCACGACGATATGGCTCCCCTTGCGCCACTCTTTCAGGACATAGGGGCCGTTACCAACCGTGGGGACAGCATTACTCCAAGGGATCTGGTCGAACTTGGCGGGGTTGCGTCGGAAGTCGCGCTCCAGTATGTGCCTGGGAAGGGGGAACCCGCCGTCGTTGCTGACAAAGAGGTTTCCGCGGAAGTCCTTCTTCTTCCAAACAGTCACTACGGTATAGGGGTCCGGAGCAGAAACGTTCTCAATGCGTTCGGCGATTTCCCGTGAGGTTGCCGGAAACTCCGGATGGATGTTGACACGATAGGCGAAGATCCAGTCGTAGGCGGTGACGGGCTTCCCATCGTGCCAGAGCAACCCCTTCTTGAGTCTCCAGCGGACCTCCATCTTCCCATCAGGGCGGATCTTCCAGTCACCATCTTTTAAGGAAGGGAGCTTCTCGACGCCCCAGGGAGTTGGCTTCCATTTATTGTCAAAATAAATATCCCCGGTGAAAATCGTAAAACGCACCATGCTGGCGACAAACATATTGCCCGCATTGCTCAGGGGATCCAAGCGGGCTGGCTCCTGCTGGGTGGTGATGATCACATCTGTTCTCTGTGCCTGAGCCCCTGCCAGCGGGACGATGGTAACTGCCATCGCCGCTACCAGCAGGAGCATCAGCCAAGTCCACTTTGTCTTCACCATTCACACCCCTCCCATTCTGCTTTTCACTGATCCCTAGTCACTCATCACTGCTCACTGATCTCCTCGGTCTCCCACCCCCTCTCACCGCTGAGTGGAACGTGTTGAGTGCCGGGGTACTTAGTTGAGCCCCTTAATTACCCACTCCATAGGGTTCCCTGTTAGAGCGGCAAGGTCTTTGATTTCCGGCCGTTCTCTCCTGGGATCATCCCCTCCGCTGTAGGGAGGGGGCGGCCCCGTCCCTACAGCTGGCCAGAGATCCGAGGGGGACTCCTTGGATCCTGTGGAGGAGGGTACAGGGACAGCATGCCTCTCCAAGGGGAAGGAAACCTGCCCCCTTTGAGCCTGCTTGGCCGTTTCCAGAAAGGCCTCCACATCGGAGCGCCGGATCCGATAGGACTTGCCAATTTTGGCGGCAGGGAGCTTGCCTTCCCGAATGAACTTGTAGACGGTCATTTTGCTAAGCTGGAGGTAGGCCGCTACCTGCTCGACGGTCATGATCTCTGGATAGGGGTCACGCATGGCCATCTCACCATCTGTGTCCATTTTATACCATCTTGTACAATTCTGCATGAACCAACAGATCCCTTCTCCCTGTTCCCAGACGAAGAAGGATCCCTTGATGGCCTCGCCGAAAAATTTTTCGGAAATCGTAATAGGGAGGGAAAACATGAAGCAGAGAACTCTTGCCTGGTTCATTGCGGCGAGCCTCTTCCTCGGGCTCCTTACCCCTGGGGCCCTTGGGCAGAAGCTGACCCTCGGCGACGTCCCTAACCCGAAAGTCTGGACGGAAGGGGAGGTCGGCAGGTATGGGGGGACCCTTGTCGTAGGACAGATCTCCGATCCCAGGACGTTCAACCCCATCGTGACCCAGGAAACCTCTTCTTCGATCCCGCTCTCCTATGTCTTCGAGTCCCTCGTCACCCGGAATCTGGATTCCCTGGAGATCGAGCCATCTCTCGCTGAATCGTGGTCCGTCGCCAAAGACAACAAGACATGGACCTTCCGACTACGCCGCGGGGTTCGGTGGCACGACGGGAAACCCTTGACCGCGGACGACGTCGTATTCACCTGGAAGGTCATCTTCACCCCGGGAGTACAGACGAGCGCCCGGGACGTCCTGACCATCGCTGGTAAGCCCGTGACGGTAAGGAAGATCGATACCTACACCGTCCAGTTCCGCACCCCGGACGTCTTCGGCACCTTCCTGGACGCCTTAGCAGGAGTTCCCATCGTTCCCAAGCACAAGCTGGAGGAGGCCATCAACAAGGGTGGTGCAGAGTTCAACAAGACGTGGGGGGTCAACACTCCGCCCCGGGACCTTGTGGGAACGGGCCCCTTTGTGATGCAGCAGTACATCCCCGGGCAGCGCATTGTCTACCTGCGCAACCCCAACTACTGGGCGGTGGACAAGAAAGGGAATCGCCTCCCCTACCTCGCTCGTTTCATCATCCTTATCGTCCCAAATCTGGAGGCGCTCCGGCTGAAGTTCCAGGCAAGGGAGATAGATATCCATGCCTTCCGACCGCGGGAGTACGCGGAGGCAAAAGCGGGGGAGAAGGCGGGGAACTACACGATCCAAGAGCGCGGGCCAGCCGCTGGGACAGAGTTCCTGGTCTTGAACCAGAACCCCAAGGGGATCAAGCCCCCCAAGCTCAACTGGTTCACCAACGTGAAGTTCCGCCAGGCCGTTTCCTACGCCATTGACCGGGAGGCCATCGCCAACCAGATCTACGGGGGAAGGGCTGCACCCCAGTATGGCCCGGTGAGCCCGGCCAACAAGTTCTATTTCAACCCCAAGATCCGGCAGTACCCCCGTGACCTGCGCAGGGCGGAGAGCTTGTTGGCAGAGGCAGGGTTTAAGAAAGGACCTGATGGGGTCCTCCGCGACCCTGAGGGGAACCCCGTGGAGTTCGTCCTCTCCACCAACGCCGAGAACTCCGAGCGGGTGGGAATGGGCAACATCATCCGCCAGGACCTTGCCCAGCTCGGGATGAAGGTCACGTTTGCGCCTGAAGCGTTCAACGTGCTTGTGGGGAAGCTCGTCGGGACCTTTAACTGGGATGCAATCATCATCGGGCTCACAGCGGGTCCAGAACCCACTACGGGGCGGAACGTGTGGCACTCTTCTGGGAGCCTCCATATGTGGAACCCCAAGCAGGAAAAGCCGGCCACGGACTGGGAAGCGGAGATCGACCGGCTCTTCGACCAAGCCCAGACGACCATCGATCCCAAGAAGCGCAAGGAGCTGTACGACCGGTGGCAGGTGATCGTCAGCGAGCAACTCCCCCTCATCTACTTGACGACACCACTTACCCAGTACGCTGTACGGAACACCCTTGGAAACGTGCGTCGTTCCCCCTATGATTTCGGGGCCATTTGGAACGGCGAGCAGGTGTTCTACAAGCAGCCGTATAGATAGGACGTGTGACTGGTAATTGATCGTGACTCAGTGACTTATAGGAAGAGCAAGACATCATAACTCGTAGGAGCCTAGTGAAACGCAGGGGCAGGATTGAAACCTGCCCCTGCAGCGGGTTAGGGAAGATGGCCGCATACATCGCAAGGCGCATGGTCCACATGATCCCCCTCCTCCTGGGGATCAGCCTGGTGAGTTTTGGCGTCATGCAGCTTGCGCCTGGCGACTTCCTGGACGAGCTGAGGCTCGATCCGGTCATCTCCCCCGAGACCATTGAGCAGATGCGGGCGAGTTTCGGCCTGGACCAGCCCGCTTACGTGCAATACATCCGCTGGTTGTGGCGTATCCTTCACCTGGACTTCGGCTACTCCTTTAGCTGGAAGGTGCCTGTGACCTGGCTCATCTCCACGCGGCTATTGAACACACTGATCCTGAGCGTCTCGGCGTTGCTCTTCGCCTGGACTTTGGCTATCCCCATTGGGGTCTATGCCGCAACCCACCGGTATTCCACCGGGGACAAGATCCTGACGATCTTCGCCTTCTTGGGGATCTCCATCCCGAACTTCTTCTTCGCTCTCCTTCTCCTTTACCTCGCCTACCTCACCGGGTGGCTCCCCATTGGGGGGATGACGAGCATCGATTTCGATTTCCTCCCTTGGTGGGGGAAGGCCCTTGACCTGGCCCGCCACCTCGTCATCCCCACAGTGGTCCTGGGGACGGCCACCATGGCCTTGCTCATGCGCCAGATGCGCGCCCAGATGCTCGAGGTCCTGCAGCAGGACTTCATCCGCACAGCGAGGGCTAAGGGCCTCGCTGGTGCCGTGGTCACCTGGCGCCACGCCGTGCGCAACGCTATCAACCCCCTTATCAGTATCTTTGGACTAGAGCTTGGGGGGATCCTCAGCGGGGCAGCCGTCACGGAGATCGTCGTGGGATGGCCAGGGATGGGCCAGCTCACCCTCGACGCCCTGCTCAAGAAGGACTACTACCTCGTCATGGGCATCCTGATGATGAGCAGTGTGATGCTCATCATCGGGAATCTCATAGCGGACCTCCTCCTCGCGTGGTCGGACCCGCGGATCCGGTATGATTAGGGTCCATCACGTCATCAGGTCTATCGGGTCGTCGGGTTTTAGACCAGGTTCGACAGACGCAATGAACGCAATAAACGCAATGGACACTATGAACGCATATGGTGCGTGAGGTTGCGAGGGAACAACGGACAGCCGCAGTGACTGCGGTCCCGGCATTGCAGGCCCGGGGGCCCTGGCAGCTCGCCTGGAGGCAGCTCCGACGCCATCAGGTCGCCATGGCCGGCGGGCTTGTGCTCCTCATCCTCTACACCACCGCCCTCCTTGCGCCGTTCCTCGCTCCTTACTCCCCCGACTTCACAGATAGGGAGCGGTTTTACCATCCTCCCACGATCCCCCGTTTCGTCGATGCCCAGGGGAGGTGGAGCCTCCGGCCATTCGTCTACGCCTACATCCGGGATGAGGCTGGCACACAGACCTTCCGCCCCGACCCAACCAAAAAGTTCTACCTCCGGTTTTTTGTGAAAGGCGAGCCCTACCGCCTTCTGTGGGTGATCCCGACGAACATCCACCTCTTTGGAGTGGATCCCCCTGGGCGGATCTTTCTCTTCGGGACTGACCAGTTCGGCCGGGACCTGTTCACCCGTGTCCTGTTCGGAGGGCAAGTCTCCCTCGTTGTCGGTCTCCTGGGGATCTCCATCAGCATCCCCGTGGGCATGCTCATCGGGGGGATCGCTGGGTTTTATGGCGGCCGTGTGGACAACCTACTCATGCGCATCGTGGAGATCGTCTTTGCCTTTCCAGGGCTCTACCTGCTCCTCGCGCTCGCGGCGGTCCTTCCGCCCACGCTGCCCTCCACGACGCGCTTCTTCCTCATCGTCCTCGTGCTAAGCTCCATTGGGTGGGCCGGGTTTGCCCGGGTGATCCGTGGTCTCGTCCTGTCTATCCGGGAGAGGGAGTACGTCCTGGCTGCACGGGCGATTGGTACGAGCGACTTCCTCATCATCTGGAGGCACATCCTGCCAAATACCCTCTCCTACGTAATCGTGGCCGCTACCCTGGCGATCCCTGGATATATCCTGGGGGAATCCACCTTGAGCTTCCTGGGGTTGGGAGTGAGGGAGCCGCAAACAAGCTGGGGAAACCTTCTCGCGGCGGCAACGAACATCCAGGCGATGACGCTCTATCCCTGGCTCCTCATCCCCGGCCTATTCATCTTCCTCGCCGTCCTCTCCTACAATCTTTTCGGGGACGGCCTTCGCGACGCCCTCGATCCTCGCCTCCGCACGCTGTAGGGAATTGGCGCCTTTCAGGAGAGAAACCACCCTTCCAACCATGTGAGCCAGAATGTCGTTGGAGAAGGGAGTACCCTTGGCCCTACAATTTCTCTAACCGGGCATAACCAAGGGCCAAGCGTTTGACTCCCTCAGAGAATCGGATCGTGGCTATGGCGTTCGCTCCCTCTCCCTCCACATCAAGGACGATGCCTTCGCCGAACCTGCCATGCCGGATTCGGTCCCCAGGTTGGAGGGGGATCGCGCGATTGTCAGGTGCACGGGCAGGGGAAGGCTTCCACCCTGCCTCCACCCCACGGATCAGGAGATGGGGAGGGATCTCCGAGAGGAAACGGGACGGCAGTCTGGGTCGCACCTCCCCGTAGCTTGCGCGGTGCTGAGCGTAGGTCAGGTAAAGGAGCTCCTTTGCCCGGGTCATCCCTACGTAGCAGAGGCGTCGTTCCTCTTCAAGACCACCTTCTGCCTCCACGGCCCGAGCGTGGGGGAAGAGCCCCTCCTCCATCCCCGCGATAAAAACCACGGGGAATTCTAGTCCTTTGGCGCTGTGCAAGGTCATCAAGGTGACCCGATCACTTTCCGCCTTCCAGGTATCGATATCGGCGATGAGGCTCATGTGCTGGAGGAAGGCTTCCAATCCCTCCTCACCAGTAGCGGCCTCGAACTCACGAGCTACGTTGATGAGCTCCTGGATATTCTCAAGGCGGGAAGCTGCTTCTTCTGTCCCCTCCTCCTCTAAGGAAGAAGCATAGCCCGTCCTGGCGAGGACCTCCTGAATGAGGTCCGCCGCGCTTACCTGTGTAGCCAGCTTGCGGAGCTCGGCAATCAAGTTGACGAATTCCCCTAGACTTCGCAGGATGTGGGGCGGGATTTCCAGGGAGCGTCCAGGACTGCCGGTTCCGGTGGCACGGGCCATCGCGTCAAGGAGGGAGATTCCCTCCTCCTGCGCAAGCGCCTCTAAACGGCCCAAGGTCACCTCACCGATCCCCCTCCGGGGAACGTTGATGATACGGCGCAGGCTCACGGTATCATAGGGATTCAGGAGCAGGCGAAGGTAAGCAAGGATGTCCTTGATCTCCTTCCGTTCGTAGAACCGGACTGCGCCGACGATCTGATACGGGATTCCCGCCCGCAGGAAGTGCTCCTCGAATAAGCGGGACTGCGCATTGGTCCTGTACAGCACGACGATGTCCCGATAGCTCCGCCCTTCCTCCAAGAGGCGCTTGATCTCTTCGGCCACGAACTGGGCTTCCTCGTGTCCATCGTAGGCTTCGAACAGGACGAGCGGTTTCCCTGGCGGGTTCTCGGTCCACAAGCGCTTGGGGTGACGGTGGGGGTTGTGGTGAATCACGCCCTGTGCGCCCTCCAGGATCCTCTGGGTGGAGCGGTAGTTCTGCTCC
>JAUQQG010000065.1 GCA_030550015.1 bacterium | reverse complement strand
CTCCAAGGTGAAGGAGGCTGCCCAGCTCTTAGCGACCGCGGAGCGGCCTGTCCTCATGGGAGGGAGTGACCTCTGGTGGTCGGGAGCGGAGGAAAGCCTTATGCGCTTTCTCGAGGTCCTTCCCTTGCCTGTCTACCTTAACGCAATGGGGCGGGGGATGCTTCCACCCGACCATCCCTGCTTCTTTGCCCTTTCCAGAGGGTGGGCACTGCGGGAAGCCGATGTCGTCCTTCTCATCGGGACCCCCATGGACTTCCGGTTAAATTTCGGGCGGGCCTTTGGAGAGAAAGCGAAAATCGTCCAGGTGGATCGAAATCCTGGGAACATTGGACAGAATCGGGAGGTTACCATTGGAATCTGGTCGGACGCACGCCCTTTCCTGGAGCTTGTAGCAGAGGAGATCGCTGCGATCCCCCACCGTCGGAGCTCCCGCTCCTGGGTAGAGGCTGTCCGGCAGATCGAGCAACAACGACGGCAGGAACGGATCCCTCTCGAGGAATCCGAAGCAATCCCCATTCATCCACTTCGCCTGGCCAGGGAGCTTGCAGATGTTTGTAGTGAAAACACGATCTTTGTCGGGGATGGCGGAGATGTGGTGTCGATCGCGGCGACGATCATTCACCCGTACCGGCCAGGGCATTGGCTTGATCCGGGGCCGATGGGCACCCTTGGGATGGGCGTTCCTTTTGCTCTCGCGAGTAAGCTGGCCTATCCGGAGAAAGAAGTGATTGCGCTCTTTGGCGATGGGGCTATCGGGTTCTCCATCATGGAGTACGATACCGCCGTGCGCCATGGAATTCCCTTCATTGGGATTGTCGGCAACAACGGGCAGTGGGCGCAGATCCGGTATGGCCAGGTTAGCATGTTCGGGGAAGAGCGTGCCGTCGCTACGAAGCTGCGAGTGGCGCGATATGAGCAGGTCGTGGAGGCATTGGGGGGCTATGGGGAGTACATTGAAGATCCGCGGGAGATCCGGCCTGCCCTCGAGCGCGCACGAGCATCGGGAAAGCCGGCGCTCCTCAACGTCCGGCTGGATGAGACGTACTACAGTGACGCGACAAAACGCCTCTATAAGCTCTGAGAAATGTGATCCCAATCGAAGGATCGCCGGAGGGGGATGGGGCCTGGTGGTCCTCCTGGTCTTCAAAACCAGTGACGAGCCTGGATGGCCCGTGGTGGGTTCGATTCCCACACCCCTCCGCCAGAGGGTCTCTGCGCACCTTTGCTGAAAAATTTTGCTGAGGAGTGATCGCATGGACGAGATGGCCATTCAAGACTTCTATCCTGACGAGCTGAACTATTGCTATGGGTGTGGCCAGCTCAACGCGGATGGCCTGAAGCTAAGGAGTTTCTGGATAGGGGAGGAGGCGGTCGCCCAATTCACGCCTCGTTCCTACCACACCGCCATCCCTGGCTACGTCTACGGGGGGCTCATTGCTTCCTTGATCGATTGCCACAGTACAGCGACCGCTGCCGCGGCGAGCTACCAAGCAGAAGGACGGGAGATGGGGACGGAGCCACCCTTTCGATTCGTCACAGCATCGCTCCACGTGGACTATCTCCGCCCTGTTCCCATGGGTGTAGTGCTGGAGATCCGGGGACGGGTGAAAGAACTCAAGGGACGGAAGGCTGTTGTACAATCCGAGGTGTTCGCCAATGACGAGGTTTGCGCCCGCGGGGAAGTGGTTGTAGTGCAGCTCCCCGAGCACATGGTCCCGAAGAAATCTTAACCTGCAGTACCCCGAAAAACCTCTTTTGGCTTTGGCCAGCCTCTTCTTCCACAGGGTCCTGATCAAGATACCCGCATTCGTGGGAACAGGAAGCAGGAAGCGCTTCGCATCGCCCTACTGCGCTTTTCGTTCCTTGAGCAAGCGAAGTAGGGGAATTTCCTTGAGCAGCTTCTCGCTGATGTATTGCCAGAGGATGCCAGGAGGGCGTGGTCTGGAGGTCCGGGTTTCAATGACCTGGGTAGGAGTCACGATCCAATCGACGGGCACATCGTAGGGATCAAGGTCGATCTCTTCCACTACTTGGACATCGTGTACCGTCGTCACGATGGGCGTCCGCTCGTCGACAAGACCAAGCTCGCATAGGATGGCAAATTCTAGCTC
This sequence comes from bacterium, assembly GCA_030550015.1. Taxonomy (GTDB): domain Bacteria; phylum Sysuimicrobiota; class Sysuimicrobiia; order Sysuimicrobiales; family Thermofontiviventaceae; genus Thermofontivivens; species Thermofontivivens primus. Next base: position 13,854 of record JAUQQG010000065.1, on the reverse strand, counting down.
GCTGTAGCCTTCCCCTTTGCCAATCCGCGCCCCATCGGGCGTCACAGCCACCGAGCCGACCACGATGAGGTACGGCCGAGGGAGGTTGTCAAGTCCTGCCTCCTTTCCGTAGTGGAATGCACCTTTGATCGTTGCAGCTTCCTCGAGCCTGGGCTGGGGGATCTCCCGGGGATCCAGGATCAGGAACCCAGACCGTAGACGGGGTGCTGGCATGAGCACTTCCTTCCCTGCTCGCAGGGCCAACCGACGTATCGGAAGTTGCGGGGCGTCTGGATTGACCTTCACGCGTGTGGCTTTTCGAAAGATGTCAAGCTCTGCAAGGCGCCGTGCAGCTTCTTCTGCCCCAGCGAAGTTAGGAATGCGGCCATAGACAGGGCGAGGGAAACGGGCGATCCCCTCCCGCTCCATCCGGCTCCAGATACGCCTGCGGATGTCCTCCTTAGACGCCATCAGGAACATGGTTCGGCCTCCACTCCTGCGTTCCTCCAGCGGGCTCTCTCCAGTTCCGCGTTTACCCATCCAGGAGCTCGAAGACGCTGGAAAAGACACTGGGCTTGTAGGGGTAGCCACAGAGCGTGCAGGTTCCAGTGGCATCCCGCAGGACCATACCGCAAGCAGGACAGTTGGTGAGGAGGGGAACGCCACAGACGGGACAGAAATCGGGGAACCCACGAGGGTCACTCGCACTCCATGTGAACGCGCACGCTGGATCAGGACATACAGCAAAGAACTCGAGTGACCTCGCCATCTCTTACCCCATGACAAACTCCGAGTGGAAGGACCTCCTCCTTTGCATACAATCGGCCCTTGAACCACCGACTTGAACCTCCTGCGCATCACTCCATCCCCTTTCTCTATGGGGGATCCCCAGGGATTTTAACCAATATCCGTTCATGTCGTGTGGTGTTCGTCCGATCATTATGAGATGAGAACACCGGAGGATGGGGGAATGGCAAGGTACAGGAGTCGCCTCCCAGTTAAGGAATTCCAAGTCATCCACCGGTTCTGCCTGCACAAACCGGGGAATGTCCGGCGATTCCTGGGCCTCTCCTCCCGGGAGGCGCACGAGCTCAGTGGCCTCGCTCTCGCCGGGGTCGTGAACACCTCGGATGAGGTCATCTATATTGACCACTGCTTGAGTGAACCTGAGAAAGAATTCACAGAAATCCACGAGCTCGTGCACGCGCGGCGCCAGATAAACGGGGAGGAGCTCCAGGATTACGATCTTGAGGAGATCTACGTGGAGCTGGAGACGATCGCCCGCACCCGTAGGCCTACGTTGTTGAGCCTTTTCCCGAATACCCTCCTCATTCTCCTCCACGACTACCTTACCGAAAGGGGCCGCCTGAAACCGGATCGGAAGCAAGATCTTGCCAAAATTTACAGGAAGATCGAGGCTCTCATTGCCCTCATGTGCCCTGGGCGTTCCTAAGGTGGGCCAAAGGATCTATAGGCTTCTTCCTTTCCCCTTTGTAAAACTAGTTTCCACCGGAGCCTTGCTGCCAAAAGATTTGGCTGGGGTTCCATTGTTTGTTATGGTATAATTTGGGAAGCTATGGAAAGGAAGTTCTGTATCATCACCTATGGCTGCCAGATGAATGTCCGGGACTCGGAGGCAATGGCCGGGATCCTCCTCCAGATGGGGTATAACCCCACGGAGGACCCCGAGGAAGCCGACGTGATCCTCCTCAACACCTGTACCGTGCGGGAAGGCGCTGAGGAACGAGCTTACGGACGGATCAACGAACTGCATGCTCTCAAGCGCCGCAAACCCCACCTCATCATTGGCATGGCTGGGTGCATCCCTCAGAAGGACCGGGAGCGTGTCTTCGCAAAAGCTCCTCACGTTGACCTCGTGTTCGGCGTCCACAACATCCATCGTCTCCCTGAGCTCCTCCGGCAGGCGAAGGAGGGATGCATGCCTGTGTACGAGGTCTACAGGAGGCCTCCAGAGGACCTCCCCCGTCTTCCTGCCCTGCGGAAGAACAAGATCAAGGCCTACGTGAATATCATCCACGGGTGCAACAAGTGGTGCACCTTCTGTATCGTCCCCCTCACGCGCGGACCCGAACGAAGCATCCCTCCTGACCAGGTGCTCGCGGAGATCGAAGAGCTTGCCAGGGAGGGCTACAAAGAAGTTACCCTCCTTGGCCAAAATGTGGACTCCTATGGCCACGATCTACGGCCCAAGGTGGATCTCGCGGACCTGCTCACCATGGTCCACGACGTTGAGGGGATCCAGCGCATCCGGTTCACAACCTCTCATCCCCGGGACATGACGCTGAAGCTCATCAAGACGGTGGCTGCCCTGCCGAAGGTCTGTGAGCACATCCACCTCCCTATCCAAGCAGGGGATGACCTGGTTCTCTCCCGGATGCGTAGGGGGTACACCGTGGCGCAGTACAAGGAGATCGTCGCCGCCATCCGGGAGCACATCCCTGGGGTCAGCATCACCACGGATGTGATTGTGGGGTTCCCTGGAGAGACAGAGGAACAATTCGAGAATACCCTCCAGCTTTTGGAGGAGATCCGGTTCGATGCCGTCAACAGTGCGATGTATTCCCCGCGCGAGTACACCCGGGCGGCCACCTTCCCGGACCAGATCGATGAGGAGACTAAGAAACGCCGGCTGTGGAGGCTGAACTCCCTCCAGGAACGCATCGCCCTTGAAATCAACCGTGAGCTCGTGGGAACGCGCCAGGAGGTTCTTCTGGAAGGCAAAGGGGAAAAGGGAGGCCTTGTTGGTCGGACTCGCACGAACAAAGTCGTTGTAGTAGAGGGAGATGGCTTCCATCTGGAAGATGGAGACAAGCTTGCGGGGCAGACAGTTGACGTCTTCATCACGGACGCAGGTTCCTGGGTCCTCCGCGGGCGCCTAGTCAAAGGATCCCTCGTTGCAGTATAAGGATCCCACCGACCTCTTTTGGTAAGATTTCGCTGGGCTGCGTAGCGTTGCTCCCTTCTGGGAAGATTTCCGCACTTGCGCTTGCACATCTCTCTACTGGCCAAGCGGAGGATTTCGGAAGGAAACCACGAATTCTCATCCCAAGGCACCCACGGGAGAGGGCCTGAGCTCATTGCAGGAAGGGAGGCGGGAGGTCCGAGATCGTTGACGGAACGCGTCACTCCTATGCTCGAGCAGTACCGCCGCTTGAAGTCGCGGCACCCAGACGCTCTTCTTTTATTCCGCCTGGGTGATTTCTACGAGCTCTTTGAGGAAGATGCCCGCATCGCCGCGCGTGAACTCCAGCTCGTGCTCACGTCACGGTCGTTCAGCAAGGATGTGCGGCTCCCCATGTGCGGCGTCCCCCACCACTCTGTAACCTCCTACATCGCCCGCCTGATCGAACGAGGATACAAAGTAGCAGTCGTCGAGCAGTTGGAGGATCCCAGGAAGGCGAGAGGGCTCGTGAAACGGGATATCGTCCGGGTGATTACCCCCGGGACGGTGGTGGAGGAAGAGCTGCTCAAGGGATACCGGGAGAATTTCCTCGTAGCCATCGCCCACAGGAAGCAAGGATATGGGCTCTCCTTCGTGGATCTTTCCACGGGCGAGTTCGCCACCTGCCAGATCACCGGGCCGGGGGCCTGGGATCTCCTGATCGAAGAACTCCACCGCTTGCGACCGAGCGAATACATTCTCCCCGAGGGCCTCAGCCGCGATGAACGAGTCCGGCAAACGCTCCTTGAGATCGGCCCTGCGCGTATCTCCCCCCTTGACGAGAAAGCGTTCGATCCCGAGATTGCGCGCGCCCGCCTCCTGGAACACTTTGGGGTGCTCTCCCTGGAAGCTTTTGGGTGTGCAGAGCTTCCGTTGGCCATCGCCGCGAGCGGAGCGATCCTCCAATACCTGAAAGAGAATCAACCCTCTGCCTTCCTGGATCCTCGCATCCAAGGGCAATCCCTCATGCACCTCCAACGCCTCGTCACGTACTCCCCTGAAGGATACATGCTCCTGGATGGGATCACTCGGCGCAACCTAGAGCTGACGGAGAGCCTGCGCGATGGAACCACCCAGGGAAGCCTCCTTGATGTGCTGGATCATACCGTCACTCCCATGGGCAGGCGTCTCCTGCGAAGGTGGATCAATCAACCCCTTCTCGATCTCTCTCAGATCCACGAGCGCCTGGACGCGGTTGGGGAGCTCGTGGAGGACAACCTGTTCCGTGGGGACCTGCGTGCCGCCCTTGAGGGGATGTCCGATGTGGAACGACTGACAGGCCGCATTGGGTTTGGGACTGCCAACGCCAGGGATCTCGTCGCCCTCAAGCGATCCCTCTTGCGCCTTCCCAGAATCAAGGAGGTGCTCCAGGGGGCGCGCACTGGACGGTTGGTCTTCCTACGAGAGAACCTGGATGACCTCCAGGATGTCTGCCGAACCATCGAGGAGGCCATTGTAGAGGATCCTCCCATCCAGCTCAAGGAAGGGGGGTTGATCAAGCCAGGATACAGCGCCGACCTGGATCACCTCCGGGAGGTGGCTGCGCGGGGGAAAGGCTGGCTGGCGGAATTGGAGGCAGCCGAGCGGGCCCGTACCGGGATCAAGGGGCTACGGATCCGGTATAATGAGGTCTTCGGCTTCTTCCTCGAGGTGCCCAGGAGCCAGAGCCACCTTGTCCCTCCGGAGTACGAGCGTCGGGCAACGATTACGCACGCCGAACGCTTCATCACTCCTGCGCTGCGCGCCAAAGAGGGAGAGATCTTGGGGGCGGAGGAACGGATCAGGGAGCTCGAGTACGAGCTCTTCGTGGAAGTTCGCACTAGGGTGGCGAGGGAGGTCGCACGCCTCCAGGAAACGGCAAGGATCTTGGCTGAGCTTGACGTGCTTGCCTCTCTGGCAGAGGCCGCAGCGCGATATGGGTATGTGAAGCCAATCGTCGATGAGGGCGATGAGATCGAGATCCGGGAGGGACGCCACCCCGTGGTGGAGCGCTATCTCCCAGAAGGGAAGCGGTTCGTCCCGAACGATACCATGCTCAACCTCACCCATCACCGCCTGATCCTCCTCACCGGGCCCAACATGTCAGGCAAATCGGTGTACATCCGGCAGGTCGCCTTGATCGTATTGATGGCCCAGATGGGGAGCTTTGTCCCAGCTTCCCACGCCCGGATCGGGCTTGTGGACCGCATCTTCAGCCGAGTGGGGGCGACGGACGACATCTCGCAAGGGAGGAGCACTTTCCTTGTGGAGATGAGCGAGACGAGTTATATCCTACACCACGCAACTACCCGGAGTCTTGTCATTCTTGATGAAGTAGGGAGGGGTACAAGCACCTACGATGGGATCAGCCTCGCCTGGGCGGTGGCGGAGTACTTGCACAACCACATCGGTGCGAAAACGCTCTTTGCCACGCACTTCCACGAGCTGACTCGCCTCGCTGGCAAGACAGGGGAGGAGGGGAGGTCCGGGCAACTTGGCAAGAGGGTCGGCAGAAGGTTCGTTCCCATGCCGCACCCTCAACTCCCAGGAGCGAAGAACTACACCATGGCTGTGAAGGAGCAGGGAAGCGAGATCCTCTTCCTGTACCGGGTGATCCCAGGGACCACGGATCGGAGCTACGGGATCCATGTGGCTCAGCTTGCCGGCCTTCCTGCTCCAGTGATCTCCAGGGCTCAGGAGATCCTCCAGATACTGGAACGGGCGAACGGCGCGGTTCCGCTCAGAGAGGGAGAAGGGGAAGTGATCCCATTCCCGCGGGTCGACGAGGCGCGCGGGAAGGTCTTGGATACCCTCGCCAGCGTGGACATTGCATCGACGACCCCTCTTGAGGCGTTGAACCTCTTGTATCATTTGCAGCAACAGGTTCGTGAGGCCAGGGTCCAGGGGATGGAGCACCTCAGGAGGGGACCTCGCCAAGATCTCCCGAGAGATTTTGGTGAGGTGGCACCGCGATGACCATCCGCATCCTGGACCGTTCCGTGGTCGAGCGCATCGCCGCGGGAGAGGTTATCGAACGTCCAGCCTCTGTGGTCAAAGAACTGATTGAGAACGCCCTTGACGCCGGCAGCACGGCGATCCACGTAGAGATCCTCGACGGCGGCCTCTCCTATATCCGGGTCAGCGACAACGGGTGTGGGATGACTGCAGAGGACGCGGTGTTGGCCTTAGAGCGCTTCGCCACGAGCAAGATCTCTTCAAGCGAGGACCTAGATAAGATCCGTACGCTAGGGTTCCGAGGAGAGGCCCTACCGAGCATCGCATCAGTGAGCCGCCTGGAGCTTGTGACACGGGCCTCCCCTGCACCAGAGGGGAGGCGCCTGATCGCGGAGGGAGGGGCGGTTACCGTTGAGGCGGCCGCTAGTCCTGTGGGGACCAGCGTCACAGTCCGCGACCTCTTCTACAATACCCCTGCACGCCGGAAGTTCCTCAAATCTCCTCTGAGGGAGGCCGAGCTGGTGCAGAGGACGGTCCTCCGGTACGCCCTCGCCTACCCGCAAGTTGCCTTTCGCCTCACCATTGACAGAAGAGAGAGCCTAGTACTCCCCCAAGGGAAGCTCCTGGATCGGATCGCTGCCCTGTGGGGGAGGGAGGTTGCTTCGGAGATGCTGGAGGTCCAGTGGGAGGGTGTTGATCTCCACGTGTGGGGGTATGTCAGCCGGCCTACCATCGCCAAGGCAAGCCGGGAATTCCAACACCTCTTTGTCAACGGCCGGCCAGTACGCCCAGGATTTCTCTCTGTGGCCATAGAACGTCCCTACCATGGCCTCCTCCCGCCGGGGAGGCACCCTCTCGCGGTCCTCTCCCTGGTGATCCACCCATCCCTCGTCGATGTGAACGTCCACCCCCAAAAGGCGGAGATTCGGTTCCTCCAGGAGAGGTCAGTCTACTGGGCGATTTCGCAGGCGATCGGAAAGGCGCTCTCTCGCATTTCCCCTGAAGAGATTCCCCAGCAGGCTTGGCCATTCCCCGAAAGTAGGGCTGAGGAAGTTCGAGAAACCCCCACCCCCTACATTGGAGACCTCCGTGTCTTGGGCCAGCTACACCACACCTATATCCTTGCGATAGATCCTCAAGGGCTCTGGATTGTGGACCAACATGCCGCCCACGAGCAGGTTCTCTTTGAGCGGATCCTCAAAAACCCTAGCCCTGTGATCCTTTCCCCGCCAGTGAGCCTCCAGGTCCCCCCTCGGGAAGGGGAACTCCTGCGTACCTTCCAGGAAGTTCTTGAGGCGATTGGCGTCGAGATGGAACCATTTGGGGGCCAGACCATTCTCATCCGCTCCGTCCCTGAGGTTGCTAAAACCGTAGACCTCACCGAGCTCCTAGTCGAAATCAGCGGAGTTCTTGATCGCTACAGAGGTAGTCTCTCTGAACACCTCCGAGAGCAGTTGGCAATGAAGGTTGCATGCATCGCTGCCTATAAGAGCGGGGATCCTCTTACTCGTGAGCAGATGCAATCCCTTCTGGACGAGCTCCAGACCGCCTGGTCCCCTGCAACCTGCCCTCACGGCCGGCCAACCTTCGTGATCCTCTCCGTGGAGGAATTGGAGCGGAGGTTTCTGCGGAGATGATCCCACATGGTCCTTTGATCGTCATCTGTGGCCCCACGGCGGTCGGGAAGACCGCTGCGAGTATCGAGGTTGCCAAGGCAATTGGGGGAGAGATCATCTGTGCAGATTCGCGGACTGTCTACCGATACATGGATATTGGGACCGCCAAGCCGACGGAGGATCAGCGGCGGCAGGTTCCCCATCACCTCCTGGACGTAGCTGACCCCTCCGAAGTCTTCACCGTCGTCCAGTTCGTGGCAATGGCCGAGGAGGCCATCCGGAGCATTCATGAAAAGGGGAAGGTTCCCCTTCTGGTAGGGGGTACGGGCCTCTACATCCGTGCGGTAGTGGACGGGCTGACGATCCCAATGGTTCCCCCGAACTGGGAGCTTCGGTCCCGCCTGGAGGAGGAGGCAAGGAAGTTCGGACCAGAGGCCTTGCACCGCCGGCTCGCCGAGGCTGACCCCGTCGCGGCACAACGCATTCACCCTGGAAACGTCCGGAGGGTCATCCGAGCGCTGGAGGTGTACGCGGTCACAGGTCGTCCCATCTCTTCCATGCAGTCCCGCAAAGGATCTCCCTATACTGTCACCATGATCGGCCTTACCCTGGACCGGCCAAAGCTCTATGCACGCATCGCAGACAGAGTCTATACACAAATCCACCAGGGCCTCGTGGAGGAAGTCAGAAGCCTCCTTGCGCGGGGATATTCCCGAGAGCTCCCTGCTATGCAAGGGCTCGGATACAAGGAGATTGCGGGGTACCTGCAGGGAGAGTACTCGCTGGAGGAGGCGATCCGGCGGGTGATTGTCAACACCCGCCGCTACGCCAAACGGCAGTTTACCTGGTTTCTCCGGGATCCCCGGATCCAGTGGATCGACGTGGACGATCTTTCTCCCCCTGAAATAGCAAGGAGGATCCTCGGCTTGCTGGGGGAGATTGGAGCTCGGGGGAAGAGTGTGGTACCATGAGGCAAATAGATGGAACAAGGAGGCGGATTCGCTCGCCCAGCGAAGGAGTCTTGGCGTAATCTTTTGGTAAGACCTCTTAAGGGTACTGGAGGGGAGGAAAGGGTATGGAGTCCAAGAGGTTACAGCGAGTCCCAAGTTACCTGTTCAGCGATCTTGACCGGAAACAGGAGGCTCTGCAAGCCCAGGGAATGGATGTGATCAACCTGGGGGTAGGGGACCCCGATCTCCCCCCGCCTCCTCATGTCGTAGAAGCGCTGCGGCAGGCACTCAACGAACCGGCAAACCACCGGTATCCCCCTTACGCGGGAACGAAGGAGTTCCGGGAGGCGGTTGCCCAGTGGTACCAGCGAAGGTTTGGGGTGAGCCTGGATCCAGACCGCGAGGTACTCGCACTGATCGGTTCCAAAGAAGGACTGGCTCATCTCCCGTGGGCCCTCCTCGACCCTGGCGACGTTGCGCTTGTACCCGACCCAGGTTACCCGGTGTATAAGACAGCTGTCTTGCTGGCAGATGGGGAACCCTTCCCAGTTCCATTAGATCCTCAAAGTGGCTTCCTTCCTGATTTGGAGACTATCCCTCCAGAGATTGCACGGAGGGCGAAGGTCTTCTTTCTGAATTATCCAAACAATCCTACAGCAGGTGTAGCAACCAAGGAGTTCTTCAGGGACCTTGTGAAGTTTGCACAAGATTATGGTATTATCCTTGTGCAGGATAACTCCTATTCTGAGATCGCCTATGATGGATATAGACCCCCGAGCCTCCTAGAGGTCGAGGGGGCCAAAGAGGTAGGGATTGAATTCCACTCGCTCTCTAAGACATACTGTATCACGGGGTGGCGCATTGGGTTTGTCGTGGGCAATCCCAAGGTGGTAGGAGCGCTTGGGAAGCTCAAGACGAACCTAGACTCGGGAGTGTTCCGGGCAATCCAACATGCGGGAACGGTGGCCCTCAATGGGCCTCAGGACGAGGTCCTCAAGCGGTTGGAGGTCTTCCAACGGCGCAGGGATCTTGTGGTCAACCGCCTCCGGGAACTTGGGTGGGAGGTGCCGCTTCCCAAAGCAACGTTTTATATCTGGCTCCGAACCCCCGATGGTTCAACTGCGAGAACCTTCGCAGAGACCGTGTTGATGCGGACCGGGGTGGTGGTCACTCCTGGAAGCGGGTATGGTGAGAGGGGAGAAGGATATGTCCGCCTCTCGATCACTGTACCCGATGCCCGCCTTGAGGAAGCCCTCAACCGGATCACCGAAGCATTCAAGGGCTTCGGGCAAGGTTGATAGGTTCCTTCTGGGGTCACTGAAGATCGGCAGAGGCAGGGATTCACTAAAGGGGAGATGGGAAGCCTGGAAAGGATCCATGGCCTGACGAAAGGGATCAAGGAAGAGCACCGGAAAGCTTTGGAAGCCCTCCGGGGGTTCACCATTCCTTCGAACGTCATTTGCACCCCAGAGCTTGCTGGAGAGATCGCCTACCTAAGTCACGTCATTGGGAGAGATGTGGGTGTCCTCGTGGACCGTCACGGATCGGTCCATGAGGTCGTACTTGGCCACCGGTGGGGGTCGTGGTTAGAGGAGATCCCGCCACGGAGTGGCTCCCAACCACTTGCTGGGCTTCGCCTCATCGAGGCCCATCCCGTGAGGGACGGGAGGCCCACGGATGCGGAGCGAAGGCTCCTGTTTGACGCGGGCCTCGACCTCCTCGTCACTCTCGGTTCTGCCGATGGCTTGCCTACGGAGGCGTGGATCGCTACTTTGGGGGCATGCGATGGTCGTCTCACCATCCATGAAGAGGGCCCCTACACCATGGACACCCTTGCGCACCTTGACCTCGCCTATCGCGTCCGCTCAGCCGAAAAAGCCCTCCGTTCCACTCTGTTGAGGCCTATCAGGGCTCCGACAAAGGAACGGGCAATTCTTGTGGCCCTTCAAAGGGGTGGAGGCGCGGATTGGGAGATAGAGGACTCCCTGGAGGAGCTCACCCGTCTTGCGGAGACCGCAGGAGCCCAGGTGGTGGGCGTGATCACCCAACAACGCAAGAGCCCTGATCCAGCCACGTTCATCGGTCGCGGGAAGGTCCAGGACGTTCTGCGTATGAGCGATGAAAAGGAAGCGAACCTGGTGATCTTTGACGATGAGCTTACCCCAGCACAACAGCGGAACCTGGAGCAAGCACTTGGGCTCAAGGTCATCGACCGTACCGCGCTCGTCCTGGACATTTTTGCTCGGAGAGCGCGGACACGAGAGGGCCGTTTGCAAGTAGAACTCGCCCAGTTGCAGTATATGCTCCCACGCCTCGCAGGGAGGGGCGTCTGGCTTTCCCGCCTCGGAGGCGGCATTGGAACACGAGGCCCTGGCGAGACGAAACTGGAAGTGGACCGGAGGCATATTCGAAGCCGCATCACCGACTTGAAGCGAGAGATCCAGGAGATCAGCCGGCACCGTCGGCTCCACCGGGAGGCCAGGAAGGAGGCGGTACTTCCGGTAGTGGCCCTTGTGGGGTACACCAACGCCGGCAAGTCGACCCTCCTAAATGCTCTCACCAACGCGAATGCTTTCGTGGAGGACAAGCTCTTTGCCACACTGGATCCTCTCGTCCGGAAGGCGATCCTTCCCGATGGGCGAGCGGTCCTGTTCGTGGACACTGTCGGGTTCATCCGGAAGCTCCCCACCCAGCTCGTGGCAGCCTTCCGGGCAACTCTGGAGGAGGTTGTAGAATCCACCTTGCTTGTCCATGTCGTGGATGCCACCCACCCGCGCAGGCTGGAGCAGGTTCAGGTGGTCAATGCGATTCTAGAGGAGCTAGGAGCTTTAGAAAAGCCCGTCGTATATGCCTTGAACAAGGTGGATGCACTTTCTCCACAGGAAGTGCAAAGGATCCAGATGGAGATTCCCGAGGGCGTACCAGTCTCGGCGTTGTATCATAGAGGCCTTGCAGACCTCCTTGCGCGTATCTCCGAGCGCCTCCCTGGTCGCCCTGAACGCCTTCACCTGCGGATTCCTTATACAAAAGCAAGGCTTCTAGCGGAAATTCGCGAGCGTGGGAAGGTCCTCGCAGAGGAGTTTAAAGAGGAGTGGATAGAGATAGAGGCAGAGGTACCCCCCGCGGCAGCGAACCAGCTCAGAGCTTTCTTGCACGCCGAAACGCAGTAGGGATTTATCTAATGCAAACGCCGGATGAGTGCAATAGCTTTCCCCAGGATGACCACGTCCCGGACGAGAATGGGCTCCATGGCGGGGTTTTCTGGTTGCAACCGGATGTACTCGCGCTCCTTGTAGAATCGCTTGACTGTCGCTTCGTCCTCCAGAAGGGCAACGACGATATCTCCGTTCTCGGCAGTCTGTTGCCTGCGTACCAGAAGAAGATCACCGTCGAAGATCCCGGCACCGACCATGCTGTCGCCACGAACGCGGAGTAGGAAAACTTCCTCGCCACGCACGAAATCCCAAGGAAGAGGGAAGACATCTTCGATATTCTCCACGGCGAGAATAGGCTGCCCTGCCGTGACCCGGCCGATAATCGGAACGGGCACAACCCGCTTCATGGGAAGGCTTGTCTCATCACGGAGGATCTCGATGGCTCGGGGTTTTGTGGGATCCCGGTGGATATATCCTTTCTTTTCCAAGGCGGCAAGGTGGCTGTGGACCGTTGAGCTGCTGGTCAGTCCAAGGGCGCGCCCGATCTCCCGCACTGAGGGTGGATATCCTCGGGAACGTGTGTACTCCTGGATATACGAGAGGATTTCCCGCTGCCGTTTTGTCAGGGCTTTGCTCATAGGAAGCCCTCCTTCTGAAGTCTTCACCGGGCAGATTATACCACAACTTCCATCTTTTGGCAAACATTTGTTCGCAAAGAACTTATTTCGCATAATGTTTATTATGTAAACAATCCTTCTTTGAGAAGGGCGTTGAGGTATCGCTCCCCGCTGAGGAGTAAAATAAAGGCCGGAGCCACACCTTCTCCTCGCGAATGGTAGGGTCGACAGGATGGCAAGGGCATGGATCGGTACTTCAGGATATAACTATGCCCACTGGGAGGGAGTCTTCTATCCTCAAGGGTTGCCAGCACGTAAGTGGCTTTCTTACTATGCTCAGAGGTTTTCCATCGTCGAGTTGAACGTCACGTTTTACCGACTTCCACAGAAGAAAACCTTTGAGACGTGGGCGAAGACAGCGCCTGAAGGGTTTGTCTTTGTTCTCAAAGGGAGCCGTTTCATTACGCACATTAAGCGGTTAAAGGAAACGGAAAGCTCTCTCTATATCCTGTTCGACCAGTCCTCACCTCTTGCGGACAGGATCGCCGCCGTCCTCTGGCAGCTCCCTCCACGCTTCCGGGCGGACCTGGAACGCCTGGAAAGCTTCCTGCAGGCTCTGCGCGCTTCTCCCTTGGCCCAGCGCTACCGCCATGCCTTCGAGTTCCGGGATATGACGTGGTTCCGCGATGACATCTACGAGATCTTGAAAAAGCACAATGCCGCCCTCGTCCTTGCAGATTGGCCCTTCCAGGTGCTCGGGCCAGGGATGAAAGCCCAGCACATTGACAGGGAGGCGATCCAGGTCCCCCATACTGCCAATTTCGTCTATCTCCGCCGACACGGGCCCGGGGCGCTGTTCAGCAGCAACTACCCGGAGAGGATGATCAAATCTGACGCAGAGGCAATCCAGAAGTGGCTCGCGGAGGGCCGGGAGGTCTATTGTTTCTACAACAACGATGTCGCTGGCTATGCCGTCAAGAATGCGTTAAAGCTGAAGGAGCTGGTAGAAGGAAAGGGATCAGCGTCCTGAGGATGAAATGACAATAGCATCTAACCGAGTAGCGGCTTCACGGGCAGAAGGGTGGATAACGAACCCGAAGAGGACCACGATGAACTTTCCAGGAAGCTGCGGAGCTAATTGGGTAGCCTTGCGGACAGCTGCCTCCACGTCACGGCCATAGATTCGACTCTTTACCTCACCCACCACGGCTACTACTTCACCATCCTGGGTTCCCTCCCCGTAGAAATCCACCTCCACCTCTTGGCCATCTACGGTGAAGAAATGACGATCCAACACAGGAACTTGAATCCCATAATGCTGGGCGAGGTAGGCGGGAGTCACCTCGCGAGCAAGGTCTTCGAGGGTAAAGCCTATGGTTTCGCTGAGGCGGAAAACTTGCTGTGAAAGGGTACGGACGGTCTCTTCTGTCCTCGCTTGTGCCTCAGCGAGCCTGGCAACGGCCTCTTCAAGGCGCCCTACACGCTCTTCAGTCCTCGCTTGTGCCTCAGCGAGCCTGGCAACGGCCTCTTCAAGGCGCCCTACACGCTCTTCAGTCCTTGCTTGTGCCTCAGCGAGTTCTCCCAGCCGAGTCTCTGTCCTAACTTGCGCCTCAGCGAGCCGATCGACGCGCTCGGCAAGCA
>JAUQQG010000053.1 GCA_030550015.1 bacterium | reverse complement strand
GCTCCATGATGACCCTCTCTCTGACGTTCGACCACAGGATCGTAGACGGTGCCCCGGCAGCGAGATTTCTGCAGCGTGTGAAGGAACTGGTGGAGAACCCCTATCCGTTGATCCTATAGCCATGGAACGCGAACGTCTCTCTTGGATCGGAAAACCCCTCAAGCGGCGCGAGGACCCTCGGCTCCTCCAGGGGCAGGGGAAGTTCGTGGACGACATCGTCCTCCCGGGGATGGTCCATATGGTCGTTGTGCGCAGTCCCTTCGCCCATGCTCGAATCGGCGGGATCCGCGGAGATACAGCCCTCCAGGTTCCCGGCGTGCTCGGCGTGATCACAGGGAAGGACCTTGCAGGGCGGGTACATCCCATGCCCATCAACCCTATGGAAAACGCAAGGATCGCTCCCGTCCCCCACCCTCTTCTCGCTATCGGGAAGGTCCGGTACATGGGGGAGCCCGTCGCAGCCATCCTCGCTGAGACGAAGGCAGCAGCAGAGGACGCCGTGTACCTTGTAGAGGTTGCGTATGACCCACTCCCAGCCCTTGTGGACCCCATCGAAGCGCTCTCCAGCCAGACGTTCGTCCACGATGAACTCGGGGAGAATGTCCTTCTCCAATGGTCTAGGGAGGGCGGGGACGTGGAAGGGGCTTTCAGGAAAGCCGACCATGTGGTCAAGGGCCGGTTCCATATCCCGCGCCTCATCGCTGCACCCCTCGAGCCCCGCGGGGCCGTGGCCGCCTACGATCCTGGAACCGATACGATCACTGTCTGGTGCTCCGCCCAGGATCCGCACCGGCCGAGAGCCCAGCTGAGCAGGATCCTCGGGCGTCCAGAAGATCGGATCCGGATCATCATCCCCGAGGTCGGAGGGGCCTTCGGAAGCAAGGGACACCTTGCTCCTGAGGTCGCCCTTGCGGCTTTCCTGGCCATGCACATACGGAGGCCGGTTAAGTGGGTGGAGGACCGGAGGGAGAACTTCCAGGCCGCGTATCAGGGACGAGGGATGGAAGCAGAGGTGGAGATGGCGGTCACAAGAGACGGCAGGTTCCTGGGGGTGAGGGCGCGGCTCATCGCGGACCTGGGAGCCTACCTATACCCCGCAACCGCTCTTGTGCCCGTCACCACCGCCATGCTCCTCACCGGGACCTATGACATCCCAAACGCTGCCGTGGAGCTGATTGGGGTCGCTACCAACAAGGTCCCTACGGGTCCCTATCGAGGGGCGGGGCGGCCTGAGGCTGCCTATCTCGTAGAGCGCATGGTCGACCTCGCGGCTGACGAGCTGGGCATAGATCCCGTCGAGATACGCCGGCGGAACTTCATCCCCTCGGACCGGTTCCCTTATACGACGCCCCTCGGCTTCGTCTACGACTCCGGCAACTACGAGCAGGCACTGGACCGCGCGCTGGAGCTGGCGGAATATCCGCGCTGGCGCGAGGAACAGGCAAAAGCACGAGACCAGGGGAGATTGTTGGGAATCGGCATCGCCGCCTACGTCGAGCGTGCGGGTTCTCAGCTATGGGAGGGCGCCTCTGTGCGCGTGGAGCCAAATGGCCGCGTCCTCGTGCGCACTGGTTCCTCCCCACACGGCCAGGGACACGAGACGATATTCTCCCAGATCGCAGCCGAGGCGCTCCAGATCGACCCAGGTACAGTGGTCGTGGAACACGGAGATTCCGCCATCGTCCCGCGCGGGGTTGGCACTTTCGGAAGCCGGTCTACCACCGTCGGGGGTTCAGCAGTATGGGTTGCCTTGGAGAAGATCAAGGCAAAGGCGACGAAGATCGCCGCCTACCTCCTGGAGGCCTCCGAAGAGGATATCTCCTGGGAGAATGGCCGCCTGTTCGTGCGAGGGTCCCCCGACCGCGCCTTGACTTTCGCCCAGGTGGCCGCTACGGCCTACCAGCCAGGGCGTCTCCCCCCTGGGATGGAGATGGGACTGGAAGCAGCAGGTGTCTTCTGTCTCCCTGGGCCGGTGTTCCCCTTTGGGGTATACGTCGCGATTGTCGAGATCGAGCGGGAAACGGGGGAGGTCCGCGTCCTCAAAGTCGTCGCTGTTGACGATGCAGGCCGGATCGTCAATCCCATGCTCGCCGAGGGACAGGTAATCGGGGCTACAGTGCAGGGGCTGGGGCAGGCCCTTCTCGAGGAAGCAGTATATGACGAATCAGGCCAGCTCCTGACAGGTTCGTTTGCTGACTACGGGGTCCTCCATGCAACCCAAGTCCCTGAGGTGGTCACGGATCTTCTTGAAACGCCCTCACCCCTCAACCCACTCGGCGCAAAGGGGATCGGCGAGGCAGGATCCATTGCTACCCCTGCTGCAGTGGCCAACGCCGTCATGGACGCCCTCGCTCCCCTCGGCATCCGGCACCTCGACTTCCCCTTTACGCCGGAGAGACTGTGGCGCCTGATTCACGCGGGATCCAGATAGCCTCATCACTTTGTCACCTGTCACTGTGTCACTTTCTCCTATGGTAATCCCCGGACAAGCATCACACCCAGGGCGGCAACAACGAGGGCCAAGAGAAGATTGATCCGGCCCAACCACCCCGCCTGGCGGCGTAGGCGGACTGCTTCGTGGGAACCAGGGTTTGCCTGCCAAAGTACTGTGGCTCGCGGGCCGATGACAAAATCGTGTAGCGCGCTGACGAGGAGGATCAGTGCCACCAGCACCAACTTAACCCCCAGGACCTGCCCAAAGGAGCTCCCCCATAGCCGTCCCGTCCATAGGTCCGACCACCGGAAGCCCCTGTAGGCCAAGTTGAAGACGCCGCTCAGGAGGAGAAGACCTAAAGCGTGCCAGCCTACCAGGCGAAAGCGTACGCCCGTCCAATGTACCAAGGAAGGTGCAACAGCACGGTGTTCTGAGCGCCGCGTAACGGGAATCAGGACTGCGGCCACAAAGATCATCCCGCCAATCCAGGTTGCCGCCGCTAAGATGTGAAGCCAGACAGAAAGCAAGTACAGCGCGCGCATGGACAAGAATCCCGGTAAGCTTGGCCGTCTATCCTTTGTAGGTGAGAACTCTCCCCCACAGACTCTGCGTTCCCCAGATCCCCGAGCGCATGCACTCCAGTTGCACAATCTGGCTGTGGTCCACGAACAGGTTGACCTCGGGGCCGTAGTTCTTGATGTACCAGGCAAAGACCTCTGGGTCTGCTGCTTCGAACATCACCTTTTCCAAGCCCAGGGCGTTGATGAACTTCGAGACAACGTCGGTGCGCCAGGATCGAACGTTCTCGGTGATCCCCTCCGACTCGACCATCATCATGTAGGCCCCTGCCTCGAGGAAACGCTTCGCCTGCTGGATAGCCCATTCAGGGTCTCTCGTCCCCTGGGCTTCCAGCTCTTCCACGGTGCTGGCCCCACCTGCGCCGAACTGGATCCCCACCTCCGGCTTGGGTTTCAATCCAGCCTCCCGGACCTTCTCCACGAGGCGCACTAGGTCATCTGTCGGGATGGTGATGAAGCCGCTAGAGATCTCGATGATGTCGAATCCTAGGTCTTTGCACTCCTCAATGTATCGGGAGACCGCCTCTGGGCCCTGGGTCAGGACATATTCGATGAACCCACCGGTAGAGACGAGCACGTCGTAGCTGTGACAGAGGTCAATGAGTTCCTTTACTGCCTGGCGGGGCATGAGGGCGAATGAGCCCCCAGCGAACTTGAGGATGTCCACATAAGCCCCCATGGTTTCCAGGATGTCTTGGAGGTAGCGCTTGCCCATGGGCGTGTAGTAAGGGCCGCGGATCTCTGTCACTCCGCGCGTGCGTGGCTTGGGCTGCCGCTCGTTCACTTTCAGGAACGCACACGCTCGCTCCCCTGTCACAACCTTTGCTGAAGTCATCCCTTGATCCCTCCCCATCGCGTTCATCGCGTTCTTCGCGTTCATCGCGTTTTGTGCGTGGAAACCCTCACCTTTTCTAGGAGCCTCGTCAGCTCGGAAACCTGGATTGCCTCCAGGTTCGCGATCGCATCGATGATCTCCGCCTGGAGCGATTCGTCGGCGAAAGGCGCACTCAGCTTGCGGAACTTGTTCACGACGGTCTCCCAGCGCATGGGGTTAGTGAAGAACCCTTCATAGTCCTTCTTCTCCTTCGTTAGGACGCGGCCATCGGTAAGATGCACAGCGATGCGGCAGGGCATCTCCCCAGGGAACCTCCGGCTAAACTCTTCATTTGGACGAACGACGACCCTACGGAGAAGAGACTGGACGTCCTCCTGTAGGATTCGCCCTGGTGCGTACTGCTCAGGCATCACCTGGCCGTCGAGGATGGCGACGGCCACCATGTAGTGCAGGCTGTGGTCTGCCTCTTCCTTGGTCCGGACGATGGTCTTATCTCCTTCCTCGCCTCCCCCGATGATGTGGTAGGCCACATCGAAGATCTCTATCTCAATCTGTTGGATATCGGAGGCGGCAAACCCGCGCTCCTGCTTAAGCTCCAGGATCCCCTCGAGCGTCGATTGCGAGTGGATTTCCGCGTTGTACTTCTTGAGGATGGTACGGCGGACAAGCTCAAGATCCTCTTCCTCCCAGTTGATGGAAAACTTTCCGGCTATGGCATCCATGAACCCTTTGTTGCCTTCGAACACCTCAATCGGCCCGGTGATCCCGCGCATAGCCAGGAATGTGGCATGGGTGCAGCCAAAGGCAGTATTCGGGTAGGCCAACCCCTTCCAATGGGAAAGGGGCCCTGTCCTGGTCACCCGCAAGGCGTTGAAGGCAGTCCCACTGATAGCGATGGCGTTGGCCGTTTTCTCCCTGTCTAGGCCCAACGCCTTGGAAACGCCTGCAGCCACGGCGTAAGATCCCTGGGTGGTGTGGTCAAACCCTTTTGCACGCACCGGGGCGACCTCGCTCAGGCGACACTGCACCTGATACGCCACTGCGAAGGCGGTAAGGAGGTCCTTCCCACCTCTGCCGGCGTACTCGCATGCGGCAAGTACCGCTCCGAGGTTGTCGCTGGGATGACAGGTCTCGCCTTTGGCCAGGAAGCTGTCGTTGAAGTCGAGGTACCGAACTAGGGCTCCGTTATAGAACGCCGCCCGTTCCGGGGAACTCTTTCCCCCTCCGATGAGCGTGCACCGCCCGCCCATCCCGAAGTCCTCCAGGTGAGCCCGGATGGACCGAATGGGCTCTCCTTGTAGGGCGCCGATGGCGCAGCCCAGGGAGTCCAGGATGCGGATCTTCAGCTCCTCCCTGGCTTCCCGGGAGATGTCATCATAGGAAGCACGCACGACGAACGCTGCCAGCTGCTCTGCGAGAGTCCTCTTGGGTTGAGAAAAGTTTCTCATTGCTTTTGCTGCTTTCGCCACGTCGCAGAAGAATCCTCCATCTTCCGGAAAACCTATTCAGGAAGGGACGGGGTCTTTATCTAGCTTCCCGCTGGAGTTCAGGAAGGATGCGTTCAAAGTAATCCAGCGATTGTGGGTTGATCAGGGCGTCCCGGTTCACCACAGGCCTCCCGTTGATGATGTTGGCGACGGCGATCTCCACTTTCTTCATATTGAAGGTATATGGCACATCTGGCGTCTCCAGGATCAACGCCGGGACGTGTCGGGGAGATGCACCCGTTCTGAGGGCAGTTTTGATCTTGTTCTTCAACTCTTCGGTCAGGGAGTAGCCCGGCTTCAGCTTCACGAATAGGAGAATGCGCTGGTCTCCACGCCACTCCTGTCCAACGGCCAGGCTATCTGCAATCTCCTCCAAGCGCTCAACGATGTTGTAGATCTCTGCGGTGCCGATCCGCACGCCGGCAGGCTTCAGCGTGGCATCCGATCGACCTAGGAAGGTAATACCCCCTGTATCGCTGTGCATCACAATGAGGTCCCCATGCCGCCAGACGTTCTTGTTGGGGTAGAAGGTGAAGTAGGCCTCGCGGTACTTCCGACCATCTGGATCGTTCCAGAAGTACAGCGGCATAGATGGAGAGGGTGCCTCGCAGACCAGCTCTCCCGGCCGATCCCAGACGGGATCTCCTTTCTCATCGTATGCCTTCACCTTCATGGCGAGGGCCGGGCCCTGCAGTTCACCTGGATATACGGGCTGAATGGGGCTACCGGCAGCAAAGCAGCCGTTGATGTCCGTGCCTCCCGAGATCGAGTTGAAGTGCAGGTCTTGCTTGATCTCCCGGTACACGTATTCGAACCCCTCGGCTGAAAGGGGCGAGCCCGTCTGGGAAATCTCCCGAAGCGAGGAGAGGTCATACTCCCGGGCGGGCCTCAGCCCCTCCCTCAGGATGAAGTGGATGTAGGTAGCGCTGGTTCCAAAGACCGTGATGCGCTCCTCTTCAATGAGCTTCCACATCGCGCCGGGACCGGGGTAATTGGGGTTCCCTTCGTACAGGACCACTGTCGCCCCCACAGCCAGGGAGCTCAACAACCAGTTCCACATCATCCAGCTGCAGGTTGTGATATAGAGGATGCGATCCTCGCGCTTCAGGTCGGTGTGCAGGAGGAGTTCCTTCAGGTGGTTGATGAGCACGCCTCCGGCCCCCTGCACCATACACTTGGGCTTCCCCGTGGTCCCTGAGGAGAACATGATATACACGGGGTGGTCAAAAGGAAGCTGCTCGAACTCGATCGCAAGGCCGCTCTCCTTGGCTAAGAAGTCCTCGTAGAGGACTGCGTTGGGGATGGTGCGGATGTCGGGCTTCGCGGTGGTGTAGGGGACAACGACCACCTTTTCTAAGGAAGGGATTCCCCGCGCGACCTCGGCTGCATTGCCCAGGGTGTCGAAGTGCTTCCCCTTGTAAAAGTACCCGTCGGAGGTGAAGAGAACTTTGGGCTCCACCTGCCCAAGGCGGTCCAACGCCGCCTGCGGGCCGAGGTCTGTGGCGCAGGAAGCCCACGTGGCACCCACGCTGGTGGCTGCCAGCATCGCGATTGCCGTTTCGATCAGGTTAGGCATGTAGGCGACAACGCGATCGCCTGGTTTCACCCCAAGCTCCCGCAGGGATTTGGCCAAGCGTGCCACCGCGTCGTAGAGTTCTGCATAGGTCATCCGCGCGGACTGCCCGCTTTCCCCCCGGAAGATCAAGGCGAGGTGGCCATCCCTGTAGCGGAGAAGGTTCTCGGCGAAATTCAGCCGTGCACCAGGAAACCACTGAGCACCTGGAAACTTGCGAAGGTCGTCCACAACGGCATCGTATCCTCGCGAGGCGATGATCCCTCCAAATTCCCACATGATAGCCCAGAATTCTGGGATGTGTTCAATGGACCAGGCGTAAAGCTCGGGGTAATCGTGGATCTCCTGGCCATACCGCGTATTCACCATATCGATGAACTTCGTGATGTTGGCCTGGCGCTTGGTCTTCTCGGAGGGCACCCAAAGTGGTGTTTTCATGGAACTCCCCTCTTCACAGCTGGACATTGTCTCCTGGTGGATTTGGCTGGGCCCCTTTGGGGTGGCGGTGTTCCTCGCACCTTCCGAGGAAATATGATACCACGCCCTCTCTTGGGTGTGCATTCACAACCCTAGGTAGGCCTTCTGAACATGCGGGTTCTCCAAGAGCTCGCGACCAGATCCCGAGAGGACGATCCGGCCTGTCTCCAGGACATACCCTCTCCTTGCGATCCCCAGGGCAAGGTGGACATTCTGCTCTACCAGGAGGATGGTCACCCCTTGCCGGTTAATCTCTTGGATCGTCTCGAAAACCTCTCGCACGAGGAAAGGAGCAAGCCCTAGCGACGGTTCATCCAGCATGAGCAGCTTGGGTCGCGCCAGGAGTCCGCGGGCGATGGCCAGCATCTGCTGTTCCCCACCGGAGAGGGTCCCCGCTAGCTGGTATTTGCGTTCCTCTAGCCGGGGGAAGAGTTGGAAAACCCAGCGTAGGCTCTCCTTCCTCGCCGCGCGTGCCTGCCGAATGTAGGCCCCTAGCTCCAAATTCTCCAGCACCGTCATGTTCGGCCATAGACGCCTCCCTTCAGGAATCTGGACTACCCCGAGCTCCACGATCCTGTGCGCAGGGAGGCGATCCAGGCGGACGCCGTTCAGGTGGATGGAGCCACTCTTCGGAGTGAGGAGGCCCGAGATGGTATTCAATACTGTAGTCTTCCCTGCCCCATTGGAGCCAACCAGCGTGACAATCTCCCCCTCCCCCACCTGGAAGGAGACATCGGAGAGGGCCTGCGCCTCCCCGTAGAAGACATTGATGTTCTCCACCTCAAGCATAGGACGGGAAAACCTCCTTACACCGCCAAGCTCGTCCCAAGGTAAGCCGCAATGACCTGGGGGTTGGTAGCAACCTCCTGAGGGGAG
Organism: bacterium; assembly: GCA_030550015.1. Taxonomy (GTDB): domain Bacteria; phylum Sysuimicrobiota; class Sysuimicrobiia; order Sysuimicrobiales; family Thermofontiviventaceae; genus Thermofontivivens; species Thermofontivivens primus. Next base: position 81,166 of record JAUQQG010000053.1, on the reverse strand, counting down.
CCCTCAGCGATCTTCTCCCCATAGTTCAACACCATGATGCGATCGCTCACCCCCATCACCGCCTGCATCACATGCTCCACCATGACGATGGTGATCCCCTGGTTCCGGATCTCCCGAATGAGCTGCATCGTCTGGAGGGTCTCGGTAGGATTGAGGCCAGCGATGACCTCGTCGAGCAAGAGGACGACGGGCCTTGTGGCCAGAGCTCTGGCAATTTCTAATCGCTTGCGGTCGGGAAGGGTGAGGTTCTTCGCGAGGACGTTGGCTTTGGGGGCCAGACCAGTAAATTCGAGAACCCTCATCGCCTCCTTTCGGACGTCCCTGGTCGCTCCTGTCACCCATCCCCTGCCGAAGGCTGCACCAACCAGCACATTCTCAAGGACGGTCATGTCGAGGAACGGCCGGACCACTTGGTGCGTGGTGGTGATCCCCATGCGGCAGATCTCATAAGGTTTCCGACCAGTGATCTCCTTGCCCCGGAAGAAAATCTGCCCGGAAGTGGGGGCGTAGATCCCTGCGATGATCCGGAACAATGTGGTCTTTCCGGCACCGTTCGGGCCGATGAGCCCAAAGATCTCCCCCTCGTGGACATAGAAGTCTACATTGTGGACGGCGGCGAGCCCGCCAAAGTACTTGGTTACCCCTTTGCCCTCAAGGATTCCTGCCATGGATCTTCCTCCCCAAGCAACCCGGCGATGAGGCAACTGGACTTTTGCCGTGGCACCCTCTCAACGGTCTTCCTCCAACATGGGGGCACCTCACCCCGTTGTAGGCACCATGGCCTTGGCCTGCCGCCACCTTTGGACCGACCGGTAGGCACGTTCGGCGAGGCCGACGAGCCCCCTGGGTTCGAACAGGATGATCAGGACGAGGAGAGCACCGTAGACCAAGAGGTGGAACTGAACAAGTTTGAAGGTGAACCCCCATAGGTTGAGGGAAAGCGTCATGATCCGGTCCTGGATCACCGTGAAGATCACTGCGCCGAGCACTGGACCCCACAGGGTGCCGATCCCCCCGATAATGGGCATGAGGATCATGTTCACGCTCATGGAGAACCCGAATACCGTGCCGGGGTCGATATATAAAATGTACTGGGCATACAGGCTCCCCCCCACCCCAACCAGGAACGCGCTCAGCATGAGCGCCAGGATCTTATAAGAGAGCGCATTGACCCCCAGGGCCTCGGCCGCGTCCTCGTCCATGCGAATGGCGAAGAGGCCCAGGCCGAACCTGGAGTTCCGTATCGCGGCAGAGATCAGCAAAGAGCCCAGCATCAGGAAAAAGCCCATATAGTAAAACCCAAAGAGGTAGAGGCGGATATCCTCGGGCGTCGGGAGGGTCAGACCTCCAGCCCCGCCGGTGAGGTTTTCGAGGTTCAAGGCAAGGAGGCGGGTCGCCTCCCCCACACCGATGGTGGCAATGGAGAAATAAGGGCCTCTCAACCGGAGACACGGCCATCCCCAGAGTAACCCGTAGAGAGCGGCAGCAACCCCAGCCAGGGGAATCGTAAGCAGCTGTGGGATTCCCCGGAGCCAGAGGATCGAAGTCGTATAGGCTCCAATACCGAAGAACACCACGTGCCCGAAGGAGATCTGGCCCGCGTAGCCTCCTACGAGGTTCCAAGCGATACTGAGGGTGATGAACAGGAAGGTCAGGAACCCGAGATGCTGGTAGTACGTCCCCCTTCCCACAACGGGGATGAGGGCCAGGAAGATCAGCACCCCGAGGAGCAGGAGAATCCTGCCTGTGCGCACCGTTCCTTTCACCTCTGCCGCACCGCGAATCGCCTCTGGAAGAGCTCCGGAAGCCCACCAGGCATCACAAGGAGAGCGAGGACAAGGATGACAAAACTCACGAAGTCCTGTAACCCAGCTCTGATCCAGAGCACGCTCAGAGTTTCGGCAAGAGCCAGGATCAGCGATCCCAGGGCCACGCCAAGGAAGCTCTCCACGCCTCCGAGCACGACGATACAAAAACTCTTTAGCATGTAGCTTCCCCCGAAGTTAGGATCGAAAGCATAGATGAGAGCGGTGAGGGCTCCCGCCATCCCGGCGAGAGCTGTCCCTAGACCAAAGGCCACCATGTCGATCTGGTCCGTGTTGATCCCGGCAAGCTTGGCTGCCGCGCTGTCTTGTGCCGTTGCCCGGATCGCCTTCCCGAGGTAGGTCCTGGTCATGAACTGGTGGAGAGCGAGGAGGGTAAAGACGCCCACCAGGAAGACGGCGAGACGGTTCACGTTAATGGGAACCGCCCCGAGGTTAAACCGCATCATGGTGTAGGGGGTAGTGATGGTACGGACCTCCCCCGTCCAAATGATGTAGGCGATGTTCTGCATCATCAACCAGACCCCGAACAGGAGCAGGAGAGAAGCGATAGGTGGTGCCTTGCGCACCGGCCGAACGAACACGCGCTCCAACAGGATCCCGAGGAGGAAGAACAGGGGAGGGACGACCACCACGGCAGCAATGAAGGGGTTCATCTTCAGGCCCACAATCAAGACGTAGGCCACGTAGGCCCCCAACATGATTGCCCCGGCGTGAGAGAGGTTGATGACCTTCATTACGCCGAAGATGAGGGCGAGGCCATAGGACATGGTAGCGTAAACCCCCGCCACCAGCACCGCGCTGACGAAGAGGATCGCCAAGTTCAATGTCATTCAGATCCCTCGCCTCTATGCTTCCACCCAAATAACCAGGAGGGACCCCGGACCAAGCCAAGTGAGCCCGTCGCCGGGTACTTACCTCTTCGGGATAGGAACGACAGCTTCCCCAAGGGCAACATACTTGGGGTAAACGAGGACCGGCCCTCTCCCCGGGAGGTTCTGCATAATCACGTAGTCATTATCAATTTGCCCATTCGGCCCGAACCAAACCCGCTGCCCCACGACGATGGAACCACGCATGTCCATCTTCGCCAACGCGTCGCGGATCTTCGCTTTGTCCAGGGAACCTGCCTTCTCAATGGCTCTGAAGAGCACCCGAGCTGTCTCGTAGGCAAGGGCAGGGAACCACTCTGCCGGTTTCTTATAGGTCTCCTCATATTTCCTCACGAACGCCCTGGCCTGCGGGTAAGGGAGGTCACGGTGCCACCAGTTCACCGACACGATGTAGTCGGCCGCAGGGCCGAGGGCGTCCCGGATTGCTTTCTCGGTCCCACGGGGTCCGTAGCTGATCACTTGGAAGTAGAGCCCCAACTCTGTGAGCTGCCTCTGCATGAGGATGGCATCGGCGATTCGCGCATCGACCAGCCAGGCATCCGCATTGGCTGCTTTCACTTTTTGAAGGAGCGGGGTGAAGTCCTTGCTGCCAATCTCAAAAGGTTCGTCGAAGACGATGGTGAAACGGTCCGGGGAGGCCCTAGCCTTATCGAGGATGCCCTTCTGGAAATCCTTCCCGTGGGAGGTATTCTCCCAGGCAATGGCTATCCGGAGGGGTTTACCAAGCTTACCCGCATCCTGCTGGCTTGCAATCCAGTTCATCAGGGTGATGGCAAGCTTCTCGATGCTGGCGAGCAGACCAAAGATCCACTTGTAGCCCCGGGCATAGATGGCGGTGGAAGCTCCTCCCCCGTTCACGTAAGGAACCTTGTACTTCTCTGGAACCACCGTATGTGCTTGGATCAGTGGAGTGCTATACCCACCGAGGAGCGCATGGACCTTATCCTCCGTCACCAGTTTCTCATAGAGGCTGACCGAAGTTGTCGCATCGCTCTTGTCATCGTAGAGGATCAGCCGCACGGGGATCCGCTTGTTATACTCTTTGACAAAGATCCCTCCTCGCTCGTTGACCTCTTTCACGGCCATCTCATACCCGTCTTTGAAGTAGCCCCCTTCCCGCGCAAACGTCCCCGTCAGGGGGAGGGCCGCCCCGATCACGATCTCCTTCGGAGCTGGGGGTGCGGCGAACGCCCCCAGGGAACTTCCGAGCATCACAAGTGTAAGCAACCCTGCAAGAATGCGGACCCGTTGGATCACCTTGGTCACACCCCCCTTTGGGCAGTTTGGCTTAAAACTCTGGGGATATTTTATTTCTCTGCTCAATCAGACTTCTCCCTCCTGTGATGGACGAGCTTTTTGTTCCTGCTTACCACACCGCGATGACCCGCAGCGGGCCGCCCGAGGCGTTCTGGACCTTCAACGCCCCCACGAAGATCGTCGCCCCATTTGGCGGGATCTTCGCCAGGTTGGCCAGGTTTTCCAACCCCCACTTGTTCGCGCCAAGAACGGTGATGTGCGTCTTGAAGTCAGAGCTGGGACCGTAGTCCAGGCTAAGAGTGTCTACACCGATGCCTACGATGTCCCGCTCCTTGATGAGGAACTCGGCGGCCTCCGGATGGAACCCGGGGAAATGCATGACGCCCTTGCTATCGGGGTTTCGGTAGGCATTCTGGTCTCCCACGCGGCTTTCCCACCCACTGTGCATGAGCACTGCCGCACCTTCCGGAATGCGACCATACCGGTTTTCCCAGGCTTTCAGATCGTCGACTGTAACCTGCGCATCCGGATTTGCAGCCGCTCGTTCATGGATGTGAATGACAACGGCAGGAGCGATGAGGCTCCGGATGGGAATTTGGTGGAGCATCCATCGCCCAAGAACGAAGTGCTGGGGAGCGTCCATGTGGGTGCCGATGTGTTCGGGGAGCGACCAGTTGTTGGCATAAAACCCGTTTTTCTGGATGGTCACAAGATTGGTCCGCTCAAACGCCTTGAAAAGATCGGGATTATAGCGAGGGAATGCGCTGTTCAGCACGTGGGTCAGGTCGGCGATGTTGGTATAGGTGATGGTCCGCGCCTGTGCAGGTGTGGCACTCGTGAGGAGCCCCGCTCCAGAGATCGCCATTGCGGCTGCAGACGTCGTTGCCAGCTTCAAGAACTCCCTTCGAGGAATCCTTCCAAGAACCTCAAACGTCTGTGGTACGCACATGGTCCATCCCCCCTGCTCCCGTGAGAATTTTCAAGTTCTTTCCATGGAGCCCCTGAAAATTCCTGCAAAGTACTCCGGCAGAAGTCTTTTGCCTTTTGTTGGAGGCCCCTCTTGAAAGAACGGAACCCCAGCAAAATCTCAGCAAGAGATTTTGTTGGGGTTACAAAGAACCTGTGCTACAGCAGGAAACCTGGGCCCGCTGGCGTATTCCTCCTTGCCAGAGCAACCTTGCAAAATTTCTGGAAAAGATTTTCCGAAAGGAGCGATCCCATGACAAAACCTTCTCCCCAGGCGATCTTCCAGGTCGATCACGCGCACCTCATCCATCCCCTCCATCACCCCAGCGATCACCAGGAACCCCTCCTCTTTGTCGAAGGGAAAGGGGCCATCTTGCGGGACATTGAGGGGCGGGAGTATCTCGATGGGCTTGCCTGCCTGTGGAACGTCAACGTCGGCCACGGCAGGGAGGAACTCGCCAACGCCGCTAGTGAACAGATGCGGCGCCTTGCTTACGCATCCGCCTACGTGGGCTTCACCAACGAGCCTGCCATCCGCCTGGCGGAGCGGTTACTGAAGCTGGCATATCCCAACCTTTCCGGGGTTTACTTCACCACGGGCGGCGCCGAGAGTAATGAAACCGCCTTCAAGACCGCCCGTTACTATTGGAAGAGGCGGGGGAAGCCCAACAAGACCAAGATCATCTCCCGGCACCACGCATACCACGGGGTCACCCTGGCGGCGATGAGCGCGACAGGGATCCCTGCCTACCACAAGATGTTCGAACCCAGGGTCCCTGGCTTTTTCCATATCCCGCCGTCCTACCCCTACCGGCTCCCCGGCTCCATGGCAGAAGCTCTTGAAGAAGCCATCCTGCGGGAAGACCCCGAGACAGTGGCCGCTTTCATCGCAGAACCGGTCATTGGTGCAGGTGGGGTCATCCCCCCAACCCCTGATTACTTCCCCCGTATTCGCGAGATCTGCGACCGGTACCAGGTTCTGTTCATCGCAGATGAGGTGATTACAGGTTTCGGGCGAACTGGACGGTGGTTTAGCTTGGAGCACTGGGGAGTCCAGCCGGACATCCTCACATTTGCCAAGGGAGTCACCAGTGCCTACCTCCCGCTGGGAGGCATGATGGTCTCCCGGGAGATTCACCAGGCGATCCTGGAGGCCCCACCTGCTGAGCGGTACATGCATGCGGCAACCTACTCCGCGCACCCCACCTGCTGTGCGGTGGCCTTGCGAAACCTGGAAATCCTTGAACAGGAGGGCCTCATAGAACACGCCGCGAGGATGGGAGAAAGGCTCATTGCCGGTCTACAGACGCTTCGCGATCTCCCCATCGTCGGCAATGTGCGGGGGCTTGGTCTCATGTGCGGGGTAGAGCTCGTGGAGGACCAGGAAACCAAGGAGCCGGCCATTGGCCTCGGCGCCCGGGTACTCGCTGAGGCCAGGAAACGCGGGCTGGTGACGCGCATTCGCGTGGGCCAACGAGGAGACTTTCCTATTGGCGATACGATCCTCCTCGCCCCTCCCCTCGTGATCACAGAGGAGCAAGTGGACCGGATCGTCGAGATCCTTCGGGAGTCGATCAAGGCTTGTTTGTAAATCTCAACAGAAGTCCTTTGGCAGGTCCTGAGGTCCTCCTCACAGAGGGCAGAGAATTACAGGTCACTTGCGGGCTCCTCTTGGGATGGAGGATCTACGGCCATCTCCCTCCCTTTCCCTACAGGCAATGCCGGGCGCGGCGGGAACAAGAGGGAAGCTGCAATGGAACCCCCGATGAACAAGGCGACGATGCCCAGGGAGATCCCAATAGGGATCCTGTAGAAGTCGCTGGTGGCCATTTTCAGGCCCACAAAAATGAGGACAAACCCCAGGCCGAGGTGGAGATAAGAGAACCGACTCACGATCCCGGACACAAGGAAGAACAGCGCACGCAATCCCAGGATCGCGAAGATGTTGGAGGTGTACACGATGAAGGGGTCACGCGTCACAGCGAAGATCGCCGGGATCGAGTCGACGGCGAACACGATGTCGGTGGCCTCGACGACCGTGAGCACCAGAAGGAGCGGGGTGGCGAAGAGCTTCCCACCGAGCCGCACGAAGAACCGCTGCCCATGATAGGCAGGGACCAGCGGGACGTACCTGCGGACGAGCCTGAAGACGGGATTCCGCTCCGGATGGATCTCTTCCCCTCTGGACCGCAGGACCTTCACCCCGGTGAAGATCAACAGTCCCCCGAAGAGGTAAATGACCCAGTGGAACATCTGGAGAAGCGCAGCGCCTGCGAGGATGAACACAGCACGGAACACAATGGCCCCCATGATTCCCCAAAAGAGAACACGGTGTCGGTACTCTACAGGGACCGCAAAGTATGAGAAGATCACCAAGAAGACGAAGATGTTGTCGACGCTGAGCGCCTTCTCAATGAGGTAGCCTGTCAGGAACTCCAGTCCGCGTTCCGGGCCGAACCAGTATACGATCCCCACGTTGAACGCCAGCGCCAGGACGATCCAGAAGATGCTCCATCCAAGTGCCTCCTGCGTCCCTATCACATGGGCCCTCCGGTGGAAGACCCCGAGGTCCAGCGCGAGCATGGCGAGGATGAACACCGTGAATCCAGCCCATAGGATTGGCGTTCCAATCGATCCTTCCATCTGTATCCTCCTTGCCGCAGCCCTGGAAAAGACTTTTGCCAGAGGCCCTCTTGAAATCGTGCGGTCCCAGTAACAAAATCTCGACAAAAGATCATGCGGGGTTATGGAGCCTTCCTGCGGGCCGAGTCCAGGTAAGCTTGCAAGAGGAGGGCTGCAGCGACGGCATCGACACGCTGGCGCCGCCGGTCACGGCGGACATTCGCTTCGAGCATCGCACGTTCTGCCGCGACTGTCGTGAGGCGCTCATCCCAGGTATCCACAGGAACGCCGATTGCATCCCTCAGCTTTGCCACGAACTCCTCGACCATCCGGGCCTGCGGGCCCAGGCTCCCGTTGAGGGATCGTGGCATCCCCACCACGACGCAGGAAACCTCCCACTCCCGGACGAGTGCGCGGATCTCGGCAAGGTCCGCATCCCAGCCTTCCCTCTCGATCACCTTCAGGGGCTGCGCGCTGATCCCCAGGGGATCGCTGAGAGCCACCCCAATGCGCCGGGTGCCAACGTCAAGTCCCAGAATCCGCAATTCCTTCTCCCCCGCCCTTTTACGCCCTACCTTCTCCTATCGTGCGAAAGATCGTAGCATGGGCGTTTCATTTGTCAACTCCGCACCTTTGTCTTCTCTTTGAGTTGCCGGCGCACGGCTTTTTCCACAGCGGCGAGGGCCTTCTCCAGCTGGTGGAAGGATCTCCCACCACCCTGGCCGAGTTCGGCACGCCCGCCTCCAGTCCCGTCCACGAGGGAAGCGACTTCCTTGACGAGGCGACCGGCGTGGATCCCGCGGGCTGTCGCATCCTTTGTCGCCATGGCGATGAGGACCGCCTTCTCATCTACCACCGACCCCAGAACCACAACGCCCGTGCCGACCGCGGCCTTGATCCGGTCCCCAATGGATCGCAACACCTCCGGCCTCAGTTGGTCGAAGCGGGCGGTGACCACCTTGATCCCCTCAATCTCCTTAGCCCTGGCCACCAGGTGCTCCACGTCGGTAGCAGCCTGGGTTTGAAGGATCACCAGCTCCCGCTCTAGCTCACGGACCCGCTGGACGAGTTTTTGGATCCGTTCTGGAACCTCATGAGGCATTACTTTCAAGACCTCGGCCATCTGGCGGAGTCTTTCCTCTTGTTCGAGCATCCAGCGGTACGCGCCCCACCCCGTTACGGCGGTGATGCGACGGATTCCTGCGCCGATGCCCCCTTCCTCGACGATCTTCAAGAGACCCACCTGGCTCGTGTTCTGGAGGTGTGTGCCTCCGCAGAGCTCCCGGCTGTACCCATCGATGCTGACCACCCGGACGATCTCCCCATACTTTTCCCCGAACAACGCCATTGTGCCAAGGGAAATCGCCTCAGGATAGGGCATAAAGGCGATGGTAACCGGCAGGCTCTCCAGGATCTTCTCGTTCACCCGTTCCTCGATCCTGCGGATCTCCTCAGGGGTCAGGGGGGCGAAGTGGATGAAGTCGAAACGCAGGCGATCAGGGGCCACGAGGGATCCAGCCTGGCGGGCATGCTCACCCAGGATCTCCCGGAGAGCCCTGTGCAGGAGGTGCGTGGCGGTATGGTTGCGCATGACGTCCCAGCGGAACTCCGCATCGACCCTGGCCTCCACTTCATCGCCCACGGCGATGCTCCCGGAGGTAACCCGCCCGATGTGCACGGCGAACTCGGGAACGGGCCGTTGAACGTCCCTGACCTCGACCACCCCATTCGGACCGAGAATCTGCCCGCGGTCCCCCACCTGCCCTCCCGCCTCTGCGTAGAAGGGGGTGCGGTCAAGGACCACCTCGATCTCCATCCCCTCCTCTGCCCGTTCCACGATGCGATTCTCAGCGATCAGGGCGAGGACCTTCCCGCGGTAGGTGAGGTGGTCGTATCCCACGAACTCGGTCCGTACATCCCTCTGGACAACCCAGCGGTACACGTCGTGCGCGGCCCGCTCGACCTGCGCCTCCCAGACTGCCCTGGCTCTGGCCCGCTGCGCCTCCATAGCCGCCTCGAACCCGGCCCAGTCCACGGTCAACCCCCTCTCCTTGGCAATGTCCAGGGTCATCTCCTTGGGGAACCCATAGGTGTCCCAGAGGCGGAAGACCTCTTCCCCTGGCAGAACGACTTCCCCCCGTGACGTGATCCCTTCGATGACCTCCTCCAACCTCGCAAGGCCCACAGAGAGGGTCTCTTGGAAACGTTCCTCCTCCTGGGAAAGGATACGGAGGATCAACTCCCGGTTCGCCCGCAGCTCTGGGTAATAGGGTCCCATGTGGCGGATCACCACATCAGCCACCTCTCCGAGGAAAGGCCCGGTGAAGCCCGCCTTTCGCCCGAACCGGATGGCACGGCGGATGATCATGCGCAGGACGTAGTTGCGCCCCTCGTTCCCTGGAATGACCCCATCTGCGATCAAGAACGTCGCCGCCCTTCCGTGATCGGCGACGACGCGGTAGCTTACCAGGTGACGAGCCTTCTCTTCCTCTGTGTGCCCGAGGAGACGCTGGATACGATCCATTAAGGGAAGGAAGAGATCTGTTTCATAGTTGCTGCGCTTGCTTTGCATCACCGATGTGATGCGCTCCAGGCCCATACCCGTGTCGACGCCGGGCTTGGGGAGAGGAACGCGCGTGCCATCTGGACGCTGGTCGTACTGCATGAACACCAGGTTCCAGATCTCCAGCCATCGCTCGCACCCATTGTCCAGAGCCACGCTACATCGAGGGTCCCCGCAGGTGCAAAACTCCGGCCCATAGTCGTAGTGGATCTCCGAGGTTGGGCCGCAAGGTCCCACATCTCCCATCATCCAGAAGTTGGTCTTCTCCCCCATGCGGAGGACCTGCTCAGGGCGGACGCCAGGGATCTCCAGCCAGGCGTGATAGGCCTCTTCGTCGTCCTCGAACACCGTGAAGACGAGGCGTTCGTTGGCGATCCCGAGGACCTTCGTGACGAAGGTGTGGGCATACTGGATAGCCTCCCGTTTAAAGTAGTCCCCGAAGGAGAAATTCCCCAGCATCTCAAAGAAGGTATGGTGCCGGGTAGAGGGCCCGACGTTCTCCAGGTCGTTGTGCTTTCCGGAGACGCGCATGCATTTCTGGGCGCTTGTCGCCCGCGTATAAGGACGTTTCTCGAGACCCAGGAAGACGTTCTTGAACTGCACCATTCCTGCATTGGTGAACAGGAGCGTAGGATCCCCTTCGGGGACAAGGGAGGAGCTGGGCACGCGGGTGTGCCCAAGGGATTCGAAGTACTGGAGAAACTGTTCCCGGATCTCCGCGCTCAACATCTCCTTTCACCTGCCCTCGTACCTGCACAGAACCTCCGGCGAACCTTCTGTGAGGCTCTGAACAAAATTGCCTCCCATCCCGGAAGGGACGAGAGGCGTGCTCCCGCGGTACCACCCTGGTTCTATACACAGGGCCCTCCACGCAGGCACTAAAGGGGATTTTCCCTGCGTATAGCACTCTCTGCGCGCTATCGGGCGCGGACCCGGCAGCGCCTACTCGGCATCGCCCTCCACCTTCCCGCGGGGGTGTGCCGTTCGGGCTGCAGCTCAGGGATGGCCTTCTCTACCGCCTTAGGGAGGCCTTCCACCCACGCCTCCTCGCTGAATCTCCAGACGGTAGATACTCTTCCCCTCATCGCCTTTCCGGGGAAGCGAGGTGCCCCGCTACCCTGGTTCGCCTTGACCCAAGTATAGGTGAGACCGGAAAACCCTGTCAAGAGAGGCGAGGGACCTTTCGTTCAATCCGTCTTTTCCAGCTCCCCTGCGATTTCCTGGAGAAGGCCCTTGGCTTCCTCCACAGCACCCCAGAATGCCTCCACGGCCCGGTCAATTTCCTCCTTGGTCACAATAAGGGGTGGGACGATGCGCAGAACCTCAGGTTTGTTTAACGTATGCACGACCAGGACTCTCCGGGAGGCCATTCCTGCCATGACCAGGAGAGCCACGTCCCCATGTGTGAACTCCACTCCAACGAGGAATCCCCGGCCCCGGACATCTGTGATCACGTCGGGGTGCTCTTCCCGAACTGCCTGGAGCTTCTGCAGGAGGTATGGGCCAAGCTGAGCCGCCCGCTCGTAGAGGCGCTCCTCCATCAGGACGCGCAGGGTGGCGTGAGCAGCTGCCCATCCGACGCGGTTCCCGAAGGTCGTAGAGTGAAGGTAGGGATGCTGTCCGAAGGGTCTCCAGACGTGAGGCCTTGCGACCATCGCCCCTACCGGCGCGACGCCTCCACCAAGCCCCTTGGCCAGGGTCATCATATCTGGGACAACACCGCTATGCTCGCAGGCGAACATCTTGCCTGTCCGTCCCATGCCCGTCTGGACCTCGTCCAGGATCAAGAGCACCCCGTGACGGTCACAGATCTCTCGTACCTTTGGGAGGTAGTCGTCTGGAGGAAGAATGACCCCGTTCTCGCCCTGAATGGGCTCTAGGAGTACGGCCGCAGTCCTTTTCGTGATGGCCTTTTCCACCGCTTCCGCATCCCCATACGGCACGTGCACGAACCCGGGGACGAGAGGCTCAAAAGGGGTGCGGTAGAGCTCCCGGCCCGAGGCGCTCAGAGCTCCCAGGGTCTTCCCGTGATAGGCACCCACGGTGCTGATGATCTCCGGTTTCCCCGTGGCCGCCCGTGCCAGTTTGATCGCCGCCTCCACCGCCTCTGCCCCGCTGTGACAGAAGAAGGAGTGCTGAAGGTCGCCTGGCGTTGCCTGCGCCATGCATTCTGCGAGGTCAGCCAGCGTGTCGCTGGGGAGCATGCGCACCGACATGGGCATCCGCTCGAGCTCCCGGCGTGCCGCCTCTACTACTCTGGGGTGGCGGTGACCGAGGATGAAGACACTGTACCCGCCGGAGAAGTCCAAATATTCCCTTCCGAAGACGTCGCGGACGATGGTCCCCTCCGCTTCCGCCTCCACGGTGTCGAGACCGGCCAGCTTGAAGCCCTTGACCCAGCTTGGGTTAAGGTACCGCCGATACTTCTCCAGCGTCTCGTCTACAATGCTCTGCGCTACCCTCTCCTCTCTCCCCTTTTCCATATAGGCAGATCACCTTCCCGAGCATACTCAAATCAGTCCAACAAGGATCTCTTGATGGGATTTTGCTGGAGCCACTGACATCCCCTCTTGGCAGCCCCACGGCTAAGTACCCCTCAAAAGTCTTTTGACTTTTGTTGGGTGTCCCCTCCTGAAATCACGAGGTTCCCTAAGACCTCCTGGGCACGCCGGATGACCTCCCGTGTTTCCCGGTACTTGATGCGCACCAGGGCCTCTTCGAGCGGTACCCAGGCGTAACCGACAAATCCTTCCTCCTTCTGCGGCGCAGGTTCCTCTCCGCCCAGGAATTCCATGAGGTAATAGTGGACGGTCTTGTCGTAATAGGTCCGATCCTGGCGCCAGTAAAAGAAGTACCTCTCCTCGCCGAGATCCGCCACAATCCGCACATGAGAGACCCCTGCTTCCTCGCGTACCTCGCGCAGGGCGACCTCCTCTGGGGTCTCACCTGCCTCGATGACACCCTTTGGCAACATCCATTTCCCGTTTTCATGCATCAACAGGAGAACCTGGTAGGTACCGGACTCTACCCGGAAAACCACTCCCCCGGCGCTTTGGACGTGCTTGATAGGCTTCCGTGTCTTCTGGGAAGCCTTCGGGGTCTCACCGGCTTTCAAAGTGGTCTCCCCCTTGATCCAGCCCCTCAGGTCGTTCCGCACGACTCGATGAAAGCATCTCGCGCACAAGGCGCTCCACGACCTTCCCGTCCGCGCGCCCCCTGACCTGGGGCATGACTTTCCCCATGACCCTCCCCAAATCCCGCTCGCTTGTCGCCTGCACCGCAGCAATCGCGCTGGCGATGAGACCGCGCAGCTCTGCCTCGTCTATGGGAGGAGGAAGGTATTCCATGAGGATGGCCATCTCCAGCTCTTCCCGCCTCGCCAAGTCGTTGCGGCCGCCGGCGAGGAACCCCTCAATGGCCTCCTTGCGCTTGCGGATCTCGCGATGGAGAACCTCCACCACCTCCGCGTCGGAGAGGGGACGGCCTTTTTCGATCTCCGCGTTGCGGATGGCTGCGCGAGCGAGCCGGATAACAGAAACGCGGAGCGTGTCGTTCGCCTTCATCGCCGCCTTCATGTCCTCCAGCAACCTCTCTGCAAGCGACACCGCGATCCCTCCACCCTCAATACCCTCGCAAAAATTTGGACATTTGCCGGAGGCCCGCGCCCACGGGGCCACCATCCAAATCTTGCCAAAAGGGTTTGCTGGGGCTACTGGGCACGCCATTCAAGAAATTTTGCTGGATTCCCCACTCCCCCGGCCAAGAGGAGCTCATTTCCGCCGCCGGCGGTTCTGTTTCCGGCGGCGCTTTGCGCTCGGCTTTTCATAGTGCTCGTGCCGCCGGGCATCCACCAGGATCCCGGAAAGCTTCACCTGGCGCTTGAAACGACGCAAGGCACTGTCCAGAGACTCATCCTTCCCTACACGCACCTCGGGCACCCTCCCCACCCCCTCTCCCGGCGAGGAATCCTACTGCCACCGTGATGGTAGCATTATACTACGCGCGGCGGCCAAGGTCAAAAGACGGGCCTGAGGAAGGATCCCAGCTTTCTTCCAGCTGCACCATCACTTCTGCTCCAAAGAGAACCACCAGGGCGGCAAGGTAAACCCAGATCATGAACACCACCACCCCAGCAAGAGGACCATATACGAGGGGGTATTTGGCGAGAGTCTGGAGGTACCACAGGAACGCGCGCTTGGTCACCTCAAATAACAGCAAACTCATGACACTCCCAATCCACAGGGTAGACCAACGGAGACGAACGTTCGGGAGGAAACGGTAGACCACCAGGAACGCCATGCCCGAGAAGACCCAGGGAGCGATCGCTGCCCCCATGTTGAAGAGAGGGGTCCTCCGCACCATTTCCATTGCCGTTGCGAGCGCACCTACCCTCCCAAGCACTGCCAAGACGCCGCTCGTGATGAAGGAGAGGTTGATCAGGATACCCCCTAGGATCACGAGCATGAGTTCCACAACCTTCCTGTGCCAGAATGGCCGCACGCCAGGGGCCCTCAGGACTCGGTTTAGTCCGTGCCGGAGGGCACCGGCCACAGCAGTCGCTGACCAAAACAACCCGACAAGAGAGAGGACGCCCGCGGTCCTCCAGGTGCTGATGGAGGCGTCGAGGATCCCTCGGACCAAGTCGAGGACGTCGGGAGGGAGATAGGAGGATAACGCCTCGATCACCACCTGCTGCGCGTAGACCTGCTCCATAAACCGGCTGGCCAGGGCGACCAAGCCGATGAGGAGGGGGAAGATCGACAGGATGGCGGCATAGGAGATCGAGGCCGCAAGGGTAAAGAGGTCGTCGCGGGCCGCGCCGTGAAAAACCCTCTTGAGGAATCTCAGAAGCCTCGCCATCGCTGGATCTGCTCCCTTTCACAAGATTGCGCGATAGACGCCCGATCTGACCATTTAGAGGTTCTTGGTGATCCCACCGAGGAGGCGCCGGAACAAGCGGCCAAGCAATCCCACCTGGCGATCGCGGCTCTCTCTCACAACGCCCACGAGTTCCTCCTCTTCCTCCTCCGTCTCCGGTAGGGTCTCCGTCCAAGCGAACACAGTGCGTCGCCCGCTCCTGCGTGCGACCTCCAGTTCTGCAGGATGTTCCACCTCGACGATCTGCACGTGCTCCAGGTGGAACCTCTCCTCTCCCCGGATCAGGATGGTCTTCCCGCTTGCGCGCTCCAGCTCGCTCATCCAGGGGTCCTCTCGGAGGAGAGCCTCCACACGTGGGTGGACCTCCGCGACCAGGATCTTCGCAGGAGAGCGGAAGGCCAATCGCTTAAGCTCCCGGCGCACCCGGGCGGCGAGCGTCTCCGGGGAGAACACCCTTCCTCTCCCTTCACAGTAGGGACAGGGCATCCGCAGGATCCCGTCCAGGTCCTGGTAGACGCGCTTGCGGGTGATCTCCACAAGACCCAACGCAGTGAGGTCGATGACGTGCGTCTTGGTGCGGTCCCGGCGGACGGCCTGCTGGAGGGCATGGAAGACTTTCTTCCGGTGCCTCTCATCCTCCATGTCAATGAAGTCGACGAGGATGATCCCACCAAGGTCTCGGAGCCGGATCTGCCGGACGATCTCCCCCACGGCCTCCAGATTGGTCTGGAGGATCGTGCTGGCTAGGTCGGTCTTCCCCACATATTTCCCCGTGTTCACATCGATGACGGTGAGGGCTTCAGTGCGGTCAATGACAATGTACCCACCGGATT
This sequence comes from bacterium, assembly GCA_030550015.1. Lineage (GTDB taxonomy): Bacteria > Sysuimicrobiota > Sysuimicrobiia > Sysuimicrobiales > Thermofontiviventaceae > Thermofontivivens > Thermofontivivens primus. Next base: position 65,331 of record JAUQQG010000053.1, on the reverse strand, counting down.
TCAACCAGACCTTACGGCGCAACGCTCGTTCCAGCTCCTGCTCGATGCCAAACCGATGGAAGATTGGTTCCTTCTCCTGGTAGAGCTGCACCCTCGGCTTCAGGTGGGGTGCGATGGAGGAGAGGAAATCCAAGAGCCGTTCGTACTCCTCGGGCGAGTCGATGACGAATCGGTCGATCTGCTCCGTGAACAGATCTCGGACCACTCGCCGGATGAGCCGGAGGTCCTGGTAGATCAACGCCGGAGCCTTTACGGCCTGCGCCCGCTCCATTACCCGGTTCCATAACTGGAGGAGATAACGCAGATCGTCCCGTAGCTCTCTCTCCCCCACACCTTCACTAGCGGTGCGCACAATCAGGCCCATCTTCGGAGGTTTGATGCGCTCGGCGAGCTGCCTCAGGCGCTTTCGCTCGGCCTCGTTCTCAATACGGCGGGAGACCCCGACGTAGTCCACTGTGGGCATCAGGACAAGGTAATGAGCGGGGAGGGCGAGGTAAGTCGTCACCCTGGCTCCCTTCGTTCCCATGGGCTCCTTGGTCACCTGGACGAGGATCTCCTGGCCGACCCGGAGCCGTTCGTGAATCGGCGGACGACCGAGGACTTCCTCCAGTTCCTCCCCAGCGAGCCGCTCGCTGCGGATGTCCGTGACGTGGAGGAATGCATTCCGCTCCAGACCGATGTCCACAAACGCAGCCTCCATCCCCGGGAGAACGTTGGCGACCCTTCCCTTGTAGATGTTCCCAGCAAGCGGCTCACCCCGCTCGATGAACACCTCGGTAAGGACACCATCCTCAAGGAGGGCCACACGTGTCTCCCACGGTTCCACGTTGGCAATCAGCTCGTATCCCATCTCTCCTCACACCCCAAGACGCTGGAATCCAGATCTTACACCCTTGGCAGTTGTCTTGATCTTTGCCAGGAACCCCCTTTGACAATCAGGGGGTTCATCAGAACCAAATCTTCTTTCGACGCATCCATACGTTGAGCAAGAGGCCTGTCGCGGTCAGGGCGGTGACGAGAGCACTCCCGCCATGGCTCAGGAACGGCAGGGGGATCCCTGTGATGGGCATCAGGCCAATCGTCATCCCAACGTTCACGAACACGTGAAAGGCCATCATGGAAGTTACCCCTACGGCAATGAGCATCCCCAGGGTATCCCGCGCTTCCATCGAGATTGCCAGGCCCCGCCACAGCCAAACCAGGAATACGAAGAGGACCACCACGGCCCCTACGAATCCGAGCTCCTCCCCGACTACGGTAAAGATGAAATCCGTGTGATGCTCGGGGACGAACTGGAGCATGGTCTGTGTCCCGTGGAGGTATCCCTTCCCGAAGATCTGACCTGATCCAATGGCAATCTTCGATTGGATGATGGCGTATCCAGCCCCGAGGGGATCCTTCAAGGGATCCAGGAATGCAAGAAGGCGCGCGCGCTGGTAATCTTTCAGGAAGTGCCAGAGGACGGGGCTCAAAGCCAGGCCAACTCCGGCAACGCCAAGGATCGGGCGAGGCTCGGCGCCGGCAGCGTAGAGCATCCCGAACAGGATCGCCAGGTAGACCAGGGCAGTCCCAAGATCGGGTTGCTGGATGATCAAGATCATGGGAACTCCTGCGTGGAGGAGGAAGGGGACGAGTTCCCGGAGGCGCCGGTAAGGTCCGCGCCGTGCCGAGAGATGGGTAGCGAGCGTCACAATCAGGGAAACCTTGGCGAACTCAGAGGGTTGGATGGTCCCTAAAAACCCCAGAGAGATCCATCGCTGCGCTCCCTGAGTCTCCCGGCCGATGACCAGCACAATGAGGAGGGCGAGGAGATTTCCCACGTACAGAAGCACCCACTGCCGGGCGAGAGCGTGGTAGTCGATGAGGATGATGAAGGCCATGGCGAGGACGCCGAGAGTGAGATGGAAGAGGCGAGCCTTGACAAATGCCCAGGGATCATCACCCTTCATGTGCGTGGCGCTATAGACCAACAAGATCCCCACAATCACTAGGATGACCGTGGCCAACAGGAGCACCCAGTCCAGGTTCTTCAAGAGCTTGCGCATCACCGCCATGACCATGCTCATCGCTCGCGGCGTCCTTGCAGGAGTATTTCACTACCCACCCAATTTTTCTCGCGAGCATTCTTTGGAGCTTCTCCAGCGATCCCTGGAGGGGATCCTCCAGCGTAGGACGCCCCTGGCCGGCGTCCCACCTCTGAAAAATATGCGGCAAAGATCTGCCGGGCAATAGGTGCTGCCGCCACCCCTCCCCTCCTGCCGAACTCCACCAGCACGACCACAACCAGCTGGGGATCCTCAGCAGGCGCAAACCCCCCGAACCAAGCATGGGGTTCTCCAAGCGGGTTCTCGGCACTTCCTGTCTTCCCAGCGATGGAGAGGCCGGATACTGCAGCAGAGCGTCCCGTCCCCCTCGTCACGACGGCGATCATCCCCTCCCGGAGGACCTGCAGGGATCGCGGCCGGACGGGGACGGACTCAAAAGGCCCGTGGGGAACACGCTCTAACACACTCCCATCCGGTGCGAGGACGCTCCGCAGGAGATGGGGTCTTGGGAGGAACCCTCCATTTGCGATGGCGCTGATGGCCCGGGCGACCTGCAGGGGGCTTACCTGGACGTACCCCTGTCCAATGGCCATGTTCAGGGTCTCGCCAGGATACCAGAGCTCCCCCTTCTCTTGCTCCTTCCAGGCAGGGTCCGGGATCAGACCCTTGGCTTCGCTGGGAAGGTCTATGCCCGTGGGCCGGCCCATCCCAAGGCGCCTCGCGTATTCGGCGAGGCGCTCTGGGCCGACCTGCCGTCCCAGAATCCAAAACATCACATTACAGGACTGGGCCACACCCTCGATGAAATTGACGCGGCCATGAGCCTTCCAGTCCTTGAACACCCACTTTCCCAAACGCAGGAATCCTGGGCAGTTGATGGTCGTCCTCTCTGTCGCCACACCTGCGTCCACGGCCGCCAGGGCTGTGACAATCTTGAACACGGAGCCAGGCTCGTACGTCATGTCTACGGCGCGGTTCAGCAGGGGAAGACCCGGATCCGTCATGATCCGTTTCCACTCCTGGGCGGAGATGCCTACAGCAAAAAGATTGGGATCGAACGCCGGATGGCTCACTAGCGCCAGGATCTCTCCACTCTTCGGGTCCATGGCGACGATCGCACCCTTGCGGTCCCCGAGTGCTTCCTCGGCGGCTCGTTGCAAGTTTACATCCAGGGATAAGACAAGGGAGTTCCCCGGGGTGGGGGGCGTCGATCCCAGGACCCGAAGAGGCCGCCCCATGGCGTCTACCTCCACCTGGAGGCGACCGTTGGTGCCCCGGAGCAGGCGGTCGTACATCCGCTCGATCCCCGTCTTCCCAATGAGGTCGCCCATGGAGTACCCCTGCCCCTTCCTCACCTTCAACTCCTCCTCGCTGATCTCCCCGAGGTATCCAAGAACATGAGCAGCAAGCTTTCCATAGAGGTAGTGACGCACAGGTTCTGCCTGGATAAGGATGCCAGGGAGCTCCAGGCGGCGCTCCTCAATCTTCGTGACCACTTCGAGGCTAACATCACGGGCAATGCGTACTGGTTCGAAGGGACGGTAACGGATTGCTGCCTGAACCTTCCCAGCGATTTCGGAAGGATCCATACCGAGGAGCCGCCCTAGGAGAGCAAACTCCTGAGAGCTCTGGACCTCCATGGGGAGAACCGAAACGGTGAAGGAGGGACGGTTGGAGAGGAGAGGCTTGCCTTGGCGATCATAGATCAGCCCGCGTGGAGCGGTCACGGGATAGCTCCTAATCCTATTCTCCTCGGAGAGGCGAAGGAACTCCTCCCCGCGCAGTACCTGGAGCTGCCAGAGACGTCCCACCAGGACAAGGAAGAGGAGGAGAATCGCCATCCGCAAAATGGTCAGGCGCCTCTGGGGGTCTATACTCATCTTCCCCCCTCCCTCCGTGATCTCCCTCGGAACGACTGGCGGCTCCCTGAAAACCTCTCTTCAATCCCCCGGAGGAGGGCGAGGAAGAGCGGACCAAACGGGGCGTTATAGAGGGCCTGTAGGAGCGCTTTTTCAATCCACTGGAGGAAGAGAACCTGGAATTGGCCGGTGAGGGCTGCGAGGCTGGTCCAAATCGCCTCGTGAAGGAAGGTGCCTAACCCCGTGACCACGAGAACCGGCAAGGGGGACTCGAGGTAGAGGCCTGCCCTGAGGAACCCCGAGAGGTATCCGAGGGAAAGTTTCGCCATACCCATAAGGCCGAGGCTTGTTCCACCGAACAAATCCTGCGCGAGGCCGCCGGCCAACCCGAAGAGAGCTCCCTCCTCTGGACCCCTCAGCAAGCCAATGGCCATGACAAGAGGCAGGACTGGATCCAGGACGACACCCATGATCGCGATATGCACGAGCCATGTCGTCTGGACGATGGTCGTGACAAGAATGACCAAGAGGATGAGCGTGACCCGCACTTTATCTCCCCTGCAGGACGACGAGGACCTCTTCAAGCCGATCCAGGTCTGCCCCTGGCCGAACTTCTGCTTCCTGGAAAAGTCCTGACTCGTCCTTGGTCACTGTAACGATGGTCCCGATGAATAAACCTCGGGGGAAGATGCCTCCAAGGCCGGAGGTCACCACGAGATCTCCTTCCTGAACCTCTGCAGAGCGGGTCAGGTACCGCATAGACAGCCGGCCTTCTCCAAGGCCCTGGACTACCCCAACATCCCTCGATCGCTGAACCAATGCCCCTACAGCACTCCGTGGATCGGAGATGAGCAGAACCCGCGCGCTGGCAGGCGTGACCTCCATCACCCTCCCTACAAGGCCGGAAGGGGCGAGAACCGGGTCGTTCACGGAGATCCCGCTCCTACTCCCCCGGTCGAGAAGGATGGTGTGATACCAAGCGTTAGGGCTGCGGGCAATGACCCGTGCTGCGATGGTCCGCTGAGGAAGGGACCGGGCGAGTCCGAGAATCCTCTCGAGTCGTTCAGCCTCCCGGGCCTGCTCCCGGAGGCGGTGAATCTCTTCCGAGAGCATTTCAACCTGGCGGCGGAGCTGCTGGTTCTCCACACGGAGCTCCCCAATTTCTGAGAGAGCTCTCCATGTGCTTGCGACCGCTTCGCTCACACGAGCCAGCGCAGCCTGGACGGGCGTCATGGCTGCGACGACGAGAGTACCCAGGAACCCAATCTCCCTCCTGTCCTCGGAACGCGCCTGAACCGTCAAAACGGCCAACGCAAATAGGACCAGGAGTGCGAACAAGACCATTCGCCGGCTGACCACGCTCACCACCGCGATCTTCTCGCCCACTTTCAAAAATTCGCCAAGCGAATCCTTGGGGATTGCTCAAAAGGTGTTGTGCCTCAGGGTTTCTTTGTGGTGACCAGGACTTTCTTCAACTCATCCAGCTCTTCCAGAACTCTACCTGTCCCCAAGGCCACGGCGGAGAGCGGATCGTCGGTGAGGAACACGGGGATCCCAGTCTCCTTGCTCAGCAGCTTGTCCAAACCCCGGAGAAGCGCCCCGCCTCCCACCAAGATGATCCCCCGGTCGACGATGTCCGCAGCCAGCTCCGGAGGCGTGCGCTCGAGCGTCTGCTTGACTGCCTCCACAATCGCCGAGATTGGCTCAGCCATCGCCTCCCGGATCTCCGTAGAGTTGATCTGCACCGTCCTGGGAAGCCCGGTGAGGAGATCCCGGCCGCGTACATCAATGGTCTTTTCCTCCTCTACAGGGTAGGCTGAACCAATAGAGATCTTGATCTCCTCAGCAGTGCGCTCCCCAATCAGAAGGTTGTAGGCCCGGCGCGCGTATTGGATGATCGCCTCATCCATCTCATCTCCACCCACGCGGATCGACCGACTGGTCACGATTCCTCCAAGGGCGATGACAGCGACTTCGGTCGTGCCCCCACCGATATCCACCACCATACTGCCTACCGGTTCAGAGATGGGCAACCCCGCGCCGATCGCCGCAGCCATTGGCTCTTCGATGAGATACGCCTCCCGGGCCCCCGCCTGGAGGGTTGCATCGATCACAGCGCGCTTCTCCACCTCCGTCACGCCAGAGGGGATGCCCACAATCACCCGGGGACGGAGGAACGTTTTCCCCCTCAACCCCTTGCGGATGAAGTAGGAGAGCATCGCTGCCGTCGTATCGAAGTCCGCGATCACCCCGTCCCGAAGCGGACGGCTGGCGATAATATCCCCAGGGGTCCGGCCGATCATCCGCTTGGCCTCTTCTCCCACCGCGAGGATCTGACCATCATCCACCCGTTTCGCCACCACAGAGGGCTCCCGGAGGACGATCCCCTCCCGGCGGACATAGACCAGCGTGTTGGCCGTCCCTAGGTCGATCCCCATATCCCGGCTGAACCGGGACATGAGCCCGTTCAACACCATCTCCCCACGCTCCTTTCCACCATCCCATCCTTGGAAGATTTCTCTTGATTCTGTACATCATGCCAGGAGCGCGTGCTCCCGGAAACTATAGAATTGTCCATCGCCCAGGATGATGTGGTCAACCACCTTGATCCCCACGATCTCCCCCGCAGCTTGGAGTTGCTCGGTAATCCGCATATCTTCCCGGCTTGGCTCCGCTTGGCCCGAAGGGTGGTTATGGACGAGAACGACCGCAGCAGCACTCTTCCGGATCGCTTCTTTAAACACCTCCCTGGGGTGGACCGTCGTGGCGTTCAAGCTCCCGACGGAGATGTTCACGATACCCAGCACGCGGTGCTTGGTGTCCAGGAGGATCACCCGGAAGTGCTCCCGGTCCAACATGCGCATCTCGGGCATCAGAAGCCGGGCCACGTCATGGGGAGAACGGATCGCGGGGCGAGGGGTGGGTGGCGCGGTGAGTAACCGCTTTCCTAGCTCCAGGGCTGCGACAACCCGGACCGCTTTGGCTGGCCCGACCCCTTTCACGGAAAGGAGATCCGCGACCTTTGCCTTGGCAAGCTGGTCGAGAGAGCCAAAGCGGGAGAGCAATTCCTCAGCTAGATCAAGCGCTGTACGTTGTGGCGTTCCCGATTGCAACAGGATTGCCATGAGCTCGGTCGTAGAAAGCGTCTCGGCACCAGAGCGCAAGAGCCGTTCTCGAGGTCGAATCTCCTCTGGAAGCTCCTTTAGCGTTAACTTCCTTTGGAACTCCAAGGTCACTCCCTGCTTCCCCCGCCCTTGCCGGGGTACTCCTCCTCCCAGTGTACCGGTTCGTGCAGACGTTGTTTATCCTTACAAAAGCCGGTAGATCCAAATCGCAAGTATTATACCAACGAGCATGGCCAGGTTCAATCGAACTGTAAACCCAATGGTGAGCCTGAGAAGGCGGAGGTCCACTGTGAGGGGAGGGTCAAGTCCAGCCCCCACGCTACGCGCGAGGAACTGGAAGGCAGGGTACTGGCCCACTGCCTCGGCAATCACACTACCCAGGAACCCCCCGATGACGATTACGAAGACCAGAACCCACCAGGGGCTCCTGTACCTTCTGGCCACGAAGCTCCTCCGAACGTTGTCCCCGTCACAGGAGCTGATGCGTACGCGCCTCGACGGGGAAATTCAACGATACCCTTTCGCTCTCCAGCTACGGGAAATTTCCGGCAGGGAGATGTCCTTCCTCAAAGCCCTAAGGGAACGGCTAGCGTTCATAGTGGCTTTCGTACCCCGGCAAGTTTTGCTCTTGCCGGAGATCCCCAAGAAATCAATGAAGATTCCCTTCCCAACGAGGTTGAGGAAAGAACCCTCATGCCGCTCAGCGGTCCTCATCCCGGGATGCGCTCTTCAGCTCTTCCTCTGTCTCCTTAACCGCTCCCCGGAACTCCTTGATCGCCTTCCCCAGCGCACCCCCGATGCCGGCAAGCCGGGCAGGACCAAAGATCAACAGGGCGATAACCAGAATGATGATAAGCTCCTGCGTACCTAACCCGAACATGGAGCCACCTCCTGCCCTATTATACCTCGGCGTCCAGACCCTTACCAGAAGGAAAAACGACACGTGACCATGGGGCGATGTCCCAAGAAGACCCATTACTCCTGGAGTCCTAGTGCCCAGCGCAGCGTCTCGTCCAGTGGACGCGGCGTGAGGCCGAAGGTCTGGTAGGCAGGGGCGGGATCGCAGACATTGTCCAGAAGAAGCGCCTCAAACTCCGCGGAAGTGATGGGAGGATTGGAAAGGATGCGCTCCCCGGCTCGCACGAGGAACCAAGAGAGGGAGAGGGGGATGTGAACCTTATAGCGATGCTTGCGCAGGATCTGGAGGAGCCGGTCGAGCAAAGAGCTGTATGTTACCACCTCCGGGCCTCCGAGATCGAACTCCCGGCCCACCACGTCCTCTCGCTCGACCGCCTGGATCACGCACCTGATCACATCCCGCAAGTCGATGGGCATAGACCGGTAGGTCCCGTCCCCAAGTACGGGGATCAAGGGGAGGAGGTCAGCCAGGCGCTCCAGGAGCGGGCTTTCGCCGACCCTGAGGATGAACGGGTAGAAGGGACCATACCGGGTGAGTGCAAGGAGCTGTGCTAGCGCGCCCCCTCCAGGGCCGAAGATCAACGAAGGGCGGAAGATGGTATAAGGAACCGCTCCTCTCCTCACGGCTTCCTCACCGCGCCACTTCGAGGCTAGGTACCGACTCGGGGTTACGGGAGAAGCGCCCAGCGCGCTCAGGTGAATCAGTTTTCGCACGCCGCAGCGGTGGGCAGCGGAGACCACTGCCTGGGTCCCAAGGTGGTTGATAGCTTCGAAGGTATGGGGGCCCCGCTCCCGGATGATGGCCACAAGGTGGACGACCACGGAGCAACCTTGAAATGCCCTTTCCAGGGAAACTTCATCCCGGACATCGGCTTGCACTCCTTCGATCCCCAGCGAACGAGCCCATGTCTCCCCCTGCGACGAGTGAACCACGGCGCGGACGGGTATGCCGCGTTCTCGCATAACGCGGAGGAGGTTCCTCCCTACAAATCCGCTGGCCCCGGTGACAGCAATCATGGGAGGCATCTCCCCTCAGGCGAATAGGTGGGATCACTAGTCCCAGCGACTCTTCTGGTAAGGTTTCGCTGGAGGCCTGGCAAACGTCAACAGACGTTCACCGGGATATTCATCCCTATATCCCTATCTTACTCGGCTGGTCACGAATTCGGTCAGTTCCATCAAGCTCCGCTTTGCCCGGCTCTCCGGGAGGATGCGAAGGGCTTCCGCAGCCCTCTCACTGTAGGAACGGGCAATATCCAGCGCGGCTGGGATCGCGTTGTACCGATCGAGAACCATGCGGATCTCCTCCAACCGGCCCTCGGGCTCCTGGAGGAGGCGCCGGAGCCTGTCCTGGTCGGAAGGCGTTCCCTCCCGGAGGGCGATGATCATAGGAAGGGTGATCTTTCCTCCATGGATGTCGCTCGCGATCGGCTTCCCCAGGACCTCAGGCGAGCTCGTCAGGTCCAGTGTATCGTCCACAATCTGGAAAGCCATCCCCCAGTTGAGACCGAAGGTAGCCAGAGCTTCCGCTTCCTCTAACGGAGCCCCGGCGACCAGGGCTCCGGCCCGGCAAGCAGCCGAGAACAGGCGGGCAGTCTTCCCCTCAATGATCTCGAAGTAGACCTCCTCGTCTGTATGGGGGACGCTCCCCATCTTGATCTGCTTGATCTCTGCCTGGCTCATCCCAACTGTCGCGTAGGCCATTGCGGGCGCAACCAGCGGATGGCTCACCCGCGAGAGGAGGTGAAAGGATTTGGCAAAGAGATAATCCCCCAGGAGAACGGCCACTTGGTTCCCCCAGCGCACATGCGCCGTGGCTGTACCACGGCGCATGTCCGACTGGTCGATGATATCATCGTGGATCAGGGAAGCCACGTGGATGAGCTCGACGGCCCCGGCGATGTACAGGCGCTCCTCCCCTGCTCCTCCGCACGCCTGGGCTGCGAGGAAGACGAGGGCCGGCCGTACCATCTTCCCGCGTGTGGAGAGAACGTGGTGGACGAGTTGCCCGATGAAGACATCGTCGGATTGCAGCTCTTCCAAGAGGAGGGAGTTCAGCCTCTCAAGGTCGCCTGCAACAGGCTCGTAGATTGCAGCAAGATCCACCCCGTTCACCCCTGGGCGTCCTTCATAGGACGGATCCTCCGGCTCCTCAGAGCTCCCTGGCAAACGTCTCCCGTTCTTTCAAAAAACTCTATTTTGCTTGGCTTTGATTGGCTCGTGAGACTGCCTCACTCTGAGACGGTGAGTGTGGCCTCCATGCCAGCTTCCTGGTGACCGGGGAGATTACACACAACCTTGTAGGTCCCCGGTTGGAGAGTCACCTCCAGCTTCTTCGTCTCCCCCGGCGCAATCTTGTCGACCTCCCCAACTCCTTCGATCACGAAGTTGTGCTCTACGGCGCCCTGGTTCTTGATCACAAAGGTAACCTTCCCTGGTTTTGCACGGATCTCCTTCGGTTGGATCGACCACTCGTTCTCGGTAATCGCGATCTCACCCGCTGCCGATGGTGCTGGGGCAGGTGGCTGGGCCTGCTGGCGTGCGCAGGCTGCGAGCAGCACAAGGGCGGCGACAGCGAGGATCGTGGCGCGAACAAATCGCATCGTCCTGTTCCTCCTTTCTATGATGAGAGTACATAGCCCTGTCTCAAGCTTCGGCGATGAGCCCAAACGAGGCCACGAGCAAGAGGAGGGCGAAGAACACGATGTAGAAAAGGGCATAAGCCAAGATCGTCCCTACACTCTTCCGCCGGATCATCTCCATCACCTAGGGTACTTTCCATTATTATAATGCTCGACGGTTGAAAGGACGCCCCTTGACGTTGTCCCCAGCGGAACCTTGTCAAGAGATTTCGTTGGGGCTGCTTTGCTGAGCGGCCCTCGTCACCGCCTGGCCTCCTGGCACGACCCGCCTGCGCAGATCCTCCAGGAAAGCCTTGATCGCCAAGAGGAATCCCTCCCGATCATGCAGCCCATAAGCCAGCATCGTTACCCGCTCTGGATCGATCCTCTGACGCTGGAGGCGGCGGCGCATCTGCTGGATCCTGTTCCTGATGAGAAAATTCCCCTCCCGGTTCAGGCAGTCCCCATACGGGCACCCGCAGACAAACACTCCGTCAGCTCCGTTCTTCAGGGCGAACTCCAGCCAGGAGGGCCGGATGAACCCCGAACAGGGGATCATCATCACGTAGACGTTCGGAACCTCCCGGAGCCTCCCGTCCTCCGTGAGCGCACCTTTGAGATCCACGCTCCAGTCGCAGACAAACCCTACCACCTTCAGGGTGGGCTTTTCCTGGGATTGCAGAGAGGAACTGTGCTCTAGCTCCGACATGCTGCCAGCACCCTTTCAAGCACTTGATTCTCCATCAAACGAGGGAGTTCTAAAGCCTGGAACGGGCAAGCGCCAATGCAGATGCCGCATTCTACGCACCGCGACTCAATCACCACGGCAAGCAGCTTGCGGTTCTGCGCTGCTTTGGTCTGCCCAGGCCTTGGCGAGGGGACCATGATGATCGCGTTGTAGGGGCAGTCATAGTAACAAAGCTCGCATCCCGTGCAGTTCGGCTCAATGACCTGGGCTACCCCTGCGTGACGGACGCCCATGACCTCCGGCTTCTCCCGGAGTTGGTAAGGGATGTACATTCCATAACTGAACAGGACGAACCCGAGCACGATCGCCCAGATCGGTCCAACGTACTTCAGCAACCAGTAAGGCCACATATATAAGAAGTCGAGGGGGATCACCTGCGGCTGTGCCGTGGGGGAGGCGGGCACCCCGCTCACCACAGGCACGAGGGAACTGAGGAGAAAGACAAGCCCCAGGCTGAACAGCACCCAGACCGCCGGTGGCCAGATTTTGGGGTGACGGATGCGGATATAATGCCACCAGAGCAGGAGGTAGAGGGTCACGGCGGGGACCACGTGGAGGAAGAGAAAACGCACGAGGGTGCGTTCGCCGACTCCCCCTCCTCCCAGGAGGAGCTCGTTGAGCCACGGGCCAACAAGCGGGATCGACCGAAGCATATGCAGGGTCATTGCCAGGAGGGCCTGCGCCCGGTCGTCCCACGCCATGAAGTATCCGGTGATTCCCACGAACCCAGCGAAGCCAAGGAGGAACATCCCGGAGATCCAGGGGATATCCCGGGAGAAAAGGTAACGCTCCGTGAACCAGTTCCGGAAAAGGTGGAGGAAAATCGCTACCATGAACCCATCGGCGGCATAGCGGTGAACCCCGCGGATGATCCTCCCGTACGGGACGCGCTCCGTGATGAAGGTGATGGAGCGGTGGGCCTCGTTGGGATCCGGCACGTAGTAGAAGAAGAGAAAGATCCCTGAAAGGATCAGGATGGTCAGGAAGAGGTTCGACAGCCCTCCAGTGTAATACAACGGGTTCCAATCAGAAGGCAGAACGCGGTTGAGCAGGACATCCACTTGGAGGGTGGCTCGCTGCAAGTTCTTCAGGATGCGCTTGTACAACCTCCCTTTCCTCCTTCGTGCTGTGCCAGATTGCCGCGGGGCCCGGTACGGGGCATTCGCAACCTCACTCCTGGATCCATCGCCCCTTCCGGAGAATGATCAGGATCAATCCATAGGCCAAGAAGATGATCCCAAGGGAGGCTCCGACAACGAGCTGCTTTCTGGAGAACTCCCCGTAGACAATCGCCCCGCTCGCGGCGGCGACGATCGCAGACAGCACCAGGATCAGACCCAACAGCTTCCCCTGCGTCATCTCCTTACCTCTGCGTTCCCCGAGCCCGGATCCACCACTCATACAGCCGGAGGGGCCGTCGCACCCTTCCAGCCCTGCGATCTACTTCGTAGAGGGTAAACCCCAGGTACAGGAAGGAAACAAAAAGGGCGGCGACAACGATTGCTGCACGTGCCCATGCTTGGACAGTCCCTCTCGCCAGCGCCTCCTCCACTGCCCCGATCAGTCGAGAAAGGGCGAGAACAGCAATCAGGAAGGTGAGATAAAACCATAGATGCCGCCACATCTTTGCTCCCCTATCCTCCCCCCATCATAGACACAACCGCACCATCGTTCAAGGGGTTTTCTCTGGACGACCTACGCTACTCCGAGGCCGGGTTCTCGGCAGGCTTCGGCGAAGACACGAGCTGTCCAAGCTGTCGCCTCCGGTAGCGGATCTCCCAAAGGAGTCCAAGTGCAAGGACCACGACGGTGATGGCTAGGATGATTGGTGGATCGCGCTCGATGACAGCGATATTGAACAGAATCAGGACTGTGAACACAAGGAAGTAGACGAGGGCCATGATCCCCACCACGGTAAAGAAGGGACGCTCCGAAGGCCGTCTCCCTTTGCTCCTATCCAGAAAGGGGACAAGCATCCCGAAGGCGATGAGCAACCCCGGCCCAAGACCAGCCCACAGGGGCGGCGTGTACTTGACGAACTGGTAGAGGGCCAGGAAGTACCAGTCCGAGAGAATAGGAAGGGGCGTCCGGTCTGGGTTAGCTCTCCTCCCCAGTTCCGCTGGGAGGAGGTAGCTGATCGCGGCGAGCATGAGGAAGAAGACCAGGACACTTGCAAGCGACATATTCAACCGCTTGCGCCGGGTCCGCTGGAAGAAGATCTCCGTGAGGATGAGGGCAATCACAGAGATGCTGAAATGGATCATATAGAACCTGGTGAGGGTTGCCTGGCCGATGGCCGGGCCCCCGAGGAAGATGTAAGCGATAGCGGAACCAAACCTCGTCTGCCCAATGAGGGGGAGCTCGTCAAAGTAGATGGGGACCGTGAGCACGACCTTGGCCGCCCAGAAGGCACGCTGGTTCCAGATGAGGAGATAGCCTGTGATCCCAGAAATCATCGCCAGGATCAGCGAGGCGAACGCGATCATCCAGGAGAGCTCCCCTGGCTTCTTGTACTCCCCCAGGAAGTACATACGGTAGATGCGCAGGGTAATGGCGATGATCAAGGCATCAGCGCCGTACTTGTGGAGGCCGCGGATCAACCAGCCAAGAGGGATCTCGTGCTGGATGTGCAGGATGGAGTTGTATGCACCGGCAGTGGTGGGCTCGTACCAGATCATAAGGAGGAGACCACTCACGATGGTGATGAGCCAGAAGTAGTACACCATCGGGCCGAGGAGATAAAAGGGATTCCCCTGTCTATGGACGTTGGTCTCGTCAAAGAGATCGAGGTGTTCCTTCCGGTCTTTGATCCATTCCCCAACGACTCCCAACTTTCCCATCCACCTCCCTAACTAGGGAAGCTTTTCACGCCTCGGGGGATCCTCTAGGCGATCCCACCGGGCTCCACGTCGGTGATGACAATGTCCCCCTCCTTCACCGCAAACAGGAAGGTCCGAGGAGGTCGCGGCGCTGGACCGGAGAGGACCCTCCCTGGGACATCGGGATCGGCAGGATCATAGATGCTGAGATGGCATGGGCAGCCCATGAGCGCATGGCGACGATCCGGGGGCGGAACATAGCCTCCATACCCAGATGTGATCTCCTTCCACTCAGGAACGTAGTTGAAGATGCACCCGAGATGGGGACAGATGCGCGAGAAGGCGACGATATCGCTCTCCTTCCGCTTTTCGCCCGCCCACTCCCAGGGAAGGACAACCTTCCGGGGGAGGCGGATGACGACCCCTGGAACGGTGGCGTTCTTGAACCCTTCAGGCGTGTACTGGGGATACTGCTGGACGAAGGTAAAGTACTTGTAACTCCAGGGCTCCCGAAGCTCCGAGAGGGTTGCCGCCACTACCGGGGATCCATGGGGTTTGTCCCCAACGGTCAGCGGGTTCAGCTGATAGGGTGGGAGATTGGGCTTGAGGTACCGGAGCAACGGGGAAAGCGCTGCTGCGATGGCACCAAAAGCCGGCACGCCCATAAGGAGTTTGAGAAACGTCCTCCGGTTGACGCGCTCTTCCATCCGTTTTACTTCACCTGCCCTTTCGGTTCGTAGACGAAGGTATAGACATACTCCACAAGCATCCACATCTCATCCTCGGAGAGTTTCCCCTTGTACGAGGGCATCAAGCCGTTGGGACTCCCATCCTCGATCACCTGGAAGAGGTCGGAGGGCTTTCGTTGGCCCAGGTGGTTGATGTCGGTGAAAATCCCTGGCCCTCGTCCCGCCGCCCACGTCCACAATTTCCCGGCCATCTCCGCACCCCGCGGCCCTCGGCCGTCCCCAGCAACCCCGTGGCAACTTGCGCAAGTGTTCCCTTCGATCACCCGGTTCTCGTAGATCTCCTTGGCTCGCGCTAGGCGCTCCGCGGAGGTTTGGAACTCCCATTCAAAGAAGACCACATCCCAGCGCTCCTGATCGGTCAACATGGCGCCTTTGTTGACGCCATAAGGTGCTCTCGGGCCGAACGCGGGCATCGCTGTATGCGGGCGACCCAGCGTGACCGTCTCATAGTTCAGGAAGGGGGAGTTGAGCCGCTGGGCGTCCAGGTTGTGGAAGTTCGCCGGGCGGGAAGGCAACTGCTCGGCTTTGACCTTGATCCCGAAGACCCCCAGGAAATCGGTGAGGAGGCTACGCCCCGGCGTCACCAATTTGCTCGCCGCAGGACCATCCCCTCGTCCCTCCGGACCATGACACAGGGCGCACTGTTTCTGGAAGACCTTCTCCCCGCGGACCGCCGAGGGCTTACCAGGGACAAGGCGCTGCTCCCCCCTGGACAACGGGAGAGGCGTGTTGAGACCTACCTGCGCCCGGGAGAAATCCACCGTGGGAGGGAAGGCAATCAGGAGCAACACAATCACTGCCAGAGCCGTCACAATCAAAGGACCGATTTGAATCCGCATCCTTTCCCTTCACCCGTCTGTTTCACCCTTCCGCCTCGTTGTACACCAAAGCCATTTCAACAGGGCACTTAAAAACACCTCACTGGATTCGACCTCTCTCAGGATTTCCCTCCTTGGCGAATAGGGACTTCTGAGATCTCCTTTCTGCCCTATAACGCCATGAGCAGTTCCGCTTCACTTCCCGGGAGATCTACTCCGCTGGCTCGTACTTCGTGGGGCACTTGGCCAGGAGGGTTGTGGCCATGAACTCCCCTTGCGGGCTGAGGCGCCCCTCCACCACAACCTCCTTGCCGTCACCGAAAATATCCGGGACGACACCCTGGTAGCGTACAAAGAGGACCTTCTGCCCATCCGTGATGCGGAAGCGAAGGGACTGGCGGAGCTGGTCCCACTGGATCGAACCAGGGACAACCTTCCCGCTAACGCGGGCGGGGAGATCCATGCTCCGGTTCCCCTGGACCAGGAGCTCGCTCACGGTAAGGTAGTACACCGAAGCCCTGCGGACCCCGGCATACACCAGGTACGACAGCACGAGCACAATGGCCAGGACGACGACCAGGAATTTCCACCGTTTCCCTCGCATCGCTACCCCCCTACAACCGGATGAGTTTCTCAGTGCCCTTCCAAAAGGTCTTTTCCCATCCGCCCGGGGTCCCTCTCATGGAGTCTCCCCTCGGTCCTTTCTCTTCTCAGGGTCGCCCTTGTTCCCTGCAGCAAGCGCTTGCTTCAACGCCGCAATCTCCCTTGACAGCGCCAGCCCCCGCTGGATGAGAAAGAGCAGGTAGGCAAACAGGCCGATCCAGATCATGAGATAAGCAAAGAACAGCAGCGTCAGGTTCTTCACGGTACCAGCTCCTTGAGCGATTCTACTTCATCCCTTGCAAGCTCTAGGAAAAGCCTCTGACGAAGCAAGAGAACGAAGAGGAGCGTGAAGGTGGCCAGGGAGACGAGAAGCGT
Organism: bacterium; assembly: GCA_030550015.1. GTDB lineage: Bacteria > Sysuimicrobiota > Sysuimicrobiia > Sysuimicrobiales > Thermofontiviventaceae > Thermofontivivens > Thermofontivivens primus. The sequence continues at coordinate 48,651 of JAUQQG010000053.1, read as the reverse complement.
CCACAGCATCGGTGGAGCAAGGCCGGCACCCTGGCGCGTGAACACCACCGGTGACAGCCCTCGGAGGAGGCGGGCAGAGAAGAAGACCAGGGGGACATCTAGAAATCCCACGATCCCTACAACTGCAGCGAGCCGCGCCTTCCGCTCGTCATCACCTGCGGCGGCACGCAACAAGAGGTAGCCCACGTAGATGAACCAGAGGATCAGGAAGGTCACGAGCCTGGGCTCCCACGTCCACCACGTCCCCCAAATGGGCTTTGCCCAGATCGAACCAGTGATGAGGACGAGTGTGCTAAAGAGCACCCCGATCTCGGCGGCACTTGTACCAAGGGCATCCCACCAACGGGACCGCTGCCGCAAGTACTGAATCCCTGCGATACATACCATCAGGAAGGCCAGGAAGGAAATCCACGCAAGGGGGACATGGAAGTAGAAGATCCGCTGGATGATGCCCATCTCTCGTTCTGTGGGGACGTACATGAAGACCATGTACAGGGAGACAACCATTGCGACGAGGAGAATCCAGGCAATGGCCCGATCATCAAAGCCTCTGGCCATCATTCCTCCTCCACGACGTACTCGAAGACAACCAGCCCAATGGCCACGAAGAGTATATCAAAGGCCACCAGGAGTTGCAACTCAGGCGCGGCGGACTGAAGGGGAAGGCCATCCAGCACCTTCGCTGTCGCACCGACCGCTCCCACCAGAGCCGGCATCGCCACGGGGAACGCCAGGAGGGGAAGGAGGATCTCCCGGAGGCGTGTCTGCGCCGAGATCGCCGAGAACAGGGTCTCCACCGCAATAAACCCAACCGTCCCCAGAAACAGGGGAAGGAGGAGGGGACCGACCCGTCCCCCAAGAGGGAAGTTGAACAACACCACGAAGACAGGAAGGGCTACGGCCTCCACAAGGAGGACGAGGATGGTGCTCCCGATCATCTTCCCCAGGAAGATCGCGCTCCTGTCCATGGGGGCAAGGAGGATGCCGCTGAGCTGGCCCCGCTCCTTCTCGACAAGGAAAACCCTGCTCAGGCCCAGGGTTGCAGCGAAGGTGAAGACTACCCAGAGGACCCCGGATGCAGCCAGCTTGACGGTCACGACGTTTTGTCCCATGGCCACGTTCAGGATCACAAGGATGAGCAGAGCCAGGACCATCATGGTGGTCAGGATCTCCTTGGTCCTGAGCTCGACGCGCAGGTCCTTCCAGAGCAACGTCAGGATCGCCCTCCCCATAGATACCTCCGAGGATGCAAAGATGTTTCACCCGGCCAAAGAATGTTGACGTTTGCTGGAGCTCTTTCAGCTTTCCAGTGTAGCCAGGAACGCCTCCCGCAGGCGCTCCCCTCGTATCTCTGGACCTTCCATCACTCGGGCAACGCGCCCATCGAGGAGGATCACCGCCCGGTCGCAGGCCTCGAGACCTTCGTTCAGGTTATGGGTCGCCATGATGATCGCCCTCCCTTCCTGACGGAGAGAGGCCAGCAGCTCTCCTAGACTGCGACTGGCCTGCGCATCCAGCCCTGTGAAAGGCTCATCCAAAAGAAGCAAAATGGGATCATGAAGCAGCGCGCGCGCAATAGCGACCCGTTGTTGGAGACCTCGGGAGAGGGTCCGGACAAGGTCATGGGCGCGGCGCTCAAGTCCCAATGCTTCCAGGACCTGCCTCGTACGGGCCGGGATATCAGGAAGGCCAAACAAGCGCGCGTAGAAATGCAAATTCTCGCTCACCGAAAGGCTCCCGTAGAGGAAGGAGTCATGGCCCACGAAGCCCAGGAGCCTCCTGCACTCCTCGCCCTCCCTGCGCGGGTCACGCCCGAAGATCCGGATGTTCCCCTCCGTCGGGCGGATGAGCGTGGCCAGGATCCGCAAAAGGGTCGTCTTCCCCGAACCGTTGGGCCCGAGCAAGGCGAGATACTCCCCTGGCCTCACCTCGAGGTCCACGCCCCTCAACGCCCAAGTTCGCCCGAAGGCCTTTTTCACGCCACGGGCCTCGACTGCTCTTCGGTCCTCCTGCACCATCCTTGCACTCCCTACCCCATGTGATCCACGAGCGATTCCACCTCGTGGGGGAAGAACAAGAAGTACGGGTACCCGCGATACGTGGCTGCTTGTGCCTCTTCCAACCGGGACTTGAGCTGGCTGAGCCTCTCCTCCACTTCGGCAATCTCCTCCCGCAGGGCTTCGCTCAGGCGCACGTTGATCTCCCTGATCCGCCTGGTCAGCTCCCTCCGCCTCTTGCGCGGGAGTCCCTCCTCCAGGGAGCGGATATACCGCCATTTCTCCTCGATGAGCGCGACTTGCTCAGGAGTGGGGTTCGGAAGGTGGCGGTCAGGATTGTGGCGGAGGTCCAGGAGACGTTTCTGCAGCTGCCTGCGCTCCTCCTCCACCTCCTCGTGACCGTCGAGATCCGGCCAGAGTGTCGCCGATGCCACGATGTAAGGAGGCGGCGCGATCCCCCAGAAGTCACGGATGACAGCATCGGTCACCTCGTCGTAGCGACTTCCTCCGACACCGTGGATGAACAGGTCCGCTATGAAGAGGCGGCAGAACATGGTCAATGTAATCGCCCGGGGGCGGATCTTGAGGGCAGAACGCACCAGGACCTCCAGGGCTTCCTCAGGCGCGGCCGGGAGCGTAACCAGCGTACTGCGGTCGGCAACGAGTGCAATCTCCCCAGGTGCAGGGACGGCGAAGAGCTCCCTGCGCCTGCCCTGGAGAACGGCCCAAAAAGGAAGTTCCACGAGCTCCCCCTCGGCCAGGAGGTCGGGGAACGGATGGGCCGGGGAACGCAGACCATGGCGACGTCTGTAGGTAGCGAGATGCGCATTCGTGATACGCGCGAAGGTCTGGGCACGCACAGCGATGGAAAGGAAAAACCACAAGAACTGCGGCAGCTGGCAGATCCAGGAGAGAGGGACCTCCAGATACCCCCTGGACCCTCCTCCCTGTTCATACCGCCTGCGAGCTGCAGCCAGGAACTCCCCCAGGGTTTGGACGCGTTCCTGCACAAATACCGCGGCTTCTGAGAAGTGGTCCAACGATTCTCTGAAGCGAGGCTTCCCCAATGTATTCAGGTGCGCGGCGATCCGCCCAAGGAATCCATCCCACTCATCCCTCGAAGGAGGCCGATGGGCCTCAAAGGGGACATCGCTGGGAGCACGCAGGAGTGTTTCCCGGACGATGCGAAACCGTTCCCTTCGCGCGGGGATCTCGACCGTGACCTCCCCTACCTCGTCGGTATCGACCACCACGTTGAGGCCAATTGCTCCCAAGGAGATCCTGAGCCGCTCAAGGAGGAAGTGCTTGATCCAGATCCCAGGGTGGAAGAAAACAGGCTGGTGGCCTGTGAGGATAAACCTCGCTCCCTTACAAGGAGGAGTAGGAACTGTGACCCCTATGGATTCCATGAACTTCCGAGCCAACCCCAAGACGGCCTCCTGAAGTTCCTCGCGGAACTCAGGGAGGCTCCTCCCCAGGACTTCTACGTCCAGGGTGGCCAGAGGGTTTCTCTGGAGGAGCTCTCCTGCTTTCCCCGCAGGGGGGACGCAGAGGACCTCCCCTCGCCCCTGGGGGATGCGAACTTCGTCAATCCATGGAGCCTCGCTCATACCAGCGCACCAACCCCCCTCAACCCGATCTCCTCCCTGCACACGAAGGGCTCTCCATACGCACACCCAATGAGGGAACCCCAGTAACGATTCTCCTCGCGAATCTCCTCAAGGAGGCCGATGTTCCCCCGCTCCACGTTAAACTGGCTGGCATAGCAGCGGATCGCCTCCAACTTCTGATCGATATAGGCGCTGATATCCAGGATGAATGAGGGTTTGAGGTGGAGGCGATAGTGGATGGCGGCGAAGTGGAAGACCCTCCTGGGATAGAATGGCTCCCCTGCCAGCCCTGCTTTGGTGAGCTTGGCGTAGAACCTCCCCGCCTCAGAGAGGCGACAGGCAGCCACATGGTCGGGGTGTGCATCCTCCCAGTAATGGAGAAACAGCAGCTCCGGGCGCACCTCCCGGATCACCTCCGCGACCATCCTCCGCGCTTCCACGGTGTCCATGAGCTCCCGATTCTTGAGAGGGAGGGTGATGCGCCTCACCCCGAGAATCTCTGCCGCAGCCGCGGCTTCCTGTCTCCGCCGCTCCGGCGTACCCATGGGTGTGGGCTCCCCATCGGTCAGGTCGAGGATCCATACCTCGTACCCCTCCGCGCGCATCGCCAGGATCGTCCCGCCCATCCCGATCTCCACATCATCGGGATGTGCGCCGATGGCAAGGGCCCGGGCGTGACGGCTCATGGATCCTTCCTCCCCCTACTGAGCGATTCAACCAGCGCTTCGCCTCCTGCTCGATGATGCGGAAGTAGTAGGCACGCCGCACCGACGGATCGTCCAGCCCTCCCCAGAAGCGGCGGTTGGGATTCTTGTAGATGCGGGCCACCGGGATCTCCTTCACCCTCAAGTTGTGGGCAGCGGCCTGGATCCACACCTGGAGCGGCATCCCGTAGCTCGGTTCGGTGAGCTCAAGCTTGGTAAGCGCCTCTACGCGGTACGCCTTGAAGCCGCACCAGGCGTCGGTTAAAGGATAGCCCGTCAACTCCCGCAAGATCCTTGTGATCTCTTCGTTGAGCATCCGGCGGTCCGGTGGTGGGGGATCCCCTGCTGCTTCAGGGTCCAGGTATCGGCTCCCCGAGACGATGTCGTACCCAACGATCTCGGAAATGAACCGGGGGATCATCTGCGGCTCATGCTGTGCATCGCAGTCCATGGTGACGACGATTTCGTACTCGTTCTGGATTGCGTACTGGAAGCCGTCAATGAGCGATTGCCCGTACCCAAGATTGGTCGGGTGGCGGATGACCATGACCTCAGGGAACCGCTCTAGGATCTGAGGAGAACAATCTGTTGAGCCATCGTCCACCACCAGGATATCCGCCTTCACCTGCATCGTCTGGTCCAAACTGGCGACATACCTTCGGACCTCCTGCAACACCAGCTCCAGGGTCTGCGCTTCATTGTACAACGGCATGAGGATCAGCGCCTGAGCTTTGGACATTCTTCTCCACACCTCGATCGCTTGCGCACGGGAGTATGAGAATGTTGGTGGGCGGACTCTTACAGGAGCTTGACCCCGTTGATCTGGAGCTTGAAGTCGCAGCCCAGGAACTGAGCCGCGCGTCTGCACATCACCATCCGCGAGAGGAAAATCTCAAAGTACTCCATCACTTTGGAAATCTCTGTGTTGATGGCGAGCTCCAGGGTGATGGCGCGAGCGATCTCATCCACCCGCAGGAAGGAGTGCTCCACGGCGTAGTTGACGCGATCGTGAATATCAAAGGTGGTGGGATCAGGGTTGCGGACGCGGGTCCGGTGGACATCAGACTTATCCGCCAAGATCACAGCTGCGCCTACGGGGCTTACAGGATCGCCGGTATCTTCCTCGTGGTTCCCGATGGCTCCCATGACGATGGCCCGCTCTGCGGGATCCATCCCTAGCCGCTCCAGGATCCTCCCAGCAAGGAGCGCCCCCGTATGCTCGTGGTTGATACGCCCCACCACGTTGCCGATGTCGTGGAGGTAGCCGGCGATGGCGGCAAGCTGCGTCTGGCGCTCCTCATAGCCGAGGCGCTTGAGGATATTCATGGCGATGCTGGCGACAAGGTTGGCGTGGCGGAACCCGTGCTCCGTGTACCCGATTGCTGCAGTGTAGGCGTCGGCCTTCGCGATGAACGCCTCGACCTCGGGATCCCGCCGGATCTCCTCAAGGGTCAGGAGCTTTAGCTGGGCAGGGGCTGCGGGTGGAGCCTCCTTGATTTCGCTGATGCGGGCCTTGTCATCCATCCTCCTTCTCCTGTTTTGACCGCACGTAGCTGACCGCGCTTCGATCTGCCTTGACCCGCACGTTGGGTGCGATCTCCAGTGTGAGGACTTCGTCCTTCAGGTCCACGATGGTGGCGTGGAAACCTCCCAGGGTCACGACGCGGTCCCCCTTCTTAAGTTTGCTCAGCATCTCCTGCCGCCTTCTCCGCTGGACCTGCTGCGGCCGGATCAACAGGAAGTAGAGAAGGGCGAACAGGATGATGTAGATCAGGATAATGTTGTACTGTTGTGGCAACGCGGCACCTCCCTTAAGCAGGTCCTCGGTCCCAGCTGCTGATGCACACCTGATACCTGATACATGGATGGTCTAGGAATTCACCCGCGGTGGCAGTGTACCACAGATTTCTTTGTCCCGCAATGGGCCTACCCCTGTCTGCACGGTCTTCACCGTCTGCATGGTCAACATCATAACGACCGTGAAGACCCTGTAGACTGTGAAGACGGTGTAGACCGCGGATCACCAAGGCGTGGTGTAGGACCGTAGGAACTCCTCCCTCCACTCCTGAAACCTCTCCTCGGCAATCACCCGCCGGATCTCCTCCATCAACTGGGAGAGGAAGTACAGGTTGTGGAACGTGGTCAACCGAGGTCCCAGCATGTCCTCGACCTTGAAGAGGTGACGGATGTATGCCCGGGGGTATGTCTGGCAAACTTCGCAGGTGCAAGAGGGATCGAGAGGGGAGAAATCCTCCCGGTACATGGCGTTGCGCAGATTGATGCGACCGCGGCGGGTGAAGGCCACCCCTGTCCGTGCGACCCGCGTAGGGAGGACGCAATCGAAGAGGTCTACGCCCCGTGCGACGGCCTCGACGATCCCTGGTGGGGAGCCAACGCCCATAAGGTAGCGAGGGCGGTGCGGGGGAAGGACCTCCGTTACGGCCTCGACCAGTGCATAGGTCAGGGCGTGCGGCTCCCCCACGCTCAACCCGCCGATGCCATATCCGGGAAAGTCCATCGATGCCACGGCTTTCGCAGCTTCCCGTCGGAGAGAGGGGGAGAACCCGCCCTGGACGATGGCAAAGAGGGCCTGATTCCCCCCTCGGTGATGACGCTGGGACCGCTCTACCCAGATCAGGGTCCGCCGTAGCTCTTCTTTTGCCTGGGTCTCATCCGCAGGGTATCCCAAGCAGACATCCAAGGGCATGGCGATATCTGATCCCAGAGCTTCCTGGATCTCCACCACCCGCTCGGGAGTCAAGAAGTGCTCGCTCCCATCGATGGGAGACCGGAAGAGAACGCCCTCATCGCTCAGGCGCCGTAGGTGGGCTAAGCTGAACACCTGGAACCCCCCACTATCGGTCAGGATCGCCCCCTCCCAGCGCATGAAGCGGTGCAAGCCGCCAGCGCGCTCGATGAGGTCAACCCCGGGTCGGAGGTAGAGGTGGAGAGTATTCCCAAGGATGATCTGGACCCCCATCTCCCGGAGCTCCCTGGGCAACATCCCTCGCACCGCCCCCTGGGTCCCTACAGGCATAAAGGCAGGGGTCTCGATGGTCCCATGAGAAGTGATGAGGCGGCCCAGCCTTGCCCCAGTCTGCGAGGAACTCTTCAGCAATTCGAAGCGAATGGCCATGGTGAAGTCCACGAAGGAGTATAGCACAGAGACCATATAGGGTCATCTTCTATGGTCGTGGTGTCCGGCAAAAGCCCTTGGACTCTCCCCGGAGCCCCCTCCCAGAAGAGAATGTTGCATCGCCCTCGGTGAAGTGTGTAGAATGGCACATGGGTGTCTGGTGGGAAAGAAGGAATGAGGAGGGAAAGCGGATGGACGAGGAGCGCAAGGAGGAGCAACCGCGAACGCCACCCGCGAGGGCAGTACGGGGAGAAGGAGCGCCACAGGCGGGGATTCCCGTTCCGGTTTCCTCGATAAACCCCGGAGGCGCACCTGCATCTGCCCCGCAGAATCCGAAAGTGACCGCCTTTGGCACCATTAACCAGGGGGTCGAGCTCCGGTTCGCAGAGAGCGAGGAGGCTACAATCAAGAAGCTCCTTGGGGGCCTCGGCCTCTACCAGAACCCCCTCCGGGCTGGAGCCTGGCAGATCGACTATCGCTACTTCGCCGAGGCCAAGAGGAGGTTAGAGGCTGCGGGGTATCAGGTGGAAGGACAGGATTTCATGGGCCGCCCGCTGGATCAGTGGGCTCCAGAGAAGAGGGGCTGGACGCGTCTCGGTTAATTCCCTCCCCTAGGGCATGGCGCCGCCATGCTCCTCCCTCTACTCCACCTCCTCATTGGGGTTCCCGGCCAAATCTAGGTAAACGGATCCGCTGGGCTATTTAAAGGATCAGCATCGCATCGCCGAAGCTCCCAAAGCGGTAGCGGTTCAGGATGGCCTCTTGGTACGCAGAGAAGATCAGGGCCCTTCCTGCGAATGCACAGACCAGCATGAGGAGCGTAGACTTGGGCAGGTGGAAGTTGGTCACAAGAGCATCCACGACCTTGAAGCGATAGCCTGGAAGGATGAAGAGATCTGTCCATCCTTTCCCGGGGCGGACCCTCCCCGCTTCATCGGCCACGGATTCCAGCGTCCTCACGGTGGAGGTTCCTATGGCAATGACCTTCCCTCCAGCGCAGCGGGCCTCATTGATCTTTTCCGCAGCCTCCTCGCTCACTTCATAGGCTTCCGGCATCATGCGGTGGCGGGTTACTTCCTCTACGCGCACTGGGAGGAACGTCCCAGGCCCGATGTGGAGCGTCACCGGGACGATCTTGACCCCACTCGCCTCGATCCGTGAGAGAAGGCTCGGGGTAAAGTGGCGTCCTGCTGTGGGGGCGGCCACTGAACCGTTTCGCCTAGCATACACCGTCTGGTACTCCTCGGGATCCCTGATGGGGACGTGGATGTAAGGAGGGACCGGTACCTCCCCAATCTCGTGAAGAAGGGAAAGAAGGGGACGGGGAGCCTGGAACTCCACCACCCACCCCTCCCCGTCCCGTTCCCGTAATATGGCAGTGATTCCTCCCCGGAGGCGGACCCGGGTACCCTCACGTACCCTCTTGCCGCGCACCAGGGCCTTCCACACTTCCCCTTCCGAGGAGGCTTCGAGGGCCTGGAAGATCAGCACTTCCACCCGCCCACCGGTCCCCTCCTTCTCCCCCCGTAAGCGAGCGGGGATCACACGGGTGTCGTTGATCACCAGGACATCTCCCGGGCGAAGGTACTCCACCACCTGGGAAAAGATCCGGTGCTCTAAAGAGCCCGTGTGCCGGTGGACGACCAGCAGCCTGGAAGTATCCCGAGGCTCTATAGGCTGCTGGGCGATGAGCTCTTCTGGAAGAGAATAGTCAAACTCTGACAGGGAAACCATTCCTTTCCAAGGACCACCCCCACTTCAGTGGCAGCGAGATCTCGCCAAGCGAAGCTGCTCGCGCTACTTCTTCCCGAGGAGGTTTTCCAGGAACTCCTCGTGACGCACCTCATCGGCGAGGAGTTCCGTAGCCAAGTGGTAGGTGACAGGATCTTTGCCAAAAGTCAGCTTGGCGAGGCGATTGTAGGCCTCGATGGCTCCTGCCTCTGCCTTGATCTGGTCCTCGACCATCCCCTCGGCGTCCGTCCGGTCCGCGCGCGGGCTGGTGAATGGAGCGTTTGCCCCAGCCTCCCAGTCCTTAGGATGAACGACCGGGTCGCCACCGAGCTCCAGGATGCGGTTGGCCAGCTTCTCCGCGTGTCCTAGCTCCTCCATGGCTTCCTGCTTGAAGTGCTCAGTGAGCTCTTCACCATGGAACCCTTCCGCAACGATGGCGGTGATCCAGTAGGAGTAGAAGGCCATGAGCTCATCCAGGTAGGCTTTCTTGAGCTCGTTAATCACCGTGTTCACGTCAACTTCCAGAATGGAGCGCCCCTTCGTTCCCATTGTCCATCCCTCCTTTGAAGTGGTTTGATGAGGTTACACGCGGAGCGGGTGCAGAGAAGCTCCACATGCTCTAGTATAGCATGTGCTGTCCGCGAATCATCTAGCGCGAATCATCTAGTTCGAGATGGTGAGTGCGCGGATGGGCAATACGGAAATTCCCTGGTAGTAGTAGGTGAGGATCTCTTCGAATGTGCGACCAGAAATGGCCATGTTCCTCGCGCTCCACTGAGGAAGACCCACACCATGCCCCCATCCACTCCCTCTGAATTCCACCGCAGGACCTACCTCCCCGGGAAGGGGAAGGATGGTGAACTTCGTGCTCCGCAGGAGATCATACCCAAGGGCCCTCCGCAACTGCTCCCCAGAGATCTCCCCATTTCCACGAGCGGCCGTGATGCGGACCCTCGTGACCCGGCCCGAGGGACTCCGTTGCACTGGCTCAATCCGCTCGATCCCCTCGAAGCTGAACCCCTGGCGGCGCAGGCGTTCTTCGATCTCCTGGAGGCTCATGCGGAGTGACCACTGGCTATAGGGGGAGTCCCCGCTGTAGGGATCGGGAATCCCGCGCAGGTAAGGATAGAACCTCCCCCAGACGTACTCGCTGTCCTCCGTGTGCCCACCGGAGTCTGCGTGATAGACGGCGTTGATGGGCCGCCCCTGGGAGGAAAGAATGAGGCCCCGCGTCGCGTCTACCGCTTGTGTCGTCAGCGGATCCTCAGCATTGATCCCGGCGTACACCTGGCTCTCCACAGTGTCACGCACATCGTACCCTTCCTCCCTGTACCGGCCCTGCTGGATCAGGTAAACGGCGAGGGTCCTAGCCGCCACTGCCTGGGCCTTGAGGGCTTCCATGGGCCAAGTGGGGGAGATTTCCATCTTGAGGACGCCATACAAGTATTCCTCCAGGTCCACCTCGTTGATCAGGGTCAACCGGAGCCCCGCGGGATCCCTGCGGACGAGGAAGTTCCCCCGATAGGCGCGGGACTTGAAGGTCATCCTCGTGCCAGGGGAGGGAAGGAACCGCACGACAGGCCCAAGCGGCCCGATCCCAGAGATTTCCAGCCCCTTGGCAATCGGGAAGATCACCCAACGCCCACCTCCCAGGTGCCTTCGCTCCCCTGAGGTCACGTCCTCTACATCCACAGGTCCCGCTGCGCCTACCTCCACGACGGGCTGGTTGACGGCGAGGCCCACGCGCACCATGAGAAAGGGAGAGCCTGCGTTCTCCTGCGCCGAACTAGGGGAGGGGAGAGGGATCGCGCTGAAGAGGATGATCAAGGCGGCCTGGACTATCCAGGCCTTCCACATTGCGCGCGTTTCCCCCATTTCCCCCTGGGAACCCATCGGCTTTACCTGCGGGCAAAGAAGAAGAGATTGAGAAGGAGCGTGAGAAGCACGCTCAGGAGGAGTCCAGTCGCCAAGGGGAAGTAGAATACGAAGTTCCCCCGTTGGATGTAGATGTCCCCTGGCAACCTGGGGAGGTGCAACCGTCCTGCAAAGGTTACAGCCAGTCCCATCACCACAAGGAGGACGCCAAAAAAGATCAACATCCTGCCAAAAGGAGCAAGTTCTGTCACCTCATCTCACCCCTCATGTATTATACCGGGAACCGGCTGCGCGCGAAGAGAGAAGGAAGACTCACCATAACTGCCCCTGCGCTTTTCCGTCTCCTTGCTTCGAGGGAAGGCTCATGCCGAGGTGTTCGTAGGCGAGGGTCGTTGCACGGCGTCCTGCAGGGGTTCTGGTGAGGAGGGCGATCTTCAACAGGTAGGGTTCCACGACCTCCACGAGGGTGTCCACCTCCTCGTTGAGGGTGGCTGCGAGGGCTTCGATCCCCACGGGTCCGCCTCCGTAGACTTCGATGATGGTGCGCAGGAGCTCCCTGTCCAGGCTGTCGAGGCCGAGATGGTCCACTCCTTCGAAGTCCAGCGCTTCCCGGGCGATCGGCTCCGTGATCACGCCGTTCCCTTTCACCTGCGCGTAGTCCCGCACCCTCCGCAACAGGCGGTTGGCAATCCGCGGGGTCCCTCGGGATCTGCGGGCAATCTCCCACGCTCCTCCCTCCTCGATGGGTACCTCGAGGATTGCCGCCGATCGTTTGACGATCAACATCAACTCTTCGGGGGAGAAGAAGTCGAGGTGATGGGTGATACCAAAGCGCTCCCGCAGCGGAGAGGAGAGCAATCCTGCCCTGGTGGTCGCACCCACAAGCGTGAAAGGTTTGAGGGAGTACCGCAGGGTTCGAGCGTGGACCCCCTTGTCCAGTACAAAGTTGACGCAGAAGTCTTCCATTGCCGGGTACAGGAGCTCTTCTACTGCACGCGGCAGGCGATGGATCTCGTCGATGAACAGGATGTCTCCTTCTTCCAGGTTGGTCAAGATCCCCATCAAGTCACCGCCACGCTCCAGGGCAGGCCCGGAGGTGGTCACGATATTGGTTCCCATCTCCGCGGAGATCACATTGGCAAGCGTGGTCTTTCCAAGACCTGGCGGCCCGTGGAGGAGGACATGGTCGAGGGGTTCGCCGCGCTGCTTCGCCGCCTGGATCGAGATGCGCAGCCCCTCAATGACCTTCCTCTGCCCAATGCATTCGTCCAGGGTTCGCGGCCTGAGACTCCTGATAAATCGCTCCTCCTCACCCCCTGCGGGCATGGATTGGCGTGCAAGACTAGGACGCTCCCTTTGCATGCGCCTCGCCCCTCCTCTTGACTTTGTAGATCTCCTGGAGGAGTTCTTCCGTGGTCTCGATGCGCGGGTTGCGAGCCATGGCCTCCTCGACCATCTTTCGTGCCTCCTGGGTGCGGTGCCCGAGTTGCTTGGTCAGGATCTCGATGGCCTCCTCCCGGATGTCCGCCGGCGTGGGCGGAACCAGGGTCTCCTCTTGGAGCAAGGCGAATTTCGCCATCTTCCCATGCAGACTGGCCACGATCTTCTCCGCAGTCCTCCCTCCGATCCCAGGCAAATGGCGCAGGAAGTCCACATCCTTCCGCTCAACTGCGTCAGCGATCTCGTGGATGGGGCGCACGATTGCCCGTAGGGCCTTGAGCGGTCCGAGGCCATCGACGGTGATGAACCGCTCGAAGAATTCCTGCTCAGCTTCCCGCAGGAACCCGACGAGCAAAGGTCGTGGCTGGTTGGGGGTCACATGGTAGGAGATGAACAGCTCGATTACCTCCCCTTCGGGAGAGGGGGTGGGCTTTAGGTGTTGGGCCACAACTGCCGGGAGGTGCACTTCGTACCCTACGCCGCCGGCCTCCACTACCACGGTCTCCTCGGTCCTGCGCACGAGCCGTCCCCGTAGGTAGGCGATCACACTCGCACCTCCTCCCAACAGGGAACAAGGCGTACCCCTTGGCGAGAGAGGGCTGTCAACGCGACAGCCAGGGCATCCGCCACGTGGGTAGGTGGGGGTTCTGGCAATACCATGAACCTCTGCACCGCCCGCTGGACCTGGACTTTGCTCGCCCTCCCGTTTCCCACAAGGGCCCTCTTGATCTCCGCAGGAGGGAGGGAAGCCACCTGTACCCCACGCTCTGCACTTGCTAGGCAAATGACGCCACGCACGTGTCCGAGGAGAAGCGCGGCCTTCGGATAATGGTGGTGGCTGAAGAGGTCCTCCATGGCCACGAGATCAAGGGGAACCTCCCAGAGGACCCGTTTGACCTGGTGATAAAGTTCCCACAAGCGCTCCTCCAGGGCTCCAGGGCGTGGTCGAATGACTCCTTTCTGCAACAGGCGGATCCCCTCCCTATCCCCAGAAACCAGGGCGTAGCCTGTCGCCTGCAGACCAGGGTCTATGCCAAGGACGGTCTTCATAGTCTACACGGTCTTCACGGTCTACACGGTCTTCACGGTCTCAGCAATCAACCGTGGGGGTTGGGACCGATAAAGTGTTCGATTCAATTCGTGACATTCCTCCAGGGGGAGAACCGGTCCACAGGGGCGAGCCGGATCAACGGGAATCACAGAACCTGAAACTCCTAAGCCGCAAGTTGAGCTTCCTCCACGGACAAGCCAGATCACCATCAGTCAAATCCCCAAGGGTGTAGGATGCCACAACATGCTTTACATAGGGGAGACCATCAGTGAGGGGTACCTTCTACACGGAGCGCGGCAAAAGGCTTTGGACTTTTGCCGGGCTACTTAGCTTACCTTCTGGAGGATCTCCTCCGGGATGTCGAAGTTGGAGTAGACCCGCTGGATGTCGTCGTGGTCCTCCAGAGCCTCCAGGAGCTTGAGGACCCGGACGGCTTCTGGTCCTTCCACATGGGTTGTCGATTTGGGGATCATGGTTAGCTCGGCGGAGGTCATGGGCACCCCCTTGGCCTGCAACACACCCTTCACTGTCTCAAATGCCTCCGGGGGTGTGACGATCTCGTAAGAATCATCGGCAACCCGCATATCCTCCGCTCCAGCCTCCAGGATCAACAAGAGCAACTCATCCTCTGGAATCGCCTCACGCTCCACAGTGATGAGCCCCTTCTTGTCAAAGAGCCAAGCAACTGCTCCCGCTTCTGCGAGACTCCCTCCGTTCTTTGTGAAGAGGCTTCGAACCTCCGCTGCGGTCCTGTTGCGGTTGTCGGTGAGGGCCTCGATGAGCACTGCAACGCCGCCAGGGGCATAGCCTTCATAGATCACCTGCTCGTACATCTCTGCTCCCCCACCGCCAACACCCCTTTGAATCGCCCGCTGGATGTTTTCGTTAGGCATCCCAGCCTCCCTGGCCCGCTCGATTGCAGTGCGGAGCCGGGGGTTCATCTCGGGATCTCCGCCACCCTCGCGGGCAGCTACACTGATCTCCCGGGAAAGCTTGCTGAAGAGCTTCCCCCTGATCTGGTCCATCTTCTGCTTCTTGATCCGGATATTGTGCCACTTGGAGTGTCCAGACATGGAGAAACCTCCTCAGATCGCTTCAGTCCCACCAAGATTGTACACGACCTCCTCTCACCCTTCAACCACGGAGACCGTCTGGGAGAGGACCTTCCCGTCCGCTCTGGTCAAGCTGACGGTGATCACGTACCGGATTCCGGGGATCCGCACCATGGGCCTGTACTCGTATTGGAACTTCCCGTCGGATCCCACGCGCAGCAGGCGTTCCACGCTCCTCACGCTCACCACCCCGCCCTCTGCGTAGATCTGCAGGGAGACTGTGCTCCCGGGGGTGGCTCTCCCCTGGATGAGGAAGGGGCTCCTCACTCGCTCCCCGTCTGTGGGCATGTCGATGGACAGACTTACAGCCGATGTACCCTGGGAGGATGGACGGTTCCCTGAGGGAGAGACCTGGGGAGGATTCGATTCCTCTCGTGGTGGAGTAGGGGAGGTGGTCTCCCCTGGAGGAGCCGTCCTCACAGGCGGGCTCGCCAGCAGTGTTCCAGGAAAGCGGGTGTCATACTCTGTTGGCTCCGTGCCCTTGATGAAAAGCTCCTTCTTCGGGTTTGGGCAAGCCCCCGTGGCCAGGAGGCCAGAGGATCCGCACACCGTGGCCTCCACGATGCCCTCGGGAACAGGCCAGTCCTCTGGCGAAGTACCCGCGAGCGCCTCCTTCATGAACATGGCCCAGATCCTGGCAGGAACCGTCCCCCCTACCACCCGGCGCATCGGGGTGTTGTCATCGTTTCCTACCCATACGCTTGCCACGAGCTGCGGCGTGTACCCCACAAACCAGGCGTTCCGGTAGTCATCGGTGGTTCCAGTCTTCCCAGCGGCCGGTCTCCCGATCTCCGCAGCCCTCCCCGTTCCCCGCTGGATGACCCCCTTGAGGATGTCCGTCATCAGGTAGGCGACTTCTCTCTTCAGGGCCACCTCCCTCCGTGGGATGGACTCTTCCAGCACCCTTCCCTGGCGATCTTCCACACGAATGATGGCGAAGGGTTCTGCCCTGATCCCATTCGCTGCAAGCACGCCGAAGGCCGAAGCCATCTCCAGAGGGGTGACTTCTGCTGTCCCCAGGGCCAGGGAGAGCACAGGAGGAAGAGGGCTCTTGATCCCCATGCGGTGGGCATAGGCGATCACCTGCTGGGGCCCAAGCTCGCTGAGGATCTTGATGGCAGGGATGTTGATGGATTGCTCCACAGCCTGTCGCAATGTCACAGGGCCACGGAATTTCAGGTCGTAGTTCTGGGGCTCCCACTTCTCGCGCACGCCGGGGATCTCCAGGGAGAGGGGCTCGTCCACGATGATGCGTGTGGGAGGGATCCCGTTGGCCAGAGCCGTTACATAGATGAACGGCTTGAACGCCGACCCAGGTTGCCTCCTGGCCTGCCAGGCCCGGTTAAACTGACTCTTCCGGAAGTCGTAGCCGCCGATCATGGCGCGGATGGCGCCCGTCCGAGGATCGATGGCCACAAGTGCTCCCTGCGTGATGCGCAGGTTCGCCCGCTTCGCTTCATCGATCCCTAGGCGCACCGCTTTCTCCGCCACGGCTTGCATCCGCACATCCAGGGTTGTATAGACCTGCAACCCGCCGCAGTACACCCCGTCCTCGCCGTAGCGCTCCAAGAGCTGGGGAAGGATGTAGGAAACAAAGTAGGGTGCCCGGATCCCGATCAAGCCAGCGTTCGCCCGCTCCACCAGTCTCACCGGTTCCTGCTTGGCTTTCTCCGCCTCCTCAGGCGTGATGTACCCCGATTCGACCATCCGGTCCAGGACAATGATCTGCCTCCGTTTGGCCAGCTGGAAATTCTCGTAAGGGGAGTACAGGGAAGGAGCACGGATGAGGCCCGCGAGCATGGCGCTCTCCGCCAGGGTCAGCTGGCCCACGCTCTTCCCAAAGTAGATCCGCGCAGCCATCTCCACCCCGTAGGCCCCCTGGCCGAAGTACACCTGGTTGAGGTAGCGCTCCAAGATCTCCTCCTTGGTCAACCTGCGCTCGATCTCAAGGGCGAGGAGGATCTCGGCGATCTTGCGGCTGAGGGCTCGTTCCTGCGAGAGGAAAAGCGTCCTGGCGAGCTGCTGGGTGATTGTGCTCCCCCCTTCGATGAGCTCCCCCGCCAAGAGGTTGCGCCACATCGCCCTGGCGATCCCCCGGAGGGATATCCCGCGGTGTTGGTAGAAGCCCGCATCTTCGACGGCGATCACGGCCTGCTGGAGGTGGAGGGGGATCTGGGAGAGAGGGACGAAGATCCGGTTTTCGCGATAGAGGCTGGCGATCAACTCCCCGTTGGAGGCGTAGATCCTCGTGGCCTCGCACGGTGGCGCGTATACCTGAGAGACATCTGGAAGCTGCTTGGTGATGGCCATCGCCATCCCTACCACAACTCCCAGGCCCACCACGAGGAGGGCTCCTCCAAGAAGTGCGGTCAGGCCCACAATCCGAAGGATAGGCTTTGGTTTAGGTTTCCTCCTGCGCGGTGGCACAGGCCTCCGCGGCAAGTTCCCTCTGCTTTTCCCTTCCTCGCGTCGTCGCGTCATTGTCCCCTAGGCCGGACAAGCTCAATTGTAGCACGGTCGACGTGGAAGAGGTAGGAGGATGCAGTGGCGAGTCAAGGAGAGAGAGAACGGAGGTACTTCTGGTGCTCCACCTTGATGCACCGGTCCATGACCACGAGAATTCCTGCTTCGCGCGCCCTGGCCGCGGCTTCCTCGTGAACGATCCCCAGCTGCATCCATATCGCTTTCGCGCCGATGGCAATGGCGCTCTCCACAATGCTTGGCACAAATTCTGGGCGCCGGAAGATGTTCACAATATCCACCGGCTCCGGAACCTCCCGCAGGTCCGGGTAGCTGCGTTCGCCAAGGATCTCTGCGGCGTGAGGGTTCACGGGGATGATCCGGTACCCATGTTTCTTGAGGTAGGAGGCCACATCATGGCTGGGCCGGGAGGGGTTGGGGGAGAGCCCTACCACGGCAATGACCTTGGCCATCTCCAGCACTCTACGAATCTCCTCGTCCATTGAACGCATCCCCACGCTCCCATGGATGGCTCTATTGGTACCTGAAACCAGATAGCCTTCAAGCCAGAGTGCGCATTGGACGCTCAGGGGAAGATCCTCCGATGTGTGCCCGTGCGCGCACGGTACTCGTGGTAGACGCGGGGGAAATACCGCTTGTACAGCTCCAGGTTGAACCCCGCCTCCACAGGGAATGCCCTGCGGACCTCCTCCAGCAACGCGTAATCGATCTCCCCCACAACAACCTCCTCTTGGTCAAACGTCCTCGCCTTGGAAAGTACCCCTGTGCCGTCCGATGTGAGCTCGATGGGAGCGTACACGGCGCTCCTTCCAGTAATCGTCAGCCCCATGAAGCGGCCCACCATGAAAGCGTCCACCCCATAGACCTGGGTCTCCTGGACCCTGGGCCAGGTCCCCCTCCACTTCTTCCAGAAATTGAACGGGTCAGGATCAGCGCTCGGGACGAGGATGAGGTCAGCCCCGAGGAGGCGCAGGATGCGCGTCGTCTCAAAGTAGGTCCGGTCCATGCAGATGGGGAAGGCAAGGTTCCCCACCGGCGTCCGGTATACCCGGAGGTCGTCGCCTGGGACGAGTCCCCATCGCGCCTCAAGCTGGATGAGATGGCACTTGGCGTGCGTCCCGATGATCCTACCGTCGGGGCCGTAGAAGTAGGCGATGTTCCTGACGTTGCCCTGCTCGTCGGGAAGAAGGGCACTCCCAGTGACTACATAAACCCCAAATGCGCGGGCGAGGAAGGAAAAGGTGGTTTCATAGATCCTCCTCACCGCAGGGCCGATGGTCCGGAAGATCTCCGCCACCCGAATCTCCGGTCCACCCACCTGTGCCAGGGCATCCTCCACGGGGAGGTCGGGAGGAAGATCGGCGATGCCTGGGAGGAGCCCCACGAGATGGGTCCCGCTATCCTCGGGGAAGACCACGAGATGCGCACCTTGCTGGACAGCCTGGACCATGAGCCCGTACACCTTTTCGGCGTATTCCTCCGCAGATCGCAACGCCTTCAACTCCATCTGGACCGCCGCAACGCGCACCCTGGGAGAAGGAAGATCGTCGCAAGCACGGCTGCGGGTGATCCGCTTCCTCCGCAACACCCTGTGGATGCGCCACCCCGCCGACCTCCACCACAGCAGGGATCTCAGCGCACGTGCCAGCAGTACCCCCTTCACCTCCACATGATCACCCCGCCTCCGGCGGTGCCCCCAGGAAGTAGATGCTCGGCAGGAACCGGTCGTACAGACCATAGTGGAACTGCGCGAAGACAGAATACTGATCGATAACCTCCTGCAGGCGGGCGTAGGAGAGTTCCACGGTAAGTACCCCTGGATGTGTGGGGTCTTCCAGGGTTCCCATCCAGCCTGTCTCCCCTGGGGTCGCCTCGCAAGGGCCAAAAGCTGCCGTCCTCCCCTCAAACTCCCTCCCAAAGGCGCTTCCCACCAGCCCGCTCTCCACCCCGAACACCTGGTTCTGCTGGACCTCCTGCCAGAGGCCACGAACCTGGTGCCAGTAGGCATATGGCTTTGGAACAGCATTCACGGCGAGCAAGAGCGCTGCCCCCTGGAGGGAAAGGATCCGACTCACCTCTGGATACCAGGTATCGGTGTTGACCAGGATCCCCAGAGGGCCGACTTCGGTGGGGAAGGTATGGAGTTCTGTCCCCGCGCTCCACCCGATCTCCCGTTCCCAAGGGAGGAGGTGGGTCTGGGGCTGGGTTCCTACAACGCCCCCATCGGGGGCCAACAAGACCGCGGCGTGGAAGTACCTCCCCTCCTTAAGGATGGGAACGGTCCCCGCAACAAGGAAGAGCCCCCTGGCCTTAGCCAAGGAGCCCCAACCCTCCCGGAAGAGCTGGAGTAACTCCTGCCCCCAGGCTTCTACGTGCCCCACCAGCGATCTGTCCAGGGTGAGAGGCTCTCGTACAACAGCTTCCAGCAACATCAGCCCGGTGTACGCGGGGAAGACGACGAGGTCCACTTCCCCCGCCTGATCCAGAACAGCCGACATCCCTCGGAAGTACTCCTCAGGATCCCGGTAACGCCTGGCTTCCAGCTGCACCGCCGCGACCCGGATCCTCCCGCGCATAGATCACCTCGCCCCTCGGATCCTCCAAACCGTCACTGCCCCTCCTGCAAAGTAGACCGTGGTGATGGTAAAGAGCACGATGTAACCAAGCGCGGGGGCGATCAGGTTGAACCGGTCCACTATGGGACCTCCGATGACGGGGGCAATGACTTGGGGAAGGGTAACAGCGATCCCCCAGATCCCCAGATCCTTGGCCGCCGCGGCAGCAGAGGGGAGCACATCCGTAGCAAGAGCCCAATCCACGCTAATGAAGGCGCCATACCCGATCCCGAAGACCACTGCGAACAGGAGGATCACCTGGAAGGAGGGCCGTGCCAGGAAGACGAGAGGGGTGAGCCCCATCACAAGGCTAGAGAGGGAGACGATCCCCCTCCTGCCCACGCGGTCCGAGATCCAGCCTGCCCACAAGGAACTGACCATGGCACCCACGATCACCGCCGCGCTCACGATTCCTGTGGCCTCCTGGAAATTCGGGAGCCGGACCGCATCTTTCAGGAAGAACTGGAGGAAGTTCAGAAGGGTGTAAAAGCCCATCATCACGAGTGCCCTGGAGAGAAACAACCATGCGAAGTCGGGATACTGGCGTGGGCTGACGTAGAAACTGCGGAGGAATGTGGCCAGATGAAAGGGTTCAGCATGGAGGAGGGGAGTTTCCCGCACTCCCCACACGGTCAGGACCATGCACACGACCATCACGGCGGAAATGGTCAGGTAGAGGACCAGGTTGAGCCCGCGCTGCATGAGGATCCCAGCGAGGACTGCTGCAATGATCGTCCCCAGCATGGTCATGAGCCCCATCAACCCAGAGGCCATCCCCCTCTGCTCCTTTGGAACGAGGTCGGGGATGAATCCTTGGTAGGCAGCTCCGGAGACGTTGTTGGAGAACTGTACGAGGAGGTAGGCCAACGTGAACAGGGCGAGGGAGGGCGCATAGGCCAACCCGAGGAGGACAAGGCTGTTGAGGAGAGTCCCCAGGAGGACAAAGGGCCTCCGACGTCCCATGCGGAAGGTAGCCCTGTCGCTGAGGGCACCGACCAGGGGAAGCGTCACCATCGCGACGAATGCACCGGCGGAGAACACGGTGGAGAGCGCACGGCCCTTGTATTCATCGGGGACAAATCGCAGGACCTCGGCAGGGATGGCTACCGTGAGGAGTGCGCCCCAGTGGAAGTTCAAAGCAAACCAGAAGATGCTCATAAGGAAAAGCTCGCGAAACGTGAGCGTTCTCACCTAAGAGGCCTCCTCGCGGAAGGGGCGTTCACCCACCTCATTAGGGAGTTCGGTGTCCGCACGGGAGTTCCTCTACACGGTTTGCACGGTCTGCACAGTCTACACAGTCTACACGGTCTGCACCGTCTACACAGTCTTGGGAATCCAGAGTGTATCGAAGGGCAGGGTTGAGACCTGCCCCTAGGCCTGGGTGGAGGTAACCAGATCCCCAGATAGACGAGACCTGGGAGGATGAGGCTCCTGCTGAGCCTTTACACTGGCCAGAAATCATGAGACACTCGGAGGGCAATTCCTGGATCGCTCCACATCTGTCGGGGTTTAAACCGTGAAGACCGTGTAGACTGTGAAGACTGTGTAGACTATAGTGGAAGGTAGAGATGCGCCGAGAGATCTACCTGGACAATGCGGCCACCACGCGCCCGCACCCTGCAGTTGTGGAGGCGATGCAGGAGGTGTTGACACAGGCCTACGGCAACCCCTCCTCCCTCCATCGCATGGGCGTGGAAGCCGAACGTCGGATCGAGGAGGCGCGCGCAGATATCGCAGCCCTGCTCGGGGTGAACCCGCGGGAGATCCTCTTCACCTCGGGCGCCACCGAAGCGAACAACTTGGCGATCCGGGGAATTGCCTACGCGTATCAGAGAAGGGGAAGGCATTTGATGACGACGCAAATCGAGCACTCCTCCGTGCTCGAGCCGTGCCGGCGCCTCCAGGAGGAGGGATTCCAAGTCACCTTCCTTCCCGTTGACCGACACGGGATCCTCGACCCTGCATCTGTTGCGGATGCTATCAGACCGGAAACGATCCTCGTGAGCATCATGGCGGTGAACAACGAGGTAGGGAGCGTCCAGCCCATCGAGGAGATCGGAAAGATTGTGCAAGAAGCCGGGAAGAAGCTGGGGCGAAAGATCTTCTTCCACGTGGACGCAGTCCAGGCGCTGGGCAAGGTCCCTTTCTCACCCCACCAAGCGGGGATCGACCTCCTCTCCCTAAGTGGACATAAGATCGCTGGACCAAAAGGGGTTGGAGTCCTGTTCGTCCGGGAAGGCGTCCAGCTCGTTCCTCTTCTCTCCGGTGGCGAGCAGGAGCGAGGTCTTCGCCCCGGGACGGAGAACGTCCCCGGCATCGTTGGGATGGGGGCTGCAGCTCGCATCCTTGCGGAGACCCAAGGAACTGCCATCCCTCGCCTCCATATCTTACGGGCGCGCCTCATCGCAGCCCTCAGTGGCCACCCCAGGATCCAAATCAATGGACCACCGGTTGAGCAGGCGGCCCCGCACATCCTGAGCATTACCGTGAAGGGGGTGCTTGGTGAGCACCTCGTCCACCGCCTTGAGCTCGACGGGATCTATGTCTCCACAGGTTCAGCCTGTCACTCCCGCAGGGCCGAACCCAGCCATGTCCTCCTGGCGATGGGGTTGAGCAAAGAGGAGGCGCTTTCCACCATCCGCATCAGCCTCGGGTATGAGACGACAGAGGGGGACGTGGAGGTTGCTGCCCAAGCAATCCTTCAGGCTGTGGATGAGCTTGCGAGCTTGAAAATCCTATGAACCGGCTCTATCTCGTCAGCTACGGGGAGGTCGCCCTCAAAGGCGGGAACCGACCCTTCTTCCTCCGCCGCCTCGTGCGGAACGTTGAGGAGGCCCTGGAGGGTCTGGGGGAGGTGCAGGTGCGAGAGCGGTTCGGCCGCATCCTCGTGCATACAGGAGCAGCAGAGGAGCACGTCCTCTCACGCCTCCGCCGCGTCTTCGGGGTCACCAGTGTAAGCCCTGCGTGGGCTGTCCCATGGGATGTCGAGGAAATCGCCCGCGCAGCCAGGAGCCTTGTGGAGGAAGCGCTCACGAGAGACTCCCCTTCCACCTTCAAGGTGGACACGCGCCGGGCTGACAAGCGGTTCCCTCTTACCTCCATGGAGCTCAACGCCCGGATCGGCGCTTTTTTACAGGAGCAGTTCCCTCACCTCCGCGTGCGCCTTGAGGACCCAGACCTGGTGATCTCTATCGAGATCCGCGAGGAGGCTTACCTGTATTCCCGCCGCATCCCCGGCCCTGGTGGGCTCCCCGTGGGGACAAGCGGAAGGGCCGTGGCCCTGATCTCTGGAGGGATCGACAGCCCCGTGGCAGCGTGGATGGCTGCCAAGCGCGGTCTTGAGGTGATCCCTGTCCACTTCCATTCCTTCCCTTTCACCAGCGAGCGTTCCAAGGAGAAGGTCCTAGAGATCTGCCGGGTTCTTTCGGCGTGGACGGGCCCCCTCAAGGTCTGGATTGTCTACTTCACCGAGATCCAGCGAGCGATCCAGCTCCACGCCCCCGAGGACTTGCGTGTGATTTTGATGCGCCGGATGATGATGCGCCTCGCCGAGCGCATTGCCCACCGGGAAGGAGCGCTGGCCATCGTCACCGGGGAGAGCCTCGGGCAAGTGGCTAGCCAAACCCTAGAAAGCATTGCCGTCATCGAGGAAGCGACCGGGATGCCTGTCTTCCGCCCGCTCATCGGCTTCGATAAGACAGAGATCACCGCCCGCGCCAGGGAGATTGGAACCTACGAGATCTCTATCCTCCCGTACGAGGACTGCTGCTCCCTCTTCGTCCCGGCCCACCCACGCACCCGGCCGGAGTTACAAGAGGTGGTAAGGAGAGAAGCCTCCCTTCCCATAGAAGGGCTCTTGGAGGAGGCACTTCAGAAGAGCCAGATCGCGTTCATTCACGCCCCCACCAAAACCCCTGCACGCTAGCTCCTTCGTGCTCTGTCTTCACCCACTCGATCCGGCCTGTCCAGAGGCTCCGCAGGTAGTGAGCGAGGGCCAGCAGGGTCGCCACGAGCTGGGAGATTGTGAAGATGCCGAAGCGAACGAACGCGACGATCGCCCGAGGGAGATCCCCGATCCCCTGGAGTATAGAGAGGAAGGCGCTGGCGGTGAACAAGGCCGATCCCAGCGTGAGGGCGGGTTCCGGAAGGGTAAGAGAGAACCTCTCCCCCTCAAGAAAGCTCACGACGGCATAGAGATAGCTGGTCAAAAGGGCAACGGGGAGGAGGAGAGCGCTGGAGTAGAAAAAGAGGGCATCCAGGCGGCGCACCCAGGAGATCTCATATTGAAAGAGCAAGTTGGGCAGGTACTGGAAGAAACACTGCAATGCCCCCTCTGTCCACCGTGCCCTTTGCAGGAAGAGGCTCTTCCATCTCCCTACCGCTTCCTCCCAGACCACCGCTTCTTCACAGTAGCGGATCTGCCAACCACGGAGGGTGAGGCGCAAGGTCATCTCCAGATCCTCGGTCAACGCCCGTTCGTTCCATCCCCCGACTGCTTCCAGGACCTCCCTACGAAGAACCATACCGTTCCCCGCAAGACTCACATACCCTCCCAGGAGGCTCCTGCTCCTCTGGAGGAGGACCTGGAAGATGGCGTACTCGTCCTCTTGGACCCGGGTGAGGAGGTTGCGCCGCCCGTTACTCACGAGCTTGCGAGCCTGAACAGCTGCCACAACCGGTGAGTTCAGGTAGGGAACGGTTTTCTTGAGGAAATCCCGTGGCACAATGGCGTCTGCATCGAACACCGCCACGACTTCTCCCCGGCATGCGCGGAGCCCGACGTTTAAGGCAGCAGCCTTCCCGTGGTTGGATCCAAGGGGCGGGCGGATGACCTTGAAGGGATACCACTTCTGCAAATTCTCGAGGATCGCTCCGGTTCCGTCGGTAGACCGGTCCTCGATCACGATCACCTCATAGTTCCGTGCCCCCCGCGCATCTGGATAGTCAAGAAAGCACAGATGTTTGATCGCTTCCCCGATGACCTTCTCCTCGTTCTTCGCAGGGACGAGGATGCTGACGAAGGGCCGGTATGTCTCTGAAGATCCACCGAGGGTCCGTGCCCTGGGGCCTCTCACGAGGCCTGTGAGAAAGAGCAGGCTTCCGTAGATGGCAAAGATCAAGAAGAGGAGTTGGAGCCAGCGGATGTCCCGTTCTCTCAAGGTGTGGGCGACGAGGAAGGCCCAGCCGATTCCCAGGATACAGAGGGTAAAGATCTCACGCCTGCGCCGTTCCCGTTCCATCGATCCCTCCCATGCACAGGGGTAGGTGGACCGTCCTCAGGAGACCATCGCCCTGGACCTTAGCCCTTCCAGGCTCTCCTTGAAAGGTGGGGTGGCGATCCCCCGCTCGGTCACGATGGCAGTCACCAGGTCAGCGGGCGTGACGTCGAACGCCGGGTTGGCCACTTGGATCCCCTCCGGGGCGATGCGCAGACCGCCGATATGGGTGACCTCCTCCGGTGGACGTTCCTCGATGGGGATCGCCCACCCATCGGGAGCCTCAAAGTCTACGCTGGAGAGGGGCGCAGCAACGATGAAGGGGATCCCATGGAAGCGCGCCAGGATCGCCAGGGTGTAGGTCCCAATTTTGTTGGCAACGTCCCCATTCCTGGCAATCCTATCGGCTCCCACAAGCACCCGGTCGACCTGTCCCTTCCGCATCAAGAAACCCGCGGCGTTGTCGGTGATCAACGTGGCAGGGATTCCATACTGGAGGACCTCCCAGGCTGTCAGCCGTGCTCCCTGGAGGACAGGCCTGGTCTCGCAGACGTAGACGTGCACACCCTTCCCTTGCTCGTGGGCAGCCCGGATAATGCCCAGAGCAGTGCCATAGTCCACCGTTGCCAGGGATCCGGTGTTGCAGTAGGTGAGGATGCGCTCTCCCGGCTTGATCAGGCTACTCCCATGGCGGGCGATCGCACGGTTCGTCTCGATATCTTCCTGGGCGATCCTCCCTGCCTCTTCCAGGAGAAGGGATGGGAGCTCCTGAAAGTTCCCCGGATAGTTCCGCGCGAACTGGAGAAGCCTATGAAGGGCCCAGGAGAGGTTGACCGCGGTGGGCCGGGTCTGTTGAATCTGGCGGGAGATGTGGGTAAGCGCTTCCAGGAACTCCTCCCGTGTGCGGGAAGGAAGCGTGCGTGCCGCAAGGGCCAGGGCGAAGGCGCCAGCCACACCAATCGCAGGGGCGCCGCGGATCTTGAGGGTCCGGATGGCCTCGGCGACCTCCTCCCAGCGAGTGCACTCCACAACCTCGACCCTATGCGGGAGCTTGGTCTGATCCAGGAGTTTCACTCGCTCCTCTTCCCACCAGATCGTCCTCATGTTGGATTTCGAATTTCGGAATGCGGATTTCGGATTTGAATACAACAAAATCCGCAATCCGAAATTGCCAATCCGAAATTGCATTCATTCCCTTGGACCGAAGATGGCCCGACCAATGCGCACAATAGTCGCCCCTTCTTCTACGGCAACTTCGAAGTCGTCGGTCATCCCCATAGAAAGTTCGAGTTTCTCCAGTCGGACTTTGTTCCTGAGCCGCTCCCCGAGCTCCCGGAGCCTCCGGAAGTACGGCCTGGCTTGCTCCGCATGCTCTCCCAGGGGCGCAATCGTCATCAGACCGCGGAGGCGGAGCCCTGGGAACGATGTCATATTCTCCACCAGCGCTTCAACTTCCTCCGGGGAAATGCCATATTTTGTTGGTTCCCCTGAGACGTTGACCTGGATGAGGACATCCATGGTCACCCCGGCGTCCATGGCACGGCGGTTGAGCTCCTCGGCAAGCCGGAGGGAATCCACAGAGTGGATAAGATCAAAAAGGCGCAGGGCTAGCTTCGCTTTGTTGCGCTGGAGGTGACCTACCATGTGCCGGACGATGCCGGGAGGAAGGTGGGGGAACTTGACAGCTGCTTCCTGAACACGGTTCTCCCCGATGTGGGTGACCCCGCTGGCAATGGCCTCCAGGACCCTATCGATTCCAACCCCTTTGGTCACCGCCACAAGGGTCACCTCTTCGGGGTTCCGGCCTGCCCGGGTGGCTGCAGCAGCAATCCTCTCCCGTACGATGGCGATGTTCCTTTCGATCTCAGACATTTCGCATTTCTCGGGTTGATCGGGTATGTCGCGTTCCGAAGGAAAGCACGGAGCGGATTGCTGTCAGCGATGTCCTAGGTCCATCGGGTGCCCCGTAGGGCAATGATCCCTGCCATCCGCCCAGTCACCCCATCGCGCCGGTAGGAGAAGAAAAGGTCGGGATGGCAGGCAGTACATAGGGTACAGGTGGCAATGTGCCCGGGTGGGACGCCGGCATCGACGAGCTGGCGAGAGATAGCCGCCTTCAAGTCGAACTGCCAGCGGCCCCGCTCGTTCGGCCACAACACCTCCTCGATCCAAACCCAATGACGCATCTGCTCCAGCACATCGGGCCCGACTTCGTAACAACATGCC
Organism: bacterium; assembly: GCA_030550015.1. GTDB lineage: Bacteria > Sysuimicrobiota > Sysuimicrobiia > Sysuimicrobiales > Thermofontiviventaceae > Thermofontivivens > Thermofontivivens primus. The sequence continues at coordinate 21,457 of JAUQQG010000053.1, read as the reverse complement.
CCGATGGCAGGACCAATGGCCACAAGCAGGCTCTGGGTCTTGGAGCCAAAGGAGGCCTGCATGCCCCTGATGACCTCTCCTGCCATTCCCGCGGCAACTCCCCTCCACCCAATGTGCACAGCTGCTACGGCAGGGTGATCGGGGTCAAGGATGAGCACCGAGGCGCAGTCGGCAGTATGGATGGCGAGCGAGACTCCCTCCTCCGAGGTCATGAGCCCGTCGCAACCAGGGCATAGCATGCCTCCCTCCCCACGACCGACAAGGGCTACGGCCGTGCCGTGGACCTGTTCCGCCTCAACCTGGAGCTTTGGATCCACGCCGATGGTCCGGTTGGCTCTCTCCCTGTTCTCCAGCACGCAGGAGATCGCATCCCCCACCCCCCTGCCGAGGTTCAGGGAGGTGAAGGGCCCTTTACTGACTCCGCCCAGGCGCGTGGTGAAGCCGTGGATGACAAGCCCCGTAGCTTCCAGGAGCTCGCTGGACAGGTAAGGAAGTCCATCCGCCTCGTGCCAACGGAACATCTGGTCTATCTCGTCAGTTTGGTCTATTTGGTCTATCTGGTCTAGTTAACCAAATCCGAAATCCACATTCTGAAATCCGAAATACAAGCTATATGACCTTCTCCCTGATGACTGCGCTGGCATAGTCCATGAGTGCAACCACAAGGGTGATCGCCCATACCGCCGTGGCTGCCTGGCGCCACTGGAGCAGGTTGATATACTGCATAAGGATGAACCCGATGCCTCCCCCGCCCACGAACCCGATAACGGTGGACATCCGCACGTTGATGTCCCAGCGGTAGATGGTAAAGGCGATGAACTGAGGAACGATCTGCGGGATCACCGCGTAGCGTACCACCTGAAGGGGCGTCGCCCCTGTAGCCATCACGGCCTCGATTGGCCCGGGGTCGATGGATTCGATCTGTTCTGAGTAGAGCTTCCCCAAGGCGGCGATGGAGTGCACCCCAAGCGCGAGGACACCAGCGAATGGGCCAATCCCGACCCACACCGCGAAGACAGTCGCCATAATCAGGGGCTCGATGGAGCGGGCAATGTTAAAAACCGTCCTCGTGATCAAGTAGATGGTGAACCCCACAGGATTCCTGGCCATGAGGTTCCGCGCACCCAGAAAGCTCAACGGAACGGCCACAACCACGGCGATGGTGGTCCCCATCAAGGCGAGGAACACCGTCTCAATCATTCGCTCGGTGACGATCTTCAGCGTCTCACTGGGCTTGAGGGGACCAACAGGCCAGCTTACTTCCGCGATGACTACATGCTCCACTCCGGGAGTCTGAGGAACAGCGATCTCCAGGGTGAAGCGCCCCTGCTCATCCGTCTTGAATCGCCGCATGGGAAGGCGCTGGCCGATCTGGTTCTCCCACCAGAGCACACCCTCTGTGTTCGGCCGGAACCCTTGCCCCCTCACCACGAGGCGATCGCCGATCCTCCCGCGCGTCCGAGAGAGGTTGAGGGAAGTCCCCTCAGTGGATGGAGGGAGCGTGGGAAGCTCCCCCTCCCCCGTCAGGAATGGGGCACGGGCGACTTGGACTTCCTGGTCCCGGGTGAGGAGATCAGGGCGCACCAGGGAGCTGAGGAGCGGTCGGATGAGGTGCGCCTTGGTAAACAGCTCTCCCATGTTGATCTGCGTGACCCGCCACCCGTAGCCATAGATCAACAGAATGGCCAGAAGCAACATGAGGAACTGCCAGGAACGGATAAGGGAGCGGCGCCCTGGGTGGATATGTGGGATTGCTTTTGGGGTCACGGTCTGGTTGCGCATCCTTGCCTCTGCTCAGGACAGGTGATATACCGTCCCTGAGTAGCTCCAGCAAGATCTCCTCGCAAGATTTCGCCCAGTACTCAGGAAACCCTAAAAAGGACGTTTGATGGGTACTTAGCGAATCTCCACCTCCACCGCTTCCTCTCCATAGATCTCCCTGAACCGCCGGTCGTCGATCTCTTCAGGATGGCCGTCGAAGACGATCCTCCCTGCCTTCAGGGCGATGATCCGCCTCCCGTACCGGCGGGCGAGGCTCAGAAAGTGGAGGCTGCACAGGACGGTAATCCCTTCCCTGTTCAGGTCCTCGATATATTTCAGGACCGAGTGAGAGGTCGCAGGATCGAGGGCAGACACGGGCTCATCGGCAAGGATCAGCTTGGGTTCTTGCATCAGAGCCCGGGCGATCCCCACGCGCTGCTGCTGGCCCCCGGATAGTTGGTCCGCCCGTGTATAGGCCTTATCCGCAATCCCCACCCGCTCCAGGTTCAGAAACGCCCGCTGCACCTCCTCGCGGGGCCAGTAGTTCACCAACGACCAGATGGAAGGGACGTACCCCAGGCGCCCGGAGAGTACGTTGGTCAGGACAGAGGCCCGCTTCACCAGATTAAACTGTTGGAAGATCATCCCGATCTGGCGGCGCAGCCGACGGAGCTCATCGGGAGCGAGGGCGGTCACCTCCACCCCATCGAGGTAGATCTTCCCAGAGGTGGGCTCCACCAGCCGGTTGATGCACCGCAACAAGGTAGACTTGCCCGAACCGGAGAGGCCAATGATCACAACAAACTCTCCCCTCTCCACCTTGAAGGAGACATCCTCAAGGGCCTTGGTCCCGTCCTCGTATACCTTGGTAAGATGCTCAACCTCCAGGAACGCCAGCTTTTCCACCCCACTTCAATTTCGGATTGCGGATTTCGAACTTCGGATTTTTAAATCCGCAATCCGCATTCCGAAATCCGAAATCCTTACCTCGGCTTGATGAACTCCTCCAGGTCGATGCCCAGGTACTTGGCTACATCCCGGATGGGCTGGAAGAAGGCATCCAGGTTAGGAACCTTCTTCCTGTCAATGCGCAGGGGCTTCCCATCTGGTTGCGTCCACGTAGTGGTCACCAGGGTTTCGTAGTCCACGAGCTTCTGAATTTCGTAAAGCTTCTTGAGCTCCTCCTGGCCGGCGGGAGTGGCGGAGAGGCGGAGAAGGGCCTTGGTCATCTTTTGCTTGACCTCCTCGGGCACATGCGCCCCGAAGCTCACCGTGTCGTTGGGGATGGGATCGGTATACGCGATGACCTTGACCTTCTCGAGCACATCCGGGAACTGCCTGGCCACGGCGAGGCGGGCGTCTTCAAAGGAAGCAGCTCCATCCACCTGCCCCCGGTAGACGGCCAGAACCGCGTTGGGGTGAGAGCCCACGAAGATCTTCTGGCTGAAGAAGCGATCAGGATCGTAGCCGAGCTTCTTCAGCATCGCTGCAGGGAAGAGATAGCCGGAAGTAGAAGCCGGGTCGGTGAAGGCAAACTTCTTCCCCTTGAGCTGATCGATCTTGGTAATCCCCGAGTCCGCGCGCACCATGATCTGGCTCCGGTAGTAGGGAAGGTTAAAGCGAACGGTGATGAGGCGCACATCGGCGTTGCACTTGGCTTTGGCAATCACATAGCTAAATGGCGCGAGCCAAGCGATGTCCACGCGCTTTGCACACAGCGCCTCGATGGTTGCGGCATAACTTGTTGGTACTGTGGCCTCGATCTTGTAGCCAGTGGAGAGCTCCATCATCCGGGCAAGCGTTGCCCCGGTGGCCAGAACCCTCTGTGCCTCCATCGACGGGACGAACGCCATCACGAGCTTCGTCCCCTGTGCAGTCCCGAGCCCGGGGGAGAGGCTGACCATCAGAAGAGCCCCCAGGACAAGGGAGAGAAGGAACCTGTGGCGGAAGTACCTCACGCTCCACCTCCTCCAATTTCAGATACTTTCCTTGCAATCTTTCCAGGGTCTAGGTTCGCACGGTACTCATGGAATTCCTGCACCACGAAGGTATCCCTTGAAATCCTGCCAGAGGAGCTCGCTGGGCTCGTTCATCCATGCGCTCCGGCAGGGCTGCTTGCGCGCAGGGCGTCGGATGTGGTGATGATCGCCCGGAACAGAAAGCTAGCCTGGCGGATGGCTGCCTGCATGTCGAACTCGTTGAGCGCCGAGATGGCATCGATGGGCAGGATGACCTGGTATCCGTGGAGGGCAGCGCTCGCCGCCGTGTAGTGGACACAGATATTGGCCACTGTCCCACAGACAATCACGTTTTTGATCTGACGCAGCCGGAGCTCGTGATCGAGGGAGGTACCAAAGAACCCATCGTAGCGCAACTTCCGGATCACCCGCTCTCCCTCCCGCGGGGCCAGCTCCTCCACGATCTGCCATCCCCAGGTCCCTTCCACGACGTGTTCTCCCCAGATGGCAAACTCGGGGTCCTCTTTCCCGTGGGTATCTTGGGTGAAGAAAACTGCTAGCCCATGCTCCCTGGCGAAATCAAGCAGGCGACGGATGGCAGGGATCGTCTTCTCCGCATCGGGAACCACAAGCTTGCCGCCGGGCTTGACGAAGTCATTCTGCATGTCCACCACGATAAGGGCCGTCGTCTTCGGGTCCACCTCCACCTCGGACTGAACGGTGTACTCTGGAACCTCCACCTTCACCTCGAATCCCCCCTTTGGCCCCCAGCGAAATGGTGTTCGAGTCCGCAGAGGACTCTCCTTCAACGATTTCGCCAAAGGCCCAAGACGTGTGGATAAAACCCATCACGAATTGTAGGAAGGTGAGAGGTGCGTTGTCAAAAGGAGCCTCAGCAACGTGAGTAGCCGCACAGGCGGCAGAGGGTACACCCGTTCTCGTACACCAGCCGAGCCCCGCAGTCCGGGCAGACCCCCACGAATTCCAGGATATCCCCGTTCCTGGAAGTACTCACTTCCTGCTCAAGCTGCTGTGGAAAAGTCATTTGTTGTCCTCGCCCCTCCGGTTCATCGCTGGGGCCAGGGATGGCTTCACCCCGGAACCGCAGCATCTCCTGCCTATACCTGGGACCCGGGGCCGGGAGCGTGGAGGCGAGAGGGAACTCTTTATCGGGCCGGAAGCCGTCCCCGTAAAGGGCCCGACCAAGAGCCAGGGCAACTCCCTGGGCGATGGTGGTGATGCGGACCACGGTGCCATCGGTGCTCCGGTCCATGGCCACCTCTGTGCTCTGGACCCGCCAAAGTTGCTCAATGATTTCGCGCGGGTCGACGCCTGCACGTAAGGCCAGGGAAGCAAGCCTCCCAATAGCCTCCGCCTCAACGTCCAGGGACTTCACAAATACCTCACAGATCCCCATCTCGTCCTCATTGATGGTCACATAGATCCGCCCGCGCGGTGTCTCGATACGCTCAGTCCTCCCATGGGTCACCTTGGGACGTGGTCGCGGTGTGGCACGGACCGGTTCACCTGCTTTCTCCCCCTGAGATGGAGCTGGTTCTTGCGGAATGACCACCCGTTCGCGCGCCTTCCGCGCTTCCTCCTCGGTGAGCAGGATCCCTTCCCGACTCCCCTCGCGGTAGACGGTGATCCCCTTGCACCCCAGCTTCCATGCCAGGAAGTAGATACGCTCTACCTCCTCCGGAGAGGTCTCCCTGGGCAGGTTGACGGTACTGCTTATGCTATGGTCGATATGCCGCTGGATCGTCGCCTGCATCTGGACCCGCATCTCTGGCTTGATCCTGTGTGCGGTCACGAAGTACTCGGGGAGCTCCTCCTCGGAGGCAAGCTCGAAGCGCTCCATGTACTCCTTGACCAGCGGGTGGAAGACCTTGAAGTACCCTTTGGACAGCGACTCCGACCGCCGGGTGTAGAAGAGGTCGAACACCGGCTCGATACCGCTCGTCACTCCTGCTAGGGCCGCTCCGCTCCCAACGGGAGGGACGGTGAGGAGTGCGACATTCCGGAGCCCGTGCTGCCGGATCCGTTCGATCACCCTTGGATCCAGGCTCTGGATGAACGGGCTCCGTAGGTGTTCGTGGAGAGAGAAGGCCGGGAAGACGCCCTTCTCTATGGCTAGGTTCACGCTTTCGTCGTAGACGATGTTCTTGATCTGCTCGAACAGGCGATCCACGAAATCGATGGCCTCAGGGGTGTCGTACTTCAGGCGGAGCTTGATGAGCATGTCCCCTAGCCCCGTGAACCCCACGCCGATCCTGCGGCTCCGTAAGCTTGCCTCCCGCTGCTGCGGCAGGGGGTGCTTCTCCCGGTTGTACTCGAGCACGTTGTCCAAAAAGCGTGTCGCATACCTGAGCGCCGGTTCCAACGATTCCCAATCAATGCGCGCCCTTGGCGTAAAGGGATCGAGGACGAATGCCGAGAGGTTCACGTTCCCAAGACAGCAGCATCCATACGGCTCCAATGGGATCTCGCTGCACGGATTGGTCGTGATCACTTGCATCCCATTGTACTCGGAGGTGCTGAAGCGCTTGACAGTGTCCCAGAAGATGACGCCGGGCTCAGCGTAGTCCCTGGCTCCCCGGATCAGCTCCTCCCAGATCTCCCGCGCCTTCACCTTCTTGCGGACAGAGACCCGCTCGTTCTGGAACCACAGGTCCCACATCCCATCCTCACTTACAGCCTGCATGAAGGCATCGCTGACGCGCACACTGATGTTGGCGTACCGGACGCTCGTAAGGTTCCGCTTCACTTTAATGAAGTCCAGGACGTCGGGATGGCTGTCGGCGATGGTGATCATGAGCGCACCGCGGCGTCCACTCTGGCCAATGGTCCCCGTCGTCAGGGAGAACAGCTCCATAAAGGAAACGGAGCCCGTGCTACTCCTGGCTGCGTTGTGGACCGGCGAACCTTTCGGGCGGAGCACGCTGATGTCCGTGCCCACTCCACCTCCAAAGGAATAGGTGCGCGCCGCCTCCTTCATCCATTCGAAGATGGCCTCAATGGAGTCCTCGCAGATAGGAATGACATAGCAGTTCAGCAACGTGACCCTCCGAGGGTTCCCTGCCCCGTGCAAGATCCGGCCTCCCGGGATGAAGCGGAAGTCCTCCAGGAGCCAGGTGAACTTCCTCTCCCACTCCGCTCGTCTCAGCTCATCTGGTTCCACCGAGGCGATCTCCCGCGCCACCCTTCTCCACATCTCCTCCGGGGTCCGCTCGACCACCCGACCTGCTTCGTCCCGCATGGCATACTTGTCATAGAAGATGCGCGCGCGGAGCTCATCTCCTTCGAATGCAGCGAGGGTCTCCTGAGGGAGATCAGGCACCGCTGCCTCTGCTTGCTTGGTGGTCCGGGATTCTTCCATCTCGCCACTCCTCCCCTTACCGGAAACTTCTGTGAATCCTACAACGGGATGCTTTAGAGACAAAGAGACCCGAAAGGAGAGCTCCTCTCCTTCCGGGCGTTAGGCTTTGTTGTGATCGTCCCCCAGGGGCAGGAGGACCTGGGTACGAAGCTCCTCCTCGCGCCGCTTGCGGGCCCTGAGCTCCTCGATGGCCTCGATCACGCTGTCGGCGTCTGCGAACCGGCGGTAGACAGAGGCAAACCGGACGTACGCCACCTCATCGAGTTTCCGAAGCCTCTCCATCACTGCCTCGCCGATGGCCAAGGAGGTCACTTCCTGCTCTCCCCTATCTCGAAACTCGCGCTCCACCTCGAAGGCGATCTGTTCGAGTGCCTCCATGGGAATGGGACGTTTCTGAGCGGCACGAATCAGCCCTTGGAGGATCTTGTTTCTGTTGAATGGCTCCCGCCGTCCATCTCGCTTGATCACCATGAGAGGGGTCATCTCCACCCTCTCATAGGTTGTGAACCGCCGGGAACACCGCTGGCACTCCCTGCGGCGACGAATCACCGTCCCCTCCTCCACCGGACGGGAATCGAGCACCTTTGTCTCCTCGTAATCGCAGAAGGGGCACCGCACGTCGATCCTTCCCCGGAGGGGTCTTACCCAACAGCTGTTCGCTCTTGGGTTCATCCTCACCTAGATCTTGAGCAAGAACAGTGTAGCATGCCAAGATTTAGTAGGCAAGGGAGAAGGAAGAGGGTTTTCGCTGGGTTTTGTGGTCTATGCTCTGAAAACGACGTCCTCCCTGGAGAAGGCGTACCAAGCCAAAGTGAATGCCCCGGCAGCATAGAGCGCGCTCGTCAGGGTCATCAACAGGAGGTGCTCCCCCTGGAGTACCTGGAGGAGAAGGGCCCTGGCAGCGAAGAGGGTGTTGAACACCGGGAGAAGGTACGCCCAAGGTTCCCGTTGCCAGCGCGAGAGGAACTGCACGGCCATCCCGGGGAGAGCCACTACCAGATAGAGGGGGATGAGGTATTGCTGGGCCTCGCGGATGGACCGGCTAAGAAGGCTCAGCGTAAGGGCAAGGCCGCTCGTCAGACTGCTCAGGAGGAATGCGATCCAGAGCAGAACTCCGAAGGTCCCTACCCCGAACCGCAGCCCAGAAGGTACCCCCACTGGGGAGGGGGCTATCCAGCGCAGGGCAACCAGGGTAGACCCAAGGACCAGGAGAATGGCCACGATCGTAGTGGCGAGCACGGCAAGGAACTTCCCTAGGAGGAGTTGAAGGCGCGAAGGAGGGGTCACAAGGAGACTCTCCAGGGTGCCTCGCTCCTTCTCCCCCGCTGCGACATCCACGGCACTGTGCATCCCCCCGAGCACAGCCCAGACAGCGACAAGGAAGGGCAAGAGATTTGCCAGCACCACGTTCCCTGTCTGGCGTTCCACCGCTAGGTTCCGCTCTTGGATCGCCGGGGGAGAAACGACAGGAGCCCGTGCGTACCTGAGAAGGGATGTCGTCAGGATCCTCAGAAGTTTCTCCTTGGCCACGGCCGAGCGAGGCTCTAGCCCATCGAAGATGACCGTTACCGCCGCCTTCCCCGCATGGAGACGCTCCCGGTAATCTGGAGGGACAGCGAGGATCACATCCACCCTCCCGCGCTGGATGTCCACTTCGCTCACCCTTCCTGGTACCTCTTCAAGAATCCCCATTCGCAGGCCCTCAGCGATGAGCTCCCTCGCCTCCTCTCCTACGATGGCCACCTTGGCGGGCTTCTCCCAGAGGGCCTTCTCCTGACGCCTTGCCAGCGCGGGAAACCCTAGGACCAGCAAGGGGACGAGGAGAATCGGCAGAAGGAAGGAGGTCAGGAGCGTGCGGCGATCCCTGCTCGCCTCGCGCACCTCTTTCAAAAAGATCACCCAGAAAGGGCGCATCGTACCCTTCTATCCTTTTCTCCCCGGAGCATTCCCTGTGGGGAGGTCCCCGCAGGTATCCATTTCCCGATTCTGGGAGGACGGCTCAGCCGGGTCATCCCCTACAGCCCGCAAGAAGATCTCCTCTAGCCTTCCTAAGCCACTGGCGCGCCGGAGCTCCTCCAGGGTCCCCAGGGCAATGAGCCTTCCATGGTTGAGGATGGCCACTCGGTCACAAAGGCGTTCCGCTTCCTCCATGAGATGGGTAGAGAGGAGGATTGCTCGCCCCTCCTCCCGGAATTGGCGGATGAACTCCCTGACCTGTCTTGCAGCAAAGACGTCCAGTCCAAAGGTGGGTTCGTCGAGGAGGAGGACAGGGGGATTATGGACGAGGGCCCTGGCTAAGGCAACTTTTTGCCTGGTGCCCCTGGAAAGCCCCTCAGCAGGCTTGTCCGCCACTTCCCCAAGGTCGAGGGTCTCAAGGAGGAACGCGACCCGCTTCGCCAGGACCTCTTCAGGGAGGCCATACAGGCGACCGAAGTACCAGAGTAGCTCGCGAGGGGTGAGACGCCCGTACAACCCAGAGTGCTCCGTGAGGACCCCGATGGATCTCCGCACTTCCCTCGCCTGGCGGACGACGTCGTAGCCCAGGACGCGGGCAACTCCGCTCGTGGGACGCAGGACGGTAGCAAGGATGCGCAACGTTGTCGTCTTTCCTGCGCCGTTGGGACCAAGGAGGCCCAGGACCTCTCCTCTCGCGCAGGTGAAGGAGAGGTTCCGAACAGCAGGAAACCTGCCGAACCACTTGGACAAGCCCTCAACGGTGATCGCTTCGTGCATCATTGCTTCCCAGAAAGGTTGGCCTCGCCCATGTCCGCTCTGGGGGAGAGCCTCGCGGCTTCCTCACTCCGCTGGATTCCCAGCCTGGTCCTTTGCATGATCTTTTCCTGGATAAGTTCTACGTGGCCGCGGCGGAATCTTTTTTGACAGAGTTTCGCCAAAAGGCCTGGTTCTTCAGGAGGAGCCTTCGGCAAAGCATGCATGAAAGACTTTTGCTGAGCCACTAGAACATCCGAATGGGGAGGAGAGGGACCGCGCTCAGGATGAAGATCACCACGAGGGCAAGCGCAACCACCCTTCGGAACGGGCTGACCGTCGAGATATCGTCGAGAGGACCCGGATGGCCGCGGCGGATCATGAAGAGGATCAACAATCCCATGGGCCAGTACCCGAGCAGGATCGCCAGGGCGACAGCTCCGTAAGAAACGATCATATGAAGACGACTCCCCAGGAGGGATCGTGCCACGTGCCCCCCGTCCAGCATACTCGCGGGGAGGAGGTTTAAAGCGGTAACGAGAAGCCCGATCCACCCGGCGAAGACCATGGGATGGACAAGTACCACCGCGTTCTCGGGGGGGTGCAAGATCCAGCGAAGCATCAGGTCGATGAGTAAGGGTGTAGGGAGGGTAGGACCTGGGATGGGTTGTGTGAGGACTACGGAGCGGGAGATCCCAATGGCCAAGATAGGGATCGTCACCAAGAACCCTGCAATGGGACCCGAAGCACCGAGGTCGATCAGTGCATCGCGGTTGGGGGCGGGAGTTCTCGTGACAATGACTGCCCCCAGGGTCCCGATGGAAAGCCCACCCGGGAGCGGGGGCACAGGAATGAAGTAGGGCAAGCTCGCGTCAATCCCACGCAAGACGGAAATGACCTTATGGCCCATCTCGTGACACACGAGGATGAGCATCAGAGAGAGGGAAAAGGTGAGCCCACCCATCGCCGCGCTCGGGAGGTACCCTGCAAGGGCATCCTCCCGGAAATTGAAATACCCTGCAAGAAAGGTAGTGAGGAGGGTTCCCACGAAGAGGAGCAGGTTCACTTGCCAGCGCCACTGCCCCCGCGGTGGTTTGGGCATCAGGGCGATCACGGCCATCCCATCGCGGTACCGGAGTAAGGGGAGGTAGCCCAGGGTCTCCAGGCGTTCCTTCAACGCCAAGAAGCGAGCCTTCGTGTCCCCGGCAAGGTAGACGGCGAAGATGGGCTTTCCTCCATCGAACCAGATCTCGGTAACGGGGAAGACCTGGTCGATGATCTGCCGGATCTCCTCAAGACGCCACAAGAACTCCACGCTCATCGCTTTTGTCCTCGTGCGATCCCTACCTCTTCCGTAGGAAGGCGGGGATCTCCAGGTCCTCCACGGAGATATGGCTATTCGTGGCCACCTGCTCAGCGATCGCCTGGATCTGCTCCTCCTTCGGCTTGGCTTGATCGAAGCCTGTCGCGATGACCGTGATCCGGACCTCGCCCTCGAGCTTCTCATCGATCACCGCACCGAAGATGATGTTGGCATCGGGATCGGCTGCCTTTTGGATGATCTCCGCAGCCTCGCTCACCTCAAGGAGCCCCAAATCCAGGCCGCCTGTGACGTTGAAGAGAACCCCTCTTGCTCCGTCCATCGAGGTCTCCAAGAGAGGGCTGCTGATGGCCGCCTGAGCGGCCCGCACCGCCCGGTTCTCCCCCGAGGCGACACCGATGCCAATGAGGGCAGCGCCGGCCTCGGCCATCACCGTGCGCACATCCGCGAAGTCCAGGTTGATCAGGCCGGGCACGGTGATCAAGTCTGCAATGCCCTGGACGCCCTGGCGGAGCACGTCATCGGCGACCCGGAAGGCTTCGATCATGGTCACCGACTTGTCCACAATCTGGAGCAACCGGTCGTTGGGGATGGTAATGAGGGTGTTCACCTGCTGTTTGAGTGCCCGGATCCCCTCCTCCGCTGTGGTCATACGCCGCCGACCCTCAAAGGTGAACGGTTTCGTGACGACGCCAATGGTGAGCGCTCCCACTTCTCGAGCGATCGCGGCGATCACCGGAGCGCCCCCCGTCCCTGTACCCCCACCCATGCCGCAGGTGATGAAGACCATGTCAGAACCTTGGAGGACCTCATAGAGTTCATCTCGACTCTCCTCAGCGGCCTGCCTACCGATCGCCGGATCCCCACCAGCCCCAAGACCTTTGGTGATTTTGGCTCCAATGTGGATCTTCCGGTCGGCGTTCGAGAGAGCAAGGGCCTGAGCATCTGTGTTGACGGCGATGAACTCGACCCCACGCAGTCCTGCGTGGATCATCCGGTTCACCGCGTTGCTCCCACCGCCCCCTACCCCTACGACCTTAATCGTGGCATACCGGCCGAGATCATGCTCCGGATGGATCATCTCCTCGCCTCCCTTGTAGAGAGAATTCTCTGCATCCCCTTCCGGGGCCAACAAGCTGAGCTGCTCCCAACCGTGATCCTTGAAGAGGGAGCAGTGAGAAGTGAGGAGTAAAGACCCTTCTGCAATGTTCATGTCTACCGCGTGGTCTCCTGCTCTCTTACTCCTCACTGCTTACTCCTCAGTGCATGAGGTATTAGCCGACTTGGAAGAACTCCCGCAACCAATTCCGAAGGCGCACCCAGACGCTGCCACGGATGGCTGTGCGGCTCACCCGCCCGATTCTCTGCGTCCTCGCCCCATACAGAACGAGGCCAACGCCTGTCGCATAGATCGGGCTATTTACGGCATCAATGAGGCCGATCACGTTCCCAGGCACCCCTACTCGCGCGGGCATATCGAGCTCTCGAGACGCGAGCTCGGAGATCCCTTCCAAGAGAGCTGTCCCTCCCGTGAGGACGATCCCACCGGCAAGGAACGCACCGTACCCGGACCGTTTGATCTGCGCCTTGATCAGGTCAAAAATCTCCACGAGCCTTGGCTCGATAATCTCACAGAGGATCCGCCTGGGGAGGATGCGCGGTTTGGCGTTTCCCACGTTCACGACTTCGATGAGTTCCCCCTCCGCGGCCATGGCCGACATGGCTGCGCCGTGTCGGAGTTTCAGCTTCTCTGCCTCTGCCATGGGCGTGCGCAGGCCAACGGCGATGTCGTTGGTCAAGTGATTCCCCCCCACCGGGAGCACTGCCGTGTGGCAGAGCCCCCCGCCAAGGAAGATCCCCAAGCTACTCGTTCCCCCGCCAATATCTGCGAGGATAACCCCAAGATCCTTCTCGGTGGGGGTCAGAACCGCCTCGCTCGACGCGAGGGGCTCGAGGACGAGCTCCTCCACCTCTAGCCCTGCGCGCTGGACACACTTGACGAGGTTGGCCAGGAGCGTGCTCGTCCCTGTCACAATGTGGGCCTCCACCTCAAGGCGGCTCCCATACATTCCTACTGGGTTCTTCACACCGTCCTGCCCATCGATAATGAAATCGCGGGGGAGGAGATGGATAATCTCCCGGTCTTGGGCGGGAAGCGCGCTCACACGAGCGGCCTCGATCACCCGGGCAACGTCAGTATCCCCGATCTCGCGGTCGCCGCGCGCCACAGCGACGACCCCCCGCGTATTCTGAGAGCTGATGTGTTCACCGCTGGCTGCCACGAACGCAGAGAGGATCTTGGTGCCCGCCATGCGCTCTGCCCGTTCCACTGCCTCCTCAATGGCATGGGTCGTGCTGTCCAGGTCCACCACGACTCCCTTGCGGACTCCTCGTGAGGGCGCGGTTCCCACACCTACAATGTGAGTCTCTCCGTCCTCATCGATCTCGCCCACAACGGCGCATACCTTGGTGGTTCCTATATCCAGCCCCACCACTGTCCGCGCCTTCGCCACACGCCCACCTCCCGTCGGCTCTCAAAAACCCTTCAGGGTTTCAGCGGGAACCTTGGGAATCCTGGCCCGTTCCCAATCCCTTAAGTCCTTGCTGGGTGAACCATGGGTTATTCTACGTGATTTTCCCTTCTTCCTTTTCCCCAGTCCTACGGCTTGCCCTGCGGATTGATCACCACCGTCTCCCCGAAGCGCAGGTCCACAGATTCCACCGGCACCTCCAAGGAGCGTACCGCCTGCAACACGTGCGGGAGACGGTGAAGACGCAGGGAGATCCCCTTCCAGCCCCCCAGGTCGATCCGGATTCCATTGCGCATCCTCAGGACGAACCCTTCCCGGGTTACCACAAGTTCCCTTACCTCTCCTTCTACCTCCCTTGGGAGGGAGTGGAGGATCTCTAAGGCGTGACGCACCTCCTCCAAGGAGATGGGTTTCCCAGGAGCGATCGCAGGAATGGAAAGAAAGGAAACCTGCAGCCGCACGGGGAAAGACGGGGCCAGCTCGTTGCCCCCGGCACGCCCAATCACCACGCCCTCCTCGTCTAGGACCCAAGTGCGCCCGTGGTATTCCATCAAGGTGAACGGGCGTCGCTCTTCCACCTGGATGACGAGGGTGTGAGGTGGACGAGGAAAGGCCGTCGCCCTCCGGATCCTTGGGTGTGCAGCCACCTGTCCCAACAGAGTCCCCTGGTCGACCTGGAAGATACTCACACCCTTCGGGACCCTGGCCAGGGCAGTAATCTCCTCCCGGGAAAGGTGAAGGTTCCCTTCCACCTCGATCTCCCGTACCTCAAAGAAACTCGAAAAGGGCAGGGATGCGAGGGAGAGGAGCAACGCCACGACAACGGAGAAGCGCCCAAGCCTCCAGAGGAGATGTTCGAACTCGCTCCCCTCCGTTGGGGCGAGGCCCATTGCACTCTCTTCGTCCCTTTCCCTTCCCACTGAAGAAGAGGCAGGCGGAATAGGCTTTTCCATCGCCATCCACGGGGGCACAGGATATCGCTTCGCGACTCCTTCCTCGCTCCTCACCTTATCCCCCTACCCTGAAAAATCGCCTACAAGCTTGATCTCAGGCTCTAGGACCACGCCGAACTGGTTGCGGACGAGGCGGATGATCTCCTCCATGAGGGCCAGGACATCGGAAGCAGTGGCCCCGCCAACATTGAGGATGTAGTTCGCGTGGACCTCCGAGACCCTCGCCCCGCCGATCTGCAACCCCTTGGCACCGGCAAGATCGATCAGGCGGCCCGCGTGATCACCCGGGGGATTCCGGAAGATACAGCCCGAACTCGGGGGGCCAATGGGCTGGGTAGTGTTCCGTTGACGAAGCCATCGCTCTGTGCGCGCGCGGACCTCCTCGGGTGTGCTCGCATCCAGCTCCAGCTCCGCCATGACCACAACAGCCTTCTTCTCTTGCAGGACGCTCCTGCGGTACCCAAACCCCAGGGATTCCGCCTCGACCACCTCTTCTCCAGAAGGCGTGATCAGGTGCACCCTCCGAACCACCTCCGCGATGCAGTGCCCGTGGGCTCCAGCGTTCATCACCACAGCACCTCCGAGGGAAGCTGGGATGCCCGCGCAGAACTCTAATCCGGACAGGCCGCGGCTTGCAGCCTGGTTGGCTAGGGTAGGGAGGAAGGCCCCCGCCTCTGCAACCACCGATGTTCCAGAAAAAGCGATGGCATCTACCCCCCTCCCGACCTTGACCACAACGCCCCGGACGCCCTGGTCGGAGATAAGCACGTTGCTCCCTCGGCCCAGCACAACCACAGGGATCTCCACCTTCTTGTAAAGGAAAGCCATCACCCGGCGAAGCTCCTCCAGCGACTGGGGGATGACAAGAAGGTCGGCCGGTCCCCCAATATGGAAGGAGACGTGTCGGGAGAGAGGTTCATCCCGCCGCACATCCCGGGCGATGGCCCGGATCTCTCGCTCCAGGATATCCAGCTTCTTCCTCATGGGTTCATGGGTGAAACGACAGACGAAGAACCAATACCCAACAATCGGTTTGCCACTCCCCGAGCCACCTTCCACACATCCCCTGCGCCCATGGTCAGGATCAGGTCCCCGGGCCGCAGGAGGCGCAACACTTCCTCTGTCGCTTCCGCCAGGGATGGACAGTACCGAACGGGGCGGTACGCCTGCACCGCGTCCACAATAAGCCTAGCACTCACCCCCGGGAGAGGAGGCTCGTCTGCCGGGTAAATCTCTGTGATAATGACCTCATCTGCATCTCCAAAGACGGGCCCAAACTGGGCGAAGGTGGTGCGGGTGCGGCTGTAGCGGTGGGGCTGGAAGACTGCAATGATGCGGCGCCCTGGCCATCCCTCGCGGGCTGTACGGAGCGCGGCTTTTACCTTTGTTGGATTATGGGCATAGTCGTCCACGACGAGGATCTCCCCGCACTCCTGGATTTCAAAGCGCCGCCGGACGCCCGAGAACGAGGCCAGCCCTTCTCGCGCCTGATGGAAAGAGCTCCCAAGCTCGAGGGACGTTGCAAGCGCTGCCAGGGCGTTGACCACGTTGTGCCTCCCTGGAACCTGGAGGATGACCTCTCCTAAGGACCGGCCTTCCCGCACCGCCAGGAACCTAGCGGACCGCCCCGAGAGAACCACGGACGCGGCAGTGTAGGTCGCGGGAGCATGGAGGGCATAGCTCACGGTCCTCGCTTTGATCTCGCCCAGGAGCTCCCGCACCGCCGGGCTATCCGCGCACCCCACTACGAGCCCAGATGGTCCCACGGTGGAGAGGAACCTGCGGAACGCGTCCTGGAGAGTCTGGAGGTCACCATAGGTGTCGAGGTGGTCGGTGGCTTCGAGACTGGTGATCACAGCCACCGAAGGGGTGACGTAGAGGAACGATCCGTCGCTCTCGTCCACCTCGGCAATGATGGTCTCTAGGCTTCCCACGCGCGCATTCCCCCCAAAGGCAGGAACCTCTCCCCCAATGAGCGCCGTTGGGTCGCGGCCCGACGCGATGGCAACTGCCGTGACCATGGCAGCGGTTGTCGTCTTCCCATGGGTCCCTGTCACGGCGATGCTGAACCCTCCCTGGAGGATCCGGGCGAGTACCTCTGCACGGTGGAGGATGGGAATCCCGCGGGAGGATGCGGAGAGGACCTCGGGGTTTCCTGCGGGGATAGCTCTAGAGACCACGACCAGATCGGCCTCCCCCACGTTCTCCGGGCTATGCCCAATGCTGATCCGCGCCCCCAGGGCCTCTAGGCGCCGGGTTACCTCAGAGGCACGAATGTCCGACCCAGAGACGCGGTAGCCCCACGCGAGGAGGAGACGTGCGATTGCGCTCATCCCAGCTCCCCCGATACCCACGAAGTGGATGGATGCCCCGGGGGGCAGATTGATCTTCTCCTGCACGGCGACCTTCCTTGTCATCCCATTCCGTCCCTCCCGCCCCGTGCCAACTCCAGGATCAAATGGACTACCTCTCTTGTGGCATCGGGACGGCCGCAACGCTTGCTGGCATCCGCCATGGCGCGCAAGAGGGAACGATCCCGAAGAAGCCGGGAGATCTCCCCTGCGAGCCTGGGTCCGTTGAGCTCGTTCTGGAGGAGGACCACCGCCCCCCCTGCCTCTTCCAGAATCCTGGCATTCTGCTCCTGGTGGCCTTCTGCGGCATACGGGTAGGGGACCAGGATCGCCGGGAGGCCCACGGCGGTGATTTCAGCCAGGGTGGTCGCTCCGGCACGGCAGACCACGAGGTCGGCGGACGCATAGGCATCCGCCATCTCCTCCAATTCAAGGTAGGGGAAGGGCACATAAGAAACGCTGAGGCCTTGTTGGCCCAACCTCTCCGCTTCCTCACGCACCCAGCAGATGTGCGCCGTGCCGGTTTGGTGGAGGACTTGGACCCCGAGCCCGTCCAAGTAGGGGAGCGCCTCCAGGATCGCCCGGTTCAGGACCTGCGCACCCTGGCTTCCCCCCAGAACCAGGACCGTCGCTTTCTCTGGATCAAGGCCAAACTTTACTTGCGCCCGCTCCCGCGATCCCAAGAGGAGGGCGGGTCGTATGGGGATCCCCGTCACCACCACCTTCCCTGGGGGAAAGAGCTTCCCTGCCTCCCCGTGGGCCACGGCGATACGCGCAGCCCACCGGGCCACAAGCCTGTTGGTAAGACCAGGGAGCGCGTTTTGCTCTTGGAGCAAGAGAGGGATTCCCAAAAGGAGTGCAGCGAGAGCCACAGGGGCGGAGGCATAGCCTCCCGTAGCTACGACAGCGTGCGGGCGCATCTTCCTCAAAAGGCGTGCCGCCTGCACGGCTCCTCTCGCTGTCCGCAAAAGCGCAAGGATGGCGCCAGGCCCTGGCCTGCGCGGGAGCTGAGCTGCAGGAATCGAGACGAACGGGACCCCTGCCCGGGGGACGATCTCCCTCTCTAGGCGATCCCCCCCAATGAACAGGACCTCTGTCCACCCTTCTTCCCTAAGCCTCTCGGCGATGGCAAGGCCCGGGTAGATGTGTCCCCCTGTCCCTCCTCCTGTGATGACGATCCTCATCTCCTGGTGTACACTTCCTTGCCCCGTTGTCGCTCGTGCGTTCCCCTCGCCCTTCTGCTTTTTCTCTTTCTCTGACCTCCAAGACCTGAAACCTGGGAACTGCTCGACTCTTCCAGTCTCCCCCGGCCCTTCCAGAGTGGAGGAGCTGGCCGGATGTACTGGGAGATATTCATAAGGATCCCCACGGCGATCATGGCCATGAGGAGGGAAGAACCGCCGTAACTGAGGAAGGGCAGGGGAACGCCTGTGATGGGGAGAACCCCCGTCACGACCCCAATGTTCAGGAGTGCCTGGATTCCAATGGTCAGAGTGATGCCTCCAGCCAGGAGGCTTGCATACCTGTTGGGGGCGAGTCGGGCGATGCGGAACCCCCTGTAGACGAATCCCAGGAAGAGGATCAGGACCGCTCCGGCACCGACGAGCCCCAGCTCCTCTCCCAGGATGGAGAAGATGAAATCCGTGTGGCGCTCAGGGAGATAGAAGAACTTCTGGCGGCTCTCCCCTAGCCCCAGGCCAAGGATCCCCCCCGACCCAAACCCCAGGAGGGACTGGATGATCTGATAACCCGCTCCGCGGGGATCAGCCCCTGGGTCCAGGAAAGCAAGGAGGCGGCGCCGGCTGTACTCCCTCTGGAGGATCAATAGGAAGGACAGAGCTAAAGCTCCGGTTCCCAACACCCCAAGATGCAAGAGACGGGCTCCCCCGAGGCAAAGCATCAACCCCGTCACAAGTGCCATCACTGCCGTGGAACCAAGGTTCGGCTGCGCTACCACTGGCACTGCCATCGCTCCAAACACAAGGAGTGGAGGAAGCACCCCTCGGGTGAAGCTCTGCACCTCCTGGCCCCGCTCCGCGAGGAATCCAGCAAGGTAAAGGAGCAACGCCAGCTTGGCCAATTCCACGGGCTGGAACCGCACCGGCCCCCATCCGATCCAACGGCTCGCCCCACCGGCAGTGTGTCCGATCCCAGGGGCGAACACGAGGAGGAGCCCAGCAACCGAGAGCACCAGAAGTGGCAGGGTGAGGCGCCGTAACAGAGTGTAGGGAACGCGCATCGCCAGGAGGCAAGCCGCGACCGAAACCAGTAACCAGAGAGCCTGGCGCTTCAGGAAGTAGGCGGCATCCCGGTATTGCTCCATGGCCACAATCGAGCTGGCGCTGTAGATGATCACGAGCCCGATCCCCGCGAGGATCATGGCGATCCCGAACAGGAGGTAATCTGGCGATCGCGTCCTGAGCGAAGAAAAGGAACTCACCTACACACCTCCAGGACGAGGCTGCGGAAGCGATCTCCCCTCTGCCGGTAGTCCCTGAACTGGTCAAAGCTCTCGCAACCTGGTGAGAGGAGGACCGTATCCCCGGGCCTGGCTTCCTCCCATGCCACCTCCACGGCCCGTTCCAGCGTCCCGCACAGAACGACCTTGGGCCGGGTCCCCGGCGGGAGCGCGGAGATCGCCTCCTCCAGCAGAGGTGCCGTCTTCCCAATGAGGAGCACGGTCTTGACGTGGCCCTCCCCCATGGCCTTGACCATCGGTTCGAAATCCTCCGCGGTAGCTCTCGGCCGCACACCCCCCGCGATCACCAGGAGCGGGCCTTGGAGGGAGGAGATGCTTGCTGCTGCAGCAGTCGGGTTCGTGGCGAGGGAGTCCTCGTAGAACTGAACACCATCCACCTCCGCGAACCGATGCATCCGGTAGGGCAGGCCAGAAAAGGAGCGCAGGACTGCGCGGATTGACTCCAGGGAGGCGCCGGCCAGGTAAGCAGCCATGCTCGCAGCGAGCGCATTTTCGATGAAGTGGGTCCAGCGGACCTGTAGCTCCTCGAGGGAGAGGATGCGGCACTTCTCCCCGTTTGCCAGGACAAGTTCCTCCCCATCCAGGTAAGCACCGCGAGGAAGCCTTTGCAGGCGGCTGAAAGGAAAGACCTGGGCTGTACAGCGGGGGATCATCTCCTGGGTATAGGGGTTGTCGGCGTTAAGGATAGCGAAATCCCCCTGACCCTGGGAGCGGAAGATGGTCTCCTTGACCGCGGCATATGCCTCCATCGAACCGTGGTCGTCAAGGTGGTGGGGGGCAATGTTTGTAAGGACAGCGATATGCGGGCTATAGGGGAGGTCCAGGAGCTGGCGGTTGCTTACTTCCAGGACAAGCCATGCATCAGGGGTCAGCTCGTGGACCCGATACAGGATGGGCTCATGGGTCCTGTCGTTCCCGCTGAAGAAGGCCCGGAAGCCGGAGTGGAGAAGCATCTGGTAGACAAGGAATGCCGTGGTGTACTTGCCGTTGGTCCCCGTGACACCGATGATGGGGCACGGGCAAACCTCGAAGAACAGCCGGATCATGCTGCTTGTGGGGATCCCCAGGCGTCTCGCCTCGTGGAGAGGGGCGTTCTGGGGGTAGCGGAACCACCCCTGGGGAAGAAAGATGAGGTCTGCTTCGTAAATGTCCCGGAGGTACTCCTCCCCCAGACGGTAGGAGATAGGGTAGCCCAATAGCCGCGCCAGCGCTTCCTCTTGTTGCGCAGGGGACATCCAGGCATGGTGGTAGCGGAAGCTCTCGGCGAAAGCCTCCCCACTGAGGAAGTCGTGGGCGGTGAGGCTTTTGACCCCAGACGCCAGGAGGAAGTCCACGACGCTAGATCCCTCAGCGCCGGAGATCCCTACTACATGGATGTTTTTCCCACCAAACCGTTCGTACAATGGTACCTCCGCAGCCTACGAGCCTGTCATCGCCACTCCAATCAAGGCGAGAAGCGCTCCAGCTCCCCAGAACCGGCGAACCACTTGCGGCTCCGCCAGTCCCCCGAGCTCAAAATGATGGTGGAGCGGGCTCATCCGGAAGATCCGTTTCCCTCCAGTTGCCTTGAAATAGGCAACCTGGAGGATCACCGAGAGCGCCTCGGCCACAAAGACGCCCCCGACGACCACGAGGAGGAGCTCCGTCTTCGTAACCATTGCGATGGTTGCGAGGGCGGCACCGATCGCATTCGACCCCACATCCCCCATAAACACCCGCGCAGGGAACCGGTTGTACCACAGGAAGGCCAAACATGCGCCGGCGAGGGCTGCGCTTGCCACAGCGACCTGAGGATACCCCATCCTCCAGGCAATGACGATGTAGGCCCCACTCGCCAGCGCCGCAACCCCGCCCGCAAGCCCGTCCAGCCCGTCGGTGAGGTTCGTCCCGTTCGTAAACCCCAGAAGGTAGCAGGCAGCGAACGCCGGGTATGCCCACCCCAGGTTCCAGCGCATCGGAAGGAGCGGGAGGGACACTTCCGCGCCAACGCGCTGCATGACCAGGAAGCCGATGAG